>NZ_JAGTHU010000007.1:0-122301 GCF_019895135.1 Dermacoccus sp. Tok2021
GGCCCCCCCCCGCCCCCCCGCCGCCGGCGGGGGGCCCCCCCCCCCCCCCCCCGGCAGCACACCCGGCCCCGTCGTCGCTGGGTACGGTGTCCTGCTCGCCTCGATGGCGGCTCTGTCGCAGGGGGCACCGGCGGGCACCGGCCCCTTCGCGGCGATCCGCATCGGGGGCCCACTGTTCCTCGTCTCCGACGCAGTCATCGTCGCGCGGCAACTGTTGCCCGAGGGGCCTAGCCGCGACGTCGCAGACGGCATCGTCATGTCCACCTACACGGCAGCCCTGGGCCTCCTCGTCGACGGCACGGCACGCCTGCGGTAATGCTCGCAGTAGGCTCGTCGGCCGTAGGCTGACGGCATGGCCCTTCAGATCGACTATTTCGCCGCCGCGACCGACGAGGAGGCCGCTCGCACGGTCGATCTCGAATCCGGCCTGCGCTCCCTCCCCTTCGACGACGAGTCCGATTCCGCTGCACCCGAGTACGACGTCGTCGCGAGTCAGGACGTCGACCCGGGCCTCGCGCTCGGCTACCTCAACGAGCTGCTCACGGGAGTCCCCGTCGAGGAGTTCCTCGACTCGGGCTGGCCCGCACCGGTGGCCGTCAGCGCCGACGAACAGAAGTTCGTTCTCCAGGTCGATCCGGGGTTCGTGGCGCTCATGTCGACGCGCGAGGCTCCGTTCGACGGGCTGGCCGCCCAGTGGGCCGCCGTCGAAGCACCCGAGGACGCCGACGAGTGGAACCCTCGCCCGCGTGATCTCGCCGACTTCCTCGCCGAGTTCGTCGCTCTGACGCTACGCGCGCAGGACGAGGGCAAGCACATCTACTGCTGGCTCTGGCCCTGATCCCCACCCGAGGATTCTCGGCGTTCGAACAACGCCGGCTTCGGGCTGACCCTTGACCGCGATGTCAAACACGCTTTACTGTAAAGGAACCTTAACAGTAAAGCGTGTTTGACATCGCGAAGAGGAGTCATCATGACCACGCAGAGCACCTGGGGCACCACACGTTCGGGCCGTTCACCCTGGCCGGGAGCCATCGGAATCGGCGTCGCAGTGGCCGCCGTCCTCGGCCTCGCCGCCTGGGCGTTCGCCAGCAGTACCAACGGCGTCGTGTACGGCATCGTTCTCGCCGCCGCGTCCTTCATGCCGGGTCTCGCGCTCGGGTGGATCCTCGTCGTCGACCGCCGCACCGTGAAGGGCGCGGTGCGCAACCCGGAGGAGTCGGTCGAAGCGCAGTGGTACGACCGGGCGACGCGCGGTACCTTCCACGACCTGCTCGCCGTCATGGGCCTCACCGCGATGGCACTGAGCGTCGTGCCGCAGTGGCGCGACGGACTCACCGCGTCGGACGCCCTCCTCGCCTGCATGGTCTTCGCCGCTGCGGACGTCAGCGTGCGCTACCTGCTCATTAAGCGACGCGAGAGCTGACGTGGAGAACAATCTGCCCGCGCTGCGCGCCGAGCGCGGCTGGTCGCAACAGCGGCTGGCCGACGAGCTCGGCGTCTCGCGACAGACCGTCATCTCGATCGAGAAGGGACGCTACGACGCCTCGCTCCCCCTGGCGTTCAGCCTCGCGCGCGTCTTCACGTGCCGCATCGAGGACATCTTCACGCCCGAGGGCTAGAGCTCGGAAAGCCCCAGCGTCTCGTAGGCGTGCCAGGCCGGCTCCTCGTAGGGGTGCGCCGCCAGGACGGCGTCGACGACGCGGCGAGCGTCAGGCCGAGGCACGACCATCTCGACGCGCATCTCGTCGACGACCTCCGGCTCACCGACCCGACCGATCGTCGGGCGGGCCCCGACCTGCGGCTCGAATCGCCCTTCACCTGCCGCGCTGAACGAGCAGGCCCGGTAGTCACCGATCGCCCCCGCGCCGGCGCTGGCCGCCGCCCGTCGAACACGGTCGGCAGCCTCCCGCGGCACGAACACCACGACGACGACCAGCCCGCCCGAACGCGAACGATCCTGACGGGCCGGAGCGGCAACGGTGCCCACCTGGCGCGACTCAGCGGACTCGTCGCCCACCATTCCGAGGTAGGCGAGCGCCGTCCGCACGAACCTCGACGCCATCAGCCGAAGAGGACGGCGACGTCGTCCCACTGCTCACGCGGGACCCTCTTGAGTTCCTTGGTGGCCTCGTCCATCGGCACCGTCTCGATGTCGATTCCCTTGAGCGCCACCATCTGCCCCCACTTGCGCTGCATCACCGCGTCGATGGCGGCGTGCCCGAACCGGGTGGCGAGCACACGGTCGTACGCCGTCGGTACACCGCCGCGCTGCAGATGGCCGAGCGTCGCAGCGCGCGTCTCGATGCCGGTCTTCGCCTCGATGAGCGGCGCGAGCGCCTCGCCGATACCACCCAGACGCGGACGCCCGGCGGCATCGAGGCCGCGCTCGGCGACGATGTTCTCCGACTCGCCGCGGTCGTTCTTGAGCTGGAAGCCCTCGGAGACGACGACGACAGGCGCGCGACCGCGGGCCTGAGTCAGGCGCACCCACTCGGCGATCTGCTCGAGCGTCACCGACACCTCGGGGATGAGGATGGCGTGCGCGCCACTCGCGATACCGGCGTGCAGCGCGATCCAGCCGACGTGGCGGCCCATGACCTCCACGACCATGCACCGGTGGTGCGCCTCGGTGGTCGTGCGCAGACGGTCGATCGACTCCGTGGCGATCGAGACCGCCGTGTCGAAACCGAAGGTGTAGTCCGTGCCGGACAGGTCGTTGTCGATGGTCTTCGGGACGCCGACGATGGGGAGCCCGTCGATCGCGAGCCGCGCGGCGCCCGAGAGCGTGCCCTCGCCGCCGATGGCGATGACGGCCTCGATGCCGTGGCGATCCATGACCTCACGGATCGCCTTCGGCCCGCCCACGCCGTCAATACCGTTATAGGGGTGCGTGCGGGACGTGCCGAGAATCGTGCCGCCCTCCTTGGAGAGCCCTCGCACGCGCCGACGCGGCAGCGGCGAGATGTCGTCGACGATGAGCCCGCGCCATCCGTCACGGATACCGACGAACTCCTGCTCGTAGATCTTGTCACCCTTCATCACGGCGCCGCGGATGACGGCGTTGAGTCCGGGGCAGTCGCCTCCGCTGGTGAGAATGCCGATGCTCATGGTTCCAGTCTCACGCATTCGCCCCGGCGGGACGAATGGAGGCGGCGGCGTCTCTCCCACCGGACGCCCCGCCCAGCCACCGGCTAGCGCAGTGATTCGGCTCACCGGTGCGGCTCATGTCACCTCCAGGTCATCTGGAGGTAGGACAATGCGCCTCATGACGAGCGATTCACCCGAAAGTACGCTGCTGCGGGCCGACCGGGCACCCGCGCCACGAACGCTCGTCGACATCCTGCGCGAGACGGTGGCCGCCAACCCGGACGCGCCGGCCGTGGACAACGGCGTCGACGTTATGACGTACGCCGAGTTCGCCGACGCCGCAGAGCAGTTCGCCGACGCCCTACACGAGATGGGTATCGGCTCCGGCGAGCGGATCGGCATCCGCATCCCGTCCGGAACGCTCGACCTCTACGTCGCGATCGCCGGCACCCTCGTCGCTGGATGCGCCTACGTCCCGGTCGATTTCGACGATCCTGACGAGCGCGCCGACACCGTCTTCGGTGAGGCCGACGTCGCCGCCATCGCGGGCAAGGACCTCGTCATCAGCCCCCGCGAACACGAGCACGCGGACGACGGCAACACCCACACCGGCGACCCGGGCCTCACCGACGACGCATGGATCATCTTCACGTCGGGTTCCACGGGCAAGCCCAAGGGCGTCGCCGTGACGCACCGCAACGCCGCCGCCTTCGTCGACGCCGAAGCGAACCTCTTCCTCCAGGACGCCCCCATCGGCCCGGGCGACCGCGTCATGGCGGGCTTGTCCGTCGCGTTCGACGCGAGCTGCGAGGAGATCTGGCTCGCGTGGCGTTACGGGGCCTGCCTCGTGCCCGCGCCGCGCAGCCTCGTGAAGTCCGGCATGGATCTCGGCCCGTGGCTGAGCGCCAACGACATCACCGTCATCTCGACCGTGCCGACGCTCGTCGCGCTCTGGCCGCACGAGGCGCTGGCCGAGGTACGCCTGCTCATCCTCGGCGGAGAGGCCTGCCCGCCCGAGATCGGCGCGCGCCTGGCGAACGAGCGACGCGAGGTGTGGAACACCTACGGCCCCACCGAGGCCACCGTCGTCGCGTGTGCCGCGCAGCTGACGGGCGAACCACCCGTGCGCATCGGCCTGCCGCTGGACGGCTGGGATCTCGCCGTCGTCGACGGCGAGGGCAACCCCGTGCCCGAGGGCGAGCCCGGCGAGCTCATCATCGGCGGCGTCGGGCTCGCCCGCTACCTCGACCCGGCCAAGGATGCAGAGAAGTACGCCCCCATGCCGACGCTCGGCTGGGAGCGCGCCTACCGCAGCGGCGACATCGTCGTGAACGACCCACAGGGCCTGGTCTTCAACGGCCGCGCCGACGACCAGATCAAGCTCGGCGGCCGGCGCATCGAGCTCGGCGAGATCGACTCGAACCTCCTCCAGCTTCCCGGAGTGAGCGGCGCAGCCGCTGCAGTGCGTACCTCCCAGACCGGCAACAAGCTTCTCGTCGGCTACCTCACCGTCGAGGACGGTTTCGACCGCAAGGCCGCCACCGCTCATCTGCGCGAGACCATGCCCGCCGCGCTCGTGCCTCAACTCGCGGTCGTCGACACGCTGCCGACGCGCACCTCCGGCAAGATCGACCGCGACGCCCTGCCGTGGCCGCTCGAGATGGCCTCCGACGACGAGGACGGCGCCTTCACCGGCACCGCGGCCCGCCTTCGCGAGCTCTACACCGCCATCCTCGGCGCACCGCCGGCCTCCCCCGAGGACAACTTCTTCGACCTTGGCGGCGGTTCGCTCAGCGCCGCCCAACTCGTCGCCCGCGTCCGCGAGACGCACCCCGAGTTCACGGTCGCCGACGTCTACGAGAACGAGTCGATCGCCGAGCTCGCCGCCGCGATCGACGCGATGGATTCGCCGACCACGCGCCTCAACGACGACGTGGTCCGGGTGCGACGCAGTACCCAGACGATGCAGGTGGTCGCCTCCCTCGCCGTCCGGCAGTTCTCCGCGCTGCGGTGGCTGACGTGGCTCGGAGCGGGCGCGAACCTCGCCCACGCCGTCGGACTCGCGTGGATTCCGACGCTCGACTGGTTCTGGATCGCCCTCGGCTGGGTGCTCTTCGTCGCGCCGCCGGGACGCATGATCCTCGCCGCGCTCGCCGCCCGCGTCATCCTGCGGGGCGTGCAGCCCGGCGCCTACACCCGTGGTGGACGCACCCACCTGCGCGTCTGGCTCGCCGAGCGTCTGGCCGACGAACTCGGGGCGACGACGCTCGCGGGCGCTCCCCTCGTGAAGTTCTACGCACGACTGCTCGGCTGCGACATCCGCAAACACGTCGACCTGCACAGCCTGCCTCCGGTCACCGGCCTGCTCACGCTCGGCAAGGGCTGCTCGGTCGAGCCCGAGGTGGAACTGCGCGGGCACTGGATCGACGGCGACGTCTTCCACCTCGGGCGCATCGAGGTGGGCGCGAACGCCCGGGTCGGCACCCGCTCGACGCTCCTGCCGGGCGCACGCATCGGCAAGCGTGCCGAGGTGGCCCCCGGTTCTGGCGTCTTCGGCGACGTCCACGCCGGTGAACTGTGGTCGGGAGCGCCGGCCGTCCACATCGGCGAGGCACGCGGCCCGTGGGAGGACGAGGCGCCGCCGAACAAGCCGATCTGGCTCGGCGCCTACGCCGCCTCCGGTATCGCAGCCTCCCTCGTGCCCGCCGTCGGGGCCGCAGCCGGCATCGCCGTCTGCTGGCCGTGGCTGAAGGACGCCGACTCGGTCGCCGACCTCGCTCGCATCACCGCGATCGGCGTCGTGCCCGCCACCCTCGTCGGATTCGTCACGACGGCCCTCGTCATCCTGGGCGCCGTGCGCCTGCTCGGCCACGGTCTGCGCGAGGGCTACCACCCGATCCACGGCGGCCAGGGCTGGCGCGCGTGGACGACGATCCGCCTCCTCGACGAGGCCCGCACCTGGCTCTTCCCGCTCTACTCGAGCACCCTCACGCCCGTCTGGCTGCGTGCGCTCGGCGCCCGCATCGGCAAGGAGGTCGAGGCCTCGACCGTGCTCATGCTCCCGAAGATGGCCGACATCGGCGCCGGGTCGTTCCTCGCCGACGACACCCTCGTCGCGAACTACGAGCTCGGCGGCGGTTGGATCCGTATCGCGCCGGTCAAGGTCGGCAAGGGCGCCTTCCTCGGAAACTCCGGTATGGCCGCGCCCGGCCGCAAGGTGCCCAAGCGCGGACTCGTCGCGGTCCTCTCTGCGGCACCCGCTCGCGGCAGCGCGAAAAAGGGCACGAGCTGGCTCGGCTCTCCCCCGCAGCGCCTACGACGCGAGGCCGGCGAGTCCGACACGAGCCGCACCACCGCGCCGCCGCAGCGCCTGCGCGTGGCCCGCGCCGTCGTCGAGGCACTGCGCATCGTGCCGCAGAGCCTCCACTCGGCGCTCATCGCGGGATCGGCCCTCACGATGCTCGCCGTCGCCGACCGCTTCAGCTGGCTCGTCGCCGCCCTCACCGGAGGCTGCGTCCTCGTCGTGGCTGGGGCCCTCGGCGGCCTCTCGGCCGTCGTCGCGAAGTGGCTTCTCGTGGGCCGGCTGCGCGTCACGGAGTACCCGCTGTGGAGTTCGTTCGTGTGGCGCAACGAGCTCGCCGACACCTTCACCGAGGTCATCGCGGCACCGTGGCTCATCCGCGCGAACGCGGGCACGCCGGTGCTCAACCTCTGGCTGCGCCTCATGGGCGCGAAGATCGGCCACGGCGTGTGGTGCGAGACGTACTGGCTGCCCGAGGCCGACCTCATCCGCCTCGGCGACGGAGCCTGCGTCAACGCGGGCTGTGTCGTGCAGACCCACCTCTTCCACGACCGCATCCTCGCCATGGACACCGTCACCCTCGGCGACGGCGCCACCCTGGGGCCCAACAGTGTCGTGCTCCCCGCAGCCGCGCTGGGCCGTCACGCTACGGTGGGGCCGACGTCGCTCGTCATGCGTGGCGAGAGCGTCCCCGACAAGACCCGCTGGCTCGGTAACCCCATCGGCCCGTGGCTCGAGGACGACGACGACACCCCGGAAACCACCCGTGAACGGAGCGCACGAGCATGAGACGCCACCACACCCCCACCGGCGGCGCCGACCCGTACGTGCCCGGACACGGCGACACGACGTTCGGGGTCGACGCCTACGACCTCACGCTCGACTACTCCCCAGCCGGCAACCACCTTGACGCCAAGGCCGTGCTGACGTGCCGCATCGCCGAGGACGTCACCGAGCCCGTGGCACGCATCGAGCTCGACCTGCACAGCCGACTCAAGGTGACGAAGCTCGCCGTCGCCGGCGCCCGCGTCGGACGGTACGGCCACGACCACTCGCGCCTGTTCGTCCGTTTCGCGCAGCCCCTCGCGGCCGGCACGCCGTTCACGGTGACGGTGGCCTACAAGGGCTCGCCCGGCCCCATGCGCGGCCTCGACGGCGACGCAGGCTGGGAGGAGCTGACGGACGGCGTCATCGTCGCGTCCCAGCCCCACGGCTCGCCGACGTGGTTCCCGTGCAATGACCGCGCCGCGGACAAGGCCACGTACCGCTTCGTCGTGACGACCGATTCCGACTACGCCGTCGTCGCCAACGGCTCGCTCGTACGCCGCCGTCAGGCCGGACGTCGCACGACGTGGACCTACGAGTGCCCCAGCCCGATGTCGCCCTATCTCGCGACGCTGCAGATGGGCCAGTACGAAACGAAGCAGCTGCGCACCTCGCCGTCCGACGTGCGCCTCGTCTACCCGCCGCGCCTGCGCGAGGCCGTGCGCACCGCGTACGCCGACCAGGTGCACATGATCGACTTCTTCTCCTCACGCTTCGGCGACTACCCCTTCGACGGCTACACCGTCGTCATCACCGACGACGACCTCGAGATCCCGCTCGAGTCGCAGACCCTCTCGACGTTCGGCGCGAACTTCACGAACCGCTCGTGGGATGCCCAGCGCCTCATCGCGCACGAGCTCGCCCATCAGTGGTTCGGCAACGCCGTCACCTCATCGGCGTGGGAGGACATCTGGTTGCACGAGGGCTTCGCCTGCTACAGCGAGTGGCTGTGGAGCGAGGAGGCGGGGCTCGCGACGGCCATCCAGCGCGCCCACGAGCACCACGGGCGCCTGTCGCGGCTGCCGCAGGATCTGCGCCTGCAGGATCCGGGGCCGGACGACATGTTCGACGACCGTGTCTACAAGCGGGGCGCCCTGACGCTGCACGCGCTGCGCACCCTCCTCGGCGACGAGGCCTTCTTCGGCCTCCTTCGCCGCTGGGTGACCGAGCACCGGTATGCCACGGTGACGACGGCCGACTTCATCGCTCTCGCCGAGCAGGTCGCCGGTCAGGATCTCGGCGAGTTCTTCGACGCGTGGCTCCGAGCGCTACCAATTCCCTCGTTGCCGTCACTCCCGCTCTCCGGCCCCCGCGTCTGAGGCTTCGCGCGACGTTTCTCGAGCGAGGAATTCCCCATCTTCATCGTTGGAGTTTCTCGCTCAGATCCATCCAATTCCACTGCGGTGCAGCCAAATAAAGCACGGTGAAAACAAACATAGTTCGGCAACTAATCCGTTTTTCTCGGGCTTTGCCGTAACAAGAAGGTCACAACAGCATTCATCAGAAGTTGCACCGCCATAAACCGTTCTAGTCTCCTCTCACTATCAGCGGGTCGCCTTTCGGCCCCTTCTGCGTGGGAGAAACCACCGTGAACGCAAAGCTCACCTACCGTGTCGCCGGCCTCGGCGCGGCTGCCGCACTCGCCCTCACCGGGTGCGCCAACGACAGTTCGAAGACCTCGAACTCCTCCGAGAGCGGTGGCGCCTCGGGCGTCAACCTCCCGGCCGTCCAGACGGTCGACACCCCCAAGTCGCCCGTCATGCCCAAGGGTGACGGCAAGGCCAAGTGCTCCAACGTCACGATCGGCTACGTCGGCGCTGTGACGGGCGACAACGCCCAGCTCGGCGTCAACATCTACAACGGCATCCAGACCGCCATCAACGAGCACAACCAGGCGAACAAGGACTGCCAGGTCAAGTTCGAGAAGCTCGACACCGAAGGCAGCCCCGACAAGGCTCCGGGCCCGGTCACGACCATGGCCAACAAGTCGCAGGTCGTCGGTGTCGTCGGTCTGCCGTTCTCCGGTGAGTCCAACGCCACGGGCAACATCTTCGAGAGCAAGGGCCTCGTGCACATCACGCCGGCCGCCACGCTCCCGGAGCTGACGACGAAGGGCTGGAAGACCTTCTTCCGCGGCCTCGGCAACGACTCGGTCCAGGGCCCGGCTGCCGCCAAGCTCATGACCGAGAAGCTCAAGGCCGAGAAGGTCTTCGTCGTGCAGGACGACTCGCCCTACGGTGTCGGCCTCGGCGGCGAGACCACGAAGGCCCTCGGCGACAAGCAGGTCGGCTCCGACAAGGTGACGACCAAGCAGAAGGACTTCTCGGCCACCGTCACGAAGATCATGAACGCCAAGCCGGACGCGGTGTTCTACGCCGGCTACTACGCGGAGGCCTCGCCGTTCGCGCAGCAGCTTCGCGCCAAGGGCTTCAAGGGCAGCTTCGTCGGCCCGGACGGCGTGAAGGACAACGAGTTCATCAAGCAGGCCGGTTCGGCCTCTGACGGCGCGTACTTCACCTGCCCGTGCATCCCGGGTGAGCTCATCAAGGACTTCAACGACGCCTACAAGAAGACCGCGAACAACGCCGCCCCCGGTACGTACTCCATCGAGGGCTACGACGCCGCCACCGTGCTCCTCGCGGGCATCGACGCCGGCAAGACGGACCGCAAGTCGCTCCTCGAGTGGGTCAAGACCTACGACAAGGACGGCCTGAGCAAGCACTACAAGTGGGACGACAAGGGCGAGCTCGCCAAGCCCGACGTCTACGGCTACAAGGTCGAGGGCGGCAAGATCGTCCCCATCGGCAAGATCTGATCCGCTCCACCCACCACGGTCGACGCCGCCCGCCAGCCCTGATCGGGCCCAGTGCGGGCGGCGTCTGCCGGTGAGTACGAAAGCATCACCATGCTCAGTGCCCTGCTTCCCATGGCAGAGTCGGGTTCGACGCAGTGGCTCAGTTTCGACTGGAACGCCCTCATCTCCAACCTCGGCCCGGCCACGATCGACGGTCTGACGTTCGGCGCCATCTACGCGCTCGTCGCCCTCGGTTACACGCTCGTCTACGGCGTGCTCAACCTCATCAACTTCGCCCACTCCGAGGTGTTCATCGTCGGCGCGTACGGCGTGATCTTCACGCTCTCGGCGCTCGGCTTCAACGGTTCACCGCCGAACCTCGGCATCGGGCCGATCATCCTCAACCTGTTGCTCGCCATGATCGTGGGCATGATCGCGTCGTGTACGACGGCCGTCGCCGTCGAGCGCCTCGCGTACAAGCCGCTGCGCAAGCGCAACGCGCCCCGCCTCGTCTTCCTCATCACCGCGATCGGCGTCAGCTTCGTCATCCAGTACGCGATCTTCGCCTTCCACAGCAAGAACGCGGAGCCGGCCGTCACGATGTTCACGCCGAAGCCGATCTTCGACTTGGGCGGCACCATCATCGACAGCCAGCAGCTGACGATCATCATCGCGGCCGTCGTCATGATGATCGCGGTCGATCGCTTCATCGCGAAGTCGAAGACGGGCCGCGGCATCCGCGCCGTCGCGCAGGACCCGGCAACCTCGACGCTCATGGGCGTCAACTCCGAGCGCATCATCCTCGCGACGTTCGCCATCGGTGGTCTCCTCGCCGGTGCAGCCGCACTGTTCTACGTCATGAAGGTGCCCTCGGGCGTCATCTACAACGGTGGCTTCCTCCTCGGCCTGCAGGCGTTCGCCGCAGCCGTGCTCGGTGGTATCGGCAACATCCGCGGCGCCCTCGTCGGCGGTCTCGTCATCGGTGTGATCAGCAACTACGCGCCGTTCCTGCTCGGTGACTCCAACTGGTCGCAGGTCGTCGTCTTCGCCGTCCTCGTCCTCGTCCTCGTCGTGCGCCCGCAGGGTCTGCTCGGCCAGACCCTCGGAAGGAGCAAGGCATGAGCACCGTCGCCGAGTCGTCCGAGACGACGAAGACCGACAAGGTCACGTTCATGCAGCGCTGGCACATGCTGGAGCGTTGGCAGCAATGGGCGGCGCTCATCGTCGTCGCATTGGCGCTCTACCTCCTGCCGGTGCTCAACCCGCCGATCATCTCCACCGACGGCGGCGGCTCCGACTTCTCCATCGCGTGCTTCGACATGGCGCGCATGGCTCTCATCGCGGTCGGCCTCAACATCGTCATCGGTTACGCGGGTCTGCTCGACCTCGGGTACGTGGCGTTCTTCGCGGTCGGCAACTACGTCGCGGCCATGCTGACGAGCCCCGACAGCCCCTACCTCAAGATCCCCTACCTGTGGACGCTGCCGGTCGCGGTCATCGTCACGATGATCTTCGGTGTGCTGCTCGGTGTTCCGACGCTGCGTCTGCGCGGCGACTACCTCGCCATCGTCACGCTCGGCTTCGGTGAGATCGTCCGCCTGCTCGCCACGATCATCCCGGCCATGCGTGGCCAGGAGGGCTTCAGCAAGGTCGGCGCTCCCCCCGGTACCGCGTCCGACGGCACGCCGCTGTTCACGAACAGCAACGGTCTGCCCTGGTACTGGCTGACGCTCACCGTGCTCCTGCTCGTCATGATCCTCGTCGGCAACCTCGAGCGTTCGCGCGTCGGCCGCTCCTGGATCGCCATCCGCGAGGACGAAGACGCAGCCGAGACGATGGGTGTGCCCACGTTCAAGTACAAGGTCTGGGCGTTCGCGCTCGGCGCCGGTCTCGGTGGCCTCTCCGGCGCGCTGTTCGCCGGTCAGATCGGCTTCGTCAACAACGCGAAGTTCGACGTCGTCACCTCGATGCTGTTCGTCGCCGCCGTCATCCTCGGTGGTAGCGGCAACAAGGTGGGTGCGGCCATCGGTGGCGCCATCGTCGCGTACCTTCCGGTGCGCTTCACCGGCATCGCCGAGTACAAGTACCTCATCTTCGGTATCGCACTCATCCTGCTCATGCTGTTCCGCAGCGAGGGCCTCATGCCGGCTCGTATGCACCTGCTGACGTACGCCAAGCGCGCGTACCAGAAGGCCACCGGCAAGGAAATCGTTGCCCCCGAGTCCGAGGACAACCCGTTCGCAGGGGATTCCAAGACCTTGAACCTCGCAACCGAGAAGGAGGCTGACGAGAAATGACGAACGAGCAGAACACGCCCGCCGTCGAGGAAGAGCTCGCAGCCATCGGCAGCAGCATGGAGAAGGTGAGGGAGAAGGGCGTCAAGCTCGACGACCTCGCCGAGGCCGGTGTTCCTCTCGAGGTCGCCAAGGTCATCTCCACCGACCGTGACATCGCCGTCGGTGTCGGCGAGAAGCTCGTCGAGGTGAAGAACCTGACGATGAAGTTCGGCGGCCTCACCGCCCTGGACGACGTCTCGTTCGACATCCACCGCGGTGAGATCCTCGGCCTCATCGGGCCCAACGGTGCCGGCAAGACAACCTGCTTCAACGCGATGACGGGTGTCTACAAGCCGACGAGCGGCGACGTCATCCTCGAGGACACGCGCCTCAACGGGTTGGCCAAGCACAAGATCACCCGCGCCGGTATCGCCCGAACCTTCCAGAACATCCGTCTGTTCGGTGAGATGACGGCGCTCGAGAACGTGGTCGTCGGGCTCGACGCGCGTCACCGCACCTCGGTGCCCGGTGCGCTCATCCGCTCGCCGCGTCACTTCCGCGAGGAGAAGGACGCGGTCGACCACGCCGCAGCGCTCCTCGAGTTCGTCGGCATCTCCGACTCGGCCGAGCGTCTCGCGAAGCACCTGCCCTACGGCTACCAGCGTCGTCTCGAGATCGCTCGAGCCCTCGCCACTGAGCCGAAGCTGCTGTGCCTCGACGAGCCGGCGGCCGGCTTCAACCCGGCGGAGAAGGAACAGCTCATGGAGTTGATCCGCACCATCCGCGCCGACGGGTACACCGTCCTGCTCATCGAGCACGACATGAAGCTCGTCACCGGCGTCACCGACCGCATCGTCGTGCTCGAGTTCGGGCGCAAGATCGCGGACGGCACACCGGCCGAGGTCACGAGTGACCCGAGGGTCATCACCGCCTACCTGGGCGAGGACGAGGAGGACGACGACGATGAGCTTGCTTGAGCTGAACGATGTCTCGGTGCACTACGGACGCATCCAGGCACTGCACGGCCTGACGTTCACCGTCGAGGAGGGCGAGGTCGTCTCCCTCATCGGCGCGAACGGTGCGGGCAAGACGACGACGATGAAGACCATCTCCGGTCTGCTGTCGCCGTCGTCGGGCAACATCATGTTCCAGGGTGAGGACATCACGAAGGTGAAGCCGCACCTGCGTCCGGGCCTCGGCATCTGCCAGGCGCCGGAAGGTCGCGGTGTCTTCCCCGGCATGACGGTGCGCGAGAACCTCGGCATGGGCGCCTTCGGCCGTAAGGACAAGGCCGGCATCGACGAGGACTACGACCGCGTCTTCGAGCTCTTCCCGCGCCTCAAGGAGCGCGAGAGCCAGTTCGGCGGCACGATGTCCGGTGGCGAGCAGCAGATGGTGGCCATCGCGCGTGCGCTCATGGCACGCCCGAAGCTGCTCCTGCTCGACGAGCCCTCGATGGGTCTCGCGCCGCAGTACATCCGTCAGATCTTCAAGATCATCAAGGAGATCAACGCGCAGGGCACGACGATTCTGCTCGTGGAGCAGAACGCCAACCAGGCGCTGAGCCGTTCGCACCGCGCGTTCGTGCTCGAGACGGGTTCGATCACGCGGGCCGGTACGGGCCGGGAGCTCAAGGCCGACCCGGCCATCAAGGAGGCCTACCTCGGGGTCGCCTGAGGTGAGCACCGCGTGAAGCGCGGGTGAGAGGATGCGTCCTCTCACCCGCGCTTCGTGCGTGTTCGAGGCCGAACCGGGGGCGTGGTCTGCGCCACGTCGGGGGCCGTTAGGGTGTGAGCATGGCTGCGAGCACCTCCCCCGAAACCGCCGAGTTCACGCCCCGCGAGGACGTCGACGCGTACTTCGTCCCGCTGGGCGAGCACGACGGTGGGCGGCTGTTCGAGCCGACGATCCACGTCCAGGGTGCGTGGAACGAGGCCGAGCAGCACCTCGCGGCGTCGGCCGGGCTCATCGTGCACGAGATCGAGCGTCACGAGCCGCGTGAGGGGATGCAGCTAGCGAAGGTGACGTTCGACGTCTACGGCTTCATCCCGTTGCGTCCCACCCACGTGCGCGTGCGCACGATCCGCCCCGGCCGCACGATCGAACTCGTCGAGGCCGAGTTCAGTGTCGACGGGCGCCTCATCATCGTGGCGCGCGCGTGGCGCCTGTCGGTTCAAGATTCCTCGCCGGTCGCCGGCGCCGACCTCGAACCGCTGCCTCCCATGAATGAGTGCAAGCGCGTCGACATGGGGCAGATGTGGCCCGGCGGCTTCATCCGTTCCGTCGAGCGCTTCGACGCACCTCCCGGCTACGTGCCGGGCCGCAACCGCACGTGGCTGCGCACCGACCTGCCGAGCGTCCTCGGCGAGGAGATCAGCCCCACGACGCATTTCCTGTGCGTCATCGACGGCGCGAACGGCATTGCCGTCCGAGTCGACCCGCGCGAGTGGATGTTCCCGAACGTCGACCTCACCGTCCACCTCTTCCGCCGGCCCGACCCGACGGCCACCGGCTTCGACACGACGGTTGCCATGGGCGAGAGCGGCCTCGGCGTGACGATGACGACGCTGCACGACATCCACGGCCCCGTCGGGCGCATCGCGCAGAGCCTCACCGTGCGCGAGATGCCGAGCAAGGGCTGATTCAAGGGCTGATCTGCTGCGGCGACCCGCCCCAGCATCATCGGCCCGACAACGCCAATTGTCGCGATTCGGCACACAGAATCGAATCGGCTCGCTACAGTCGTGGCACTGCAAAGCACAGGCCGTGCACGACGCCTCCCACGTTTCGAGGCGCCCGGCACGACTTCGTCGACATTGCTCCGGAACGTCATGCACCCACTTGGCCAGGAGATCGACGAGCATCCCGCCTTCGTCGGGATGTCCGCCCTTATCGCCCACCGCGATCCCGGCGTTCGATTAACCCCAATTGATGGCCGCTCACGCGTACCCGGATCACGTGTTTCGTGACTCGCTCGAGTGGCCGTCCTGCGCACCCTTCACGCGTGAGGAGTCCCTATGACTGCCCTGCCCGCCGAGCACGACACAGCGCTCGCAGCCCTGCCCAACGCCCTGCACGTCAAGCCGGGCACCGAGTGGAGTTCGGTCCTCGACCGCGCCGCCACCGCCGCCCCGGAGGCCTTCGGCGAAGGCCGCCTCAAGAACCTCGTCGGTGGTGAGTGGCTCTCCAACGGCACCGACGAGATGCTGACGAGCCCCGTCGACGGCAGCTCGCTCATCAACCTGCCGAAGCTCTCCGTCGAGGAGGCTCAGGCCGCAGTCCACGCCGCGACGCAACAGCACCGCGAGTGGCAGAACGTTCCGCTGGCCGAGCGCAAGAAGCGCGTCCTCGCCGCCGTCGAGGCGATGACCGAGGTGCGCGACGACCTCGCGCTGCTGCTCGCCTGGGAGATCGGCAAGCCGTGGCGCCTGGCCTGCGCCGATGTCGACCGCGCCCTCGACGGCGTGCGCTGGTACGTCGAGGAGATCGACTCGATGATGGACGGCCGCCGCCCGCTCGAGGGGCCGGTGAGCAACATCGCGAGCTGGAACTACCCGATGTCGGTGCTCGTGCACTCCGAGCTCGTGCAGATGCTCGCGGGCAACGCCGTCATCGCGAAGACGCCCTCACAGGGCGGCGCGACCTGCCTGACGCTCGCGCACGCGATGATGGCGCGCGAGGGACTGCCCGCGACGCTCATCTCCGGCAGCGGCGCCAACCTCTCCGAGGTGCTCGTGCGCTCACCCGAGATCGGGGCCATGGCCTTCGTCGGTGGGCGCTCGAACGGCGGCAAGATCGCCGCGCAGCTCGTCGACACCGGCAAGCGCCACATGCTCGAGCAGGAGGGCCTCAACGCCTGGGGCATCTGGAACTTCTCCGACTGGGAGGGCCTGGCCGCCCACCTCAAGAAGGGCTTCGAGTACGGCAAGCAGCGGTGCACCGCGTACCCGCGTTACGTCGTGCAACGCGAGCTGGTCGACAAGTTCCTCGAGACCTACCTGCCCATCGTGTCGGAGCTGAAGTTCGGCCACCCGCTGGCCGTCGAGAACGACGACGACGATCTGCCGGAACTCGACTTCGGCCCGATGATCAGCGCCTCCAAGGCCCGCGAGCTGAGCGAGCAGGTCGACGACGCGATGCACCGCGGCGCCGTGCCGATCTACCGTGCCGACGTCGAAGCGCGCGGGCGCTTCCTCGAGGGCCAGGACACCTCGGCCTACGTCGCCCCGACGACGCTGCTGTCGCCCGCAACGGCCAGCTCGCTCATGCACGCCGAGCCGTTCGGCCCGATCGACACGATCGTCGTCGTCGACACCGAGGCCGAGCTGCTCGCCCAGATGAACGCGTCGAACGGTGCGCTCGTGGCGAGCCTGGCCTGTGACGACGAGGTGCTCGCACGACGCCTCGCGCGCGAACTGCAGGCGTTCAAGGTCGGCATCAACAAGCCCCGCTCGCGCGGCGACAAGGCCGAGCCGTTCGGTGGGTACGGCGCCTCGTGGCTCGGCTGCTTCGTCGGCGGCGAACTGCTCGTGCAGGCCGTGACCGAGGGGCCCGAGGGCGAGATGCTCTACGGCAACTTCCCGGAGCACTCGCGCTACCCCGAGCGCAGCTGATCCGTCGCTCTCCCCACGTGCCCTCCGGCCCCTGCGGTCGGAGGGCACGTTGCATCGCGCGGAAGGGTCGCGCAACGTCCGGCGAACTCTCGGTGAAGCCCCTGGCGTGTCGCTGACGGCGTCGGCGACGGTGAGCACGTGAGCCTCACCGACATCGCGGTCGCCCACCGGGGCGGCGCCGGCCTCGCGCCCGAGAACACCCTCGCCGCGTTCGAGATGTCGCACGCCCTCGGCCTGCGCCTGCTCGAGACCGATGTCCAGGTGACGAAGGACGGTGTTGCGCTCGCCTTTCACGACGCGACGCTCGCGCGAACGGCCGGGATCGACGCGCGTGTGCGAGATCTCACGTGGGAGGAACTGCGCGCCGTCCGGGTTGGCGGTGAGCCGATCCTGCGCCTCGACACCCTGCTCGACGCCTTTCCCGATGCGAGTTTCCTCATCGATCTCAAGACGGTGCGCGCAGCGGCCCCACTCGTCGACGCCGTGCGCCGCACGCGCAGTGCCGAGCGCGTCTGCGTCGCCGACGGCCGAGACACCTGGCTGCGCGATGTCGCCGAGACGACCGGCTGCGCGCGTTCGCTCGGCTGGCGCGGCCTGTTGACGCTCATGGGTGCAGCGAAGACGGGCACCCGAGCCCCGCGGCGCGTGCTTCACGGCGCGTTCGCCGCCCACATCGCCACCCGGCTGGGCGGCATCCCGTGGATGGCGGATGCGCGAGCCGCCGCACGCCTGGTCGACATGACGCACGACGCCGGGCTTCGCCTCGTGACGTGGACCGTCAACGACAGCGCCCAGATGACCCGCTACCTCGACGCGGGCGTCGACTCCGTCATCACCGACCGACCGGACCTGCTGCGTGAGGTGCTCGTCGCCCGCGGCGCGTGGACGGCGCCCGAAGGTTCGCCGCTCGTGCGCGCTCAGCCGAAGCGCACCGCCCCCGAGGAACTGACGCGGACTCCGACACGCGCGCCCTCGTCGAGCGTCGCGGCAGTCGGCGCGTCATCGCTCGGATAGGCGATCGCCTCCAGTTCGCGTCCCGGCAGCGCGTCGAGGGTGACGCTGACGTGCGTCGCCTCGCCCGACGCCGACACGCGCACGACCCTTCCGGCCAGAGCACCGGGAACATCGACCCCGACGACCCGCAGGCCACCGCGCCGCAGCGCCCAGGCAGCGCGTTCGAGGCCGAGTCGCTGTGCCTCGTCCGGGGTGAGGTGCGTGGTGAACCCGAGGAAGTCAGCGGTCTCCTCGTCCACCGGGTGAGCCCAGACCTTGCGCGTCGAGCCGTGCTGAACGATGCGACCGTCGCGCATGATCGCCATGTCGTCCGCGACCGTGAGCGCTTCGTCGTGATCGTGTGTGACGAAGAGGGCCGTCGCACCCTCGGCGAGCAGAACGGAGCGCAGATCGCCCGCCAGGCGTTCGCGCAGCGAGCGGTCGAGAGCCGACAGCGGCTCGTCGAGCAGGAGCAGCCGGGGGCGCGCGGCGAGCGCCCGCGCGAGCGCAACCCGCTGCTGCTGGCCGCCCGAAAGCGTTGCCGGACGGCGTGATTCGAGCCCCGAGAGCCCCACGAGGTCGAGCAGTTCGGCCACGCGGGCATCACGCTCGGCGGCCGGTGCGCCCCGTCGCGCCAACGCGTACGCCACGTTGCCTGCCACGTCGAGGTGGCCGAAGAGTTGCCCGTCCTGGAACATGAGCGCGAAGTCGCGCTTGTGGGTGGGCACGCGTGTCACGTCGGTGCCGGCGAAGGCGATGCGCCCGGCCTCGAGCGCCTGCAGACCGGCGACGGCGCGCAGGAGCGTCGACTTGCCGCAGCCACTCGGGCCGAGCACGGCGAGCACGCGCCCGCGCGGCAGCGTGAGGGAGACGTCGTCGAGTGCCGGTGTGGCGTTGCCGGCGAAGGTGACGCGGGCGTCCGTCACCTCGAGGCCTCCGGCGTCCTCCCGATCCTGGGGCTGCGTCATCCGTCCATCCTTCCCGCGGCGCTGCCGCCGATGCGTTCCACGGCAGCCATGACGAGGGCCGTCACCGTCGCGAGCAACACGGAAGCCGCCATCGCTGCCCCGAAGTTGCCCGCGCCGGGGCGGCCGAGCAGTTGATAGATGAGAACGGGCAGCGTCGGCGACTCGGGCTGGGCGAGAAACGCCGTCGCCCCGAACTCGCCGAGCGACACGGCGAGGGCGAACCCCGCCGCGGCGACGAAGGGACGCCACAGGTGTGGCAGGTCGGCCGTCATCCAGGCGCGCAACGGGCTCGCGCCGAGGGCGGCCGCGGCTTCACGCGACCTCGGGTCGAGCGAGCGCAGCACGGGTACGAGCGCGCGCACGACGAGCGGCAGCGCGACGGTGGCCTGCGCGATCGGGATGAGGATCGGCGAGCTGCGCAGATCGAGCGGCGGACGGTCGAGGGTGAGAAGGAAACCGAAGCCGACCGTCACGGCCGAGACGCCGAGCGGCAGCATGAACGCAGCGTCGAGGCCCGCAATGACGCGGCGGCCGCGCGGCGTGCGAGCCCGCCACGAGACGACGACCGACACCATGACGCCGAGCGCGAGCGCGAGCAGTGCCGCGTCGAGGGCGATGCGCCACGAAACCGAGAGGGCGGCCAGGGCGGCCAGTTCTCCGCCGAGCGCGCGGTAGTGCACGAGGGACCAGCCGTCGCCGTCACGCAGCGAGCGCAGGACGAGGGTGAAGAGAGGTGTGACGACGAGAGCCAAGGCGAAGAGGGTGGCAGCGAGCGCCGGGGCGTCGGATCGGGTGACTCGGCGCGGCTCGTCGGCCACCGCGACGCCGCGGCGCACAACGGAATCACTGCGCCGCAGACCCGAGCGGGCCCGCTCAGCGCCGAGCAGCAACAGCGCGACGAGGACGAACTGCACGGTCGAGAGCACCGCGGCGGCGCGCAGGTCGAGGAACTCGACCGTGAGCGAGTAGATCTCGGTCTCGAGCGTCGCGTAACGCAGCCCGCCGAGCATGAGCACGATGCCGAACGCCGTCGAACAGAAGAGGAACACGACCGTCGCGGCACTGACGACGGCGGGACGCAACGCCGGCCACGTCACCGTCCGGAAGACCTGGGCGGGCGATGCTCCGAGGCCGGCTGCCGCCTGCGCGGTGCGCGGGTCGAGGGAGGCCCACAACGGCCCGACCGTGCGCACGACGACGGAGATGTTGAAGAACACCATCGCGAGCAGCACCGGCTGCCACGTTCCGTCCCACCCCAGCGCCGCGAGCGGCCCGCCGGGGGCGAACAGCGAGCGGAACGCCACGCCGACGACGACCGTCGGCAACACGAACGGCAGGACGACGAGGGCGCGCCACAGCCCCGCCAACGGCACCCGCAGGCGGTAGAGCACGTGCGCGACGGGCAGCCCGAGCGCCACCGAGCAGAGCGTCGCGAGCGCCGCCATCCACAGCGTGAACCACAGCACGCGCAGGGTGCGCGGGCGGGTGACGACGTCCCAGGCACCCGCGAGGTCAACGCCCCCACCGTCGCCCGTGACGCCGCGCACCGCCATCGCGAGAACCGGCCACGCGAAGAAGATGCCGAGGAAGACGAGCGGCACCGCGGCGAGCAACGCGAGCACGAGCACGCGCGGGAGGGACGAGGTTCCCGCGCGTGCTCGTGCTGCCGGCGCAGCCACGCCGTCACGGCTCACTTCGACGTGACGTCCTTCCACTGCGTCAGCCACGTCTGACGCTTCTCGTCGATCTGCGCCGGCGAGACGTCGATCGTCTTCTCGGCGGGCTTCACCGTCTTCGCCCACTCAGGCGGAAGCTCGACGGAGGAGTCGACCGGGAAGACGTACATCGAGTTCGGCAGCGACTTCTGGAAGCTCTTGCCGTTCATGAAGTCGATGAACGCCTTGGCGCCCTCGGGGTTCTTCGCGCCCTTGATGACGCCCGCGTACTCGTTCGAGCGGAAGCACGTGTTGCCGAGCGCCGACGTCGTCGACTTGCCCGCACCGTCCACCGTGAACGCCGGCGAACTGTCGTAGCTGACGACGATCGGGCGGCTGCCCTTGCCCTCACCGGCGGTGTAGTCGACGTTCCAGGCGTCGCTCCAGCCCGACGTCAGCTTGAGGCCGTTGCTCATGAGCTTCGTCCAGTACGGCTTCCAGCCGTTCTCGCCGTACTTGCCGACCGTCGCGAGGAAGAACGCCATGCCGGGCGAACTCGACGAGGCACCCGGCGCCACCATGAGGTTCTTGTACTCCGGCTTCGTCAGGTCGTCGAGGCCCGCCGGCTTCTTCTTGTTGTTCTTCGTGAACCACGCGTCGTCGACGTTGACGCACACCGACGCCGTGTCGATGGGCGACAGCACGCCCTTGCCCTGGCCGTCCGGCAGGTCGTACGTCGACGTCGACCCGGCAGCAGCCTTCGACGTGTACGGCTCGAGCACGCCCTCCTTCGTCACCCTCGAAGCAAACGTGTTGTCGATGCCGAAGACGACGTCGCCCGTCGGGTTGTTCTTCGCGAGCACCAACTTGTTGGCCAGGGTGCCCGCATCGCCCGACTTCGACACCTTCACGGTGTAGCCGGTCTGCTTCGCGAACTCGTCCATGACGGCTTTGTCGGGTGCCCAGGACTCGTGCGTCACGAGCGTCACCGTCTTGCTCTTCGCATCCGACGCTGACGCCGACGACTTCGTCTTCGTGTCACTGACGCTGCACGCCGACGTCGCCAACACCGCAACACCGGCCACCAGCGCAGCCACCGTCGTCGGCACGGGGTGGGAACCACCCGTCCGCTCGGTCACGTGGAACTTGCTCATCACGACGTCCTCCTCACCTCGAGTGAGGGACCACGTCCGCAAGCGGCACGAGCCGCGCACGAACGGGTGAGTCTCGACTTCCTCCGCCGGTGCTAACCGGTTCAGGTTCGAGGGTTTAGTGCCCTACCTCGGCACGATCTCAGCGCAACGTGCGCTCCCCTGTCGTTCGCAGGCGACATTACACGTCGACCAATCGGCCCGCACGACTGGCGAACACACAACACCGCCTGCGAATATGGGCACAAGACATTGACCACCCTTGGAAGGGGAGACAACATGGGCAACCTCGTCTGGAAGGTACTCAGCCTCGGCGCCGGAATCGTCGCCAGCAAGGCAGCCACCACCGTCGCGACCAAGGGCTGGAAGGCCGCCACCGGCAAGAGCCCGCGCAGCGCCAAGGACCCGAACGCCGGCATCCTAGAAGCCGCCATCTACGCCGCCATCTCCACCGGCGCCCTCGCCGCCGCCAAGATGTACGCCGAGCGTCGCGCAGCCGACTACTACACCAAGTCCGCCGGCCACCCGCCGCAGGCGCTCGTCAAGCGCGCCGAGGAAGAGGCCAAGGAAGCCAAGAAGGGCAAGAGCCAGGCGCCTGTCGTCGTCATGAAGTGATTCCCTTCGTGCTGTCGCACCGAGCGTGGCGGCCGAGCCTGCGAGGCCGCCACGCTCGGTGCGACAGCACTCGGGGGAGTCCGCTTCCAGCGGGGTCGCGCACTCAAGGAGTGTTGCGGCCCCGTTGCCGTACCCGGCTCTTCATACCCGCCGGGTTGATCGTTTCCCTGCGTGACGGGGTCGCGCACTCGAGGAGTGTTGCGGCCCCGTTGCCGTACCCGGCGCTTATGCCGCGAGTCTTTTCTCCCCCTTTGGGGTGAAGTGTTACGACGCGTCATGACGGGAGTTTTCGCGTTCCTTCCGCTGCACCGCGACGCGCTGTAGCGTCATCGCATGACGACGACGTCCGCGGGTGAAAACCCCACCAACAGCGGCCCCCACGAGGGCGTTCCCGGCGCGTTCTCCGCGTACCGCGACTACATCCCCGCCACCAAGGGCGTGCACGACGAATCCGTCACCGCCGACGCCAAGATGCGGCCCGACTACTGCACCGTCCTCAGCCGCATCGAAGCCCTCGGCCCCGAACGCCTCACCGCGCGCCTCCGGGAAACCGCCGATGACCTCGAAGAACTGGGCGTCACGATCAACTCCAAGGACGGCAACCGCCCCTACCCCATCGACATCGCGCCCCGCATCATCACCGCCGAACGCTGGGCCGAGATCAGCGCCGGCCTCGAACAGCGCGTGCGCGCGCACGAGCTGTTCCTGCGTGACGTCTACGGCCCGGGCGAAATCCTCAAAGCCGGCCGCATCGACCGCGAGGTCCTGCGCCGCGCGCCCGGCTACTCCAAGGACGGCCACAAGGTGCCCGAAGGGTTCGTCCGCGCCGGCCTGTGCGGGCTCGACCTCGTCTCCCCCTCCGCCGGCGAGTGGATCGTCCTGGAGGACAACCTGCGGATGCCCGGCGGGCTCGGCATGAGCCACATCAACCGGCGCATCCTCGAAGACCACTTCGCCGAGATCCTGCCCACGCCCGGCAAACTGCGTCACCCCCGCGAGGCCTACCCCATCCTGCGCGAAGCCTTCCTCGCGGCAGCAGCTCTCGTCGAGGGCGCAGACGCCGACGACGAACTCGGCCTGTGCATGGTCTCCCCCGGTGAAACCGACACCACGTGGTACGAGCAGAACCTCGTCAGTGGCGAAATCGGCGCGGCCCTCGTCACCGCCGACAAACTGCTCGTCGACGACGGCATCCTCTACCGCCTCGACGGTGACGATCGCCACCGCGTCCACCTCCTCAACCCGCGGATGGGCGAGGAGGAACTGTTCGGCTCCGAGGGCGCCGACGGGCGCAAGCTCGGCGAGACACTGCGCGACGTCATGGCTGCCGGTGCCGTCACCATCATCAACGCCCCCGGCAACGGTCTCGCCGACGACAAGGCCGTCTACGCACTCGTGCCCTACATGATCGATTTCTACCTCGGCGAGGAACCCCTCATCGGCCAGGTGCCGACGTTGCTGTGCTCCGACGAGAAGCAGCGCGAGGAGGTCCTCGACCGGCTCGACGAGCTCGTCGTCAAGCCCATCGACGGCTACGGCGGCACCGGCATCACCGTCGGTCCCGAGTGCTCCGAGGACGAACTCGAGGAGCGACGCAGCGAAATCCGAGAGACGCCGGCGCGGTTCGTCGCGCAGGACATCATCCCGCTCTCCACACTGCCGACGCTCTCCGACGGAGCATTCGCGCCCAGTCACGTCGATCTGCGAGCCTTCGTCATGCAACGCCCGGACCCGGACGACCCCTCTCGCACGAACGCCCAGACGGCGCCCACCGCGATGACGCGAGTCGCTCCGGTGGGCACGATGATCGTCAACGTCTCCGCGGGCGGAGGCGGGAAGGACACCTGGATCAAGTCGTGAGCTTCAACCCCCGAACGAGCGAGACCTCGCCCGCCCGGCCGTCGGTACGCCACTCACTTCACCCGTGCCTGTCCCCCGACGGCAAGCTGCTCGCCGCCGTCGTCATCGACGAGGACGGCTACCCGCACGCCGTGCAACGTCCGCTCGCCACACCCGACGGCGTCGGTGCCGGCCCCGAACGCACCGTGCCCATCCCGACGCCGGGCCCGGTGCGCAACGTCGCGTACTCCCACGACGGTCACTGGATCGCCTGCGAGGTCGCCCCCGACGGTGGTGAGCGCGAGGAGATCTGGCTGTTCACCACCGACCCGGACGACCAGAGCGCGGTCAACCCGTTCGAGTTCACCGACGCGACCGTGCAGATCGTCTGCTGGGACGGCGTCGAACTCGCCCTCACCGCCATCGACGACTCGGGTCTGGCCGAAGGTCGCGTCCTGTCCGCCGTCACCCAGGACGTGCGCGTCGTCGACCGGCGGGTCGGCGGCGAACTCGTCCACGTCCGCGATGGCGTGGCGCTGTTCCGCGTCGGTTCGCGTGGCCACCGCGAGTTGCTGCGCGTCGACGTCGGGGGCGCCTGGTGGCCGCTTCTGCCGCCCGACCCCGGGTCGACGACCGACGCCGGCGTCGTGCTCGACGCAGGGCACGAGAGCGGAGTCATGCGAGCCCTCGTGCGCAGCGACCACCACGGCGAACGCTTCCGCCTGCTCGACGTGCGCGTCGGCCCCGACGGCACCGACGTCCGTGAACTCGCCGCGCGGGCCGACGCCGATCTCGACGAGTTCTCCGTCAGCCGTGACGGGTCCACCGCCACGCTGCTGTGGAACCACGACGGCCGCAGCCGCATCCAGATCCTCGACCTGCGCTACGGCGAACCCCGCGAACTCCCCGCGCCGCGCTTGCCGAAGGTCGTCGTCACCTCGCCGTCCCTCACCGCGGACGGACGGCTGCTCACGTTCTGTGTGCAGGGCCCCGAGTTCCCACCGCGCGTCGTGCTCTGGGACGTCGCGCACGGCACGTGGACCGGCGACGAGCCCGGCGCGAACCTGTCGCCCGAGGATCCGAGACCACCCATCGGTGCGCCCGGCCCGCTCGCGCGCTACAGCGCGGAGCCGAAGGGCGAAACGGCAGCGCCCGACCCAGAGGCCGACGAGGCTGACTCACGTCCCCTCACCGTGCTCGTCGACGCCGGCAGCGCGACGTTCGTCCCCGAACTCGTGCGCTACCCCGCACGCGACGGCCTCGAGCTCACGGCGTGGGTCTACCGCTGCGGTGACGAGCCCGCGCCGACGATGGTCTACTTCCACGGTGGCCCCGAGGGGCAGTCGCGGCCGAGCTACAACAACGTGCTGCGTCAGGCCGTCGACGCGGGCTACACCGTCGTCGCGCCGAACGTGCGTGGTTCGTCCGGCCAGGGGCGTGCGTTCAGCCACGCCGACGAGCGCTACTCGCGCCTGTCAGCCATCGACGACGTCGCCGACACCGTCGCCCACCTCGTGAAGACCGGCATCTCCGACCCCGAGAAGTTGGTGGTCAGCGGACGCTCGTACGGCGGTTACCTCACCCTCGCGACGCTCGTGCGTCACCCCGAGCTGTGGCGTGGCGCCATCGCAGCCTGCGGCATGAGCGACCTCGAAACGTTCTACCGCGACACCGAGCCGTGGATCGCCGTCGCCGCTCTGCCGAAGTACGGCCACCCCCTCCAGGAGCGCGAACTGCTGCAGGAGTTGTCGCCGATCCACGGGCTGGGAGAGGTCATCGTTCCCGTGCTCTTCGTCCACGGCGCGCACGACACCAACGTGCCCGTCAACGAGACACGTCAGGCCATCGCCGTCCTGGAGTCGAACGGGGTGGGCACCGACCTGCTCCTGTTCGAGGACGAAGGCCACGAGTTCGTCAAGAGAGCCAACCGGCACCGCCTCGGTGACCGGGTCGTCGCATTTCTCGAGGAGGTACTGGGCTGATGTTCGGTCGAGGCAAAGGTTCCAAGGCGCCGGAGGGCGACCTCGCCGCGCAGGTCGTCGAGTGGCGGCGGTGGCTTCACGAGAACGCCGAGCGTTCGTACGAGGAGCACGAGACGACGGATTACGTCGCCTCAGTGCTCGAGGACATGGGCCTCAAGGTTCACCGCTTCGACATGGGCACCGGTCTGTGGTGTGACGTTCCCGCCGCCGACGGAGCCTCGTCGAAGGACGTCGTGGGGCTGCGCGCCGACATCGACGCCCTGCCCATGACGGAGGACACGGGGCTCGACTTCGCGAGCGCCAACGAGGGCGTCAGCCACGCGTGCGGGCACGACGCGCACACGGCCATGCTGCTCGGCGCCGCGTCGCTGCTCGTGGCCGACCCGCCCCCGCAGCCCGTGCGCCTCATCTTCCAGCCGGCCGAGGAGACACAGCCCGGCGGTGCGAAAAAGTGCGTCGAGGAGGGCGTCACCGACGGTCTGACGCAGCTCATGGGGTTGCACTGTGACCCACACCGTCCCACCGGCGAGGTCGGGGTCATCGCCGGCCCCATCACCTCCTCGAACGCCAACTTCGGCATCACCGTGACGTCGTCGGGCGGTCACACGGCCCGTCCGCACGAGACGGGCGACACGATCTTCGCCGCTGCGCAGATCGTCACCGGGCTGACGGCGGCGCTCGACCGCCGCGTCGACCCGCGCGCCGGCGCGGTGCTGACGTTCGGTTCGATCAACGGCGGCAGTGCGGTCAACGTCATCCCCGCGAAGGTGGAGATGTGGGGCACGCTGCGCAGCGCGAAGCGTGACGTGTGGGAGATCGGCGAGGAACTCGTCACGACGTCCGTCGCGTCGATCGCGGCCACGTTCGGCGTGGAGGCTGAGGTCACGTACACCCAGGGGCCTCCGCCGGTCATCAACGACGAGGAGTGCGCCGAGCGGGCGCGCGCGGCCGTCGTCTCGGTGTTCGGTGAGGAGGGTGTCGGCACAGCGGAGCAGTCCTCCGGCGGCGACGACTTCTCCTGGTACCTCGACTCCGTGCCCGGCGTCTACCTACGCTTCGGCGTCCACTCCGGCAAGGGCGAGGAGACCGACCTGCACCACCCGGGGTTCCTGCTCGACGAGGACGCCCTCGCCGACGGCGCCCGCCTCTTCGACGCCTTCGCCCGCGGCTGACACCACGCTCCGGCCCACATGGTGACAGTTGGGGTACTTGGTGACGTTCAACCGTCACCAAGTACCCCAACTGTCCCCAACTTCTCCGGAGGCTTCACGCCGCTCGCGTGACAGCCATCGCCTCGCGGATCGTTCGAACCAACCGAACCGGCGGCGACAGGTCGCTCCAGGTGAAGCGCACCACGACGTAGCCAAGTCGCCGCAGTCGCATTTCGCGTCGCTTCTCGGCACGCAGCGCCTCGGGGTGCGTGTACTTCACCATGCCGTCGAACTCGAGGACGACACGAGTCCCTTCGACGAGGAAGTCAACGCGGGCGAACGGGAGCGACTCGTCGTCCCAGATCTCCACCTGCGGAATCACTGCGATTCCGGCATCCCGGCAGATCAACCGCAGGAGTGATTCGCCGGCGGATTCGATCGCTCCGTCGGCGAGCTCGACCGCTGCACGAGCCTGCCCGACACCGGCCTTGCGACCGTAGGCGACCAGTGCTGATTCGAGCTCCCCCGGGGTTCCGCCCTCGAACAGGTAGGAGTCGGCACTCACGACACCCGCCCGCAGACCTTCGTGTGCGGCAACCTCGATGGCGGCCTCAGCGGCAGCCTGCACACCCAGCCCATCGACCTGCTCCGGCGCCTCGCCCCAGGCCCGACGGCACACGAAGTCGTCGCGCCTCGATTGCACCCGTGGGTGGCGCGCCACTTCGATGCGATCAGGGAAGCGCAGGACCGCGAGCCGGTGAACCACGAGGGCGGATCCGCCGATGAGGTGCGCCCCCGGGAGCGTCTGCAGGAGTGCCTCACAGCGGCGCACATGGTGAAGTCGACGAGCGGCGAAGTGGTCCATGTCCGCGGCGCACGGATCGACGATGCCGTACGCCCCGTAGCTGTACGACGTCACGAAGCCTGCGCGACGCCACGCCCTCAGCGTTGAGACGTCGATCCCTGCGGAGGCGAGATCACGCCGGGTGACGTAGGTGAGGCCGTCTGCCAGACGGCGGGCGAGATACGGCGGTAAGGGAGCGGCGGGCATGTCTCAAGGCTGGATCGACTCGGCAACGTTGTCACGCATGGCCATCTCGACCCTGTGGATAACTCGGAGTTGGTGGCAGTTGGGGTACCTGGTGACGGTTGAACGTCACCAGGTACCCCAACTGTCACCAACTTCTGGCGCCTCCTGCGTCAGGCGCGGCGGCGGTGGAAGAAGTCGGTGAGCACCTCGGCACACTCGGCTTCGCGGATGCCGCCGACCACCTCGATGCGGTGCGTGGAGCGGGAGTCACGCACGACGTCCCACAGCCCACCGCACGCGCCGGCCTTGCGGTCCCACGCGCCGAGCACGATGCGCGGCAGCCTCGCCTGGACGGCGGCACCGGCGCACATGAGGCACGGTTCGAGCGTGACGACGAGCGTGCAGCCGTCGAGGCGCCAACTCCCGCGGGACGTCGCGGCCCGCCGCATCGCGACGATCTCCGCGTGCCCGGTCGGATCGCCGTCCGCCTCACGCAAGTTCGCGCCGACACCGGTGACGGCGCCGCCCTCGTCGACGACGAGCGCCCCCACCGGAACGTCCCCCGCAGCCGCCGCTTCGCGCGCTCGGGCGAGGGCGTCCGCCATCCACGTCGCATACGTCGTCTCGACGGCAGGTGCTGCAGGCAGGTCCACGGGTTAAGTTTGTCCCATGCGTGTCATCGTCGCCGACCACCCGCTCATCTCGCACAAGCTCACGACGCTGCGGGACAAGCGCACCGACTCCCCCACGTTCCGCCGCCTCGCGGACGAACTCGTCACGCTGCTCGCGTACGAGGCCACGCGCGACGTGCGCGTCGAAGAGGTCGACGTCGAGACCCCGGTGACGAAGGCGCGCGGCATCAAGCTCGCCACGCCGCGTCCCCTCATCGTGCCGATCCTGCGCGCCGGGCTCGGCATGCTCGACGGCATGGTGCGGCTGCTGCCGACGGCGGAGGTCGGCTTCCTCGGCCTGGTGCGCAACGAGGAGACCCTCGAGGCCACCACGTACGCCAACCGTCTGCCCGACGACCTCTCGAGCCGCCAGGTCTACGTCGTCGACCCGATGCTCGCCACGGGTGGCACGCTGGCCGCGACGATCGACTACCTCGTCGAGCGCGGCGCCGACGACATCACCGCCGTCGTCCTCATCGCGGCACCCGAGGGCGTCGAGAAGCTGCGCGAACTCACGGCGCACATCAACGTTCCGATCACCGTCGTCACCGGCGCGATGGACGAGAAGCTCAACGAAAACGGCTACATCGTGCCCGGCCTCGGCGACGCGGGAGACCGCCTCTACGGCATCGCGAAGAACGACGCCTGAGATTCGCCGTCACTGGCGGCGCGACGGCTCACCCCAGGTCGATCGTATCGCCCCAGCCGACGTCACGCGCCTGCTTGTAGAGCGCGCCCCGCTTCTTGCTCACGACGGCGCGGCGCACCTGTCCACTGGCGTTCGAGGCATCGTTCGATTCGCACACCTGCAGTTCGACAAAGCCTTTGTTCTTGCGCGGGTGCCGGATGACACGCGCCGGCTGCTCACTGGCTGACGCGTCGGCGGCCGGAGCCGCGAAGCCCTGCGCGAGATGCGCCGGTCGTCGCACCATCGCGACGTAGCTGAACTTCTCGTCCTCGTGCGACAGTTCGCCGCCCTTGATCTGCCGGTGCACCGACGAGCGATTCACCCGGGCCGCGAAGTGACACCAGTCGGGCTCGTCCTTCGCCAGCAGGGGGCACTCGCCTTGGTGCGGGCACGGCGCCGCCACCTGCCAGGTCTCCGCGAGCAACTGATCGCGCGCTCGCAGGATGCGGCGGTAGCCGTCCGGCGTCCCGGGTTCGACGATGACGATGGCGCGCGTCGCAGCAGCAGCCGCCTCGGCGACGATCTTGTCGGCCTGCTCGCTCGTCAGTTCGCTGAGCACGTACGAGACGGTGACGAGCTCAGCCCCACCCGCGGACGGCGACCCGACGGAGACGTTCCACGACCCGACGCGCCCTTCCTGCCATACGGTGCGCGCGAGCGCGGACACCCCGCTGGCCTTCGCCAAGCGCTGCCCCAGGTCGAGTGCTTCGGGCACCTGATCGAGAACGCTCACTTCCTCGAGCGAGTCGAAGACGTCAGCGGCCGCCCAGGCCGCGGCCCCCGTCCCGCCGCCGAGGTCGGCGAGCGAACGCACGGAGCCCGCCTCGAACGTCCCCGATGCCGCGAGCGCCCGCAGCGCGGCGCGCACCGCGCCGAACGTCGCCGGCATCCGGTAGTGGGCATAGGCCAGGACATCGACCGGCTTGGCGAGGATGGGGTCGGACGCCGCAGCGACCGCGCGGTAACGCGTCGACAGCCGCTCGACGGCCGCCGTCAACTGCTTGAGCGCCGTCCCCGATGCCTCGCGCTCGAGGGCTTCACGCAACGTCATCGACAGATCCACAGGCGCGAGCCTACTGATCCGTGCCCCGGCGCGCCTTCTTCGCTCATACCCCAGGCGCTGGAAGAATGCACGAGTTGCCCGTCCCTCTTTGGGCGCGTCGCCCACCCGAGAGAGAAGACATCGAAATGGACAAGATCAACTTCAAATCGATCCTGAAGTTCTTGTTGTTCGCGTTCCTCATCTACGCCATCTTCAGCTCGCCCGGTCAGTCGGCGGACGTCGTCCGCTCCATCGGCAACGTCCTGCGCAACGCGGTCACCAACCTGGGCGAGTTCTTCGACGCGTTGCTCGGCAAGAGCTGACGCCATGGGCCCGCTGCGCCCGACCCGCCCGTCCGAGAGCGTCGCCGGGTACCTCGCCAGGAACGAGCACGTCGTTCTCGAGATGAAGCAGCACTGGGCGCAGCTCCTGCCCGCCCTCAGCTCCTGTCTGCTCGGTCTCGTCCTCGTCGTCGTCGCGGGCCTCAGCGCCCCCGCCTGGATGGGCCCGGTGACCAATGCGGCCTGGTGGATCTGGCTCGTCCTCCTCCTTCACTTCTTCTGGCGCCTCTTCGAGTGGTGGGACAAGACCTTCGTCATCACGAACAAGCGCCTCATCCTCCTGCACGGCCTCTTCTTCAAGAAGGTCGCGATGATGCCGCTGTCCAAGGTGACCGACATGTCGTACAACCGCTCCCCTGCGGCGCGCATCCTCGGTTACGGCACGTTCGTCATCGAGTCGGCCGGCCAAGAGCAGGCGCTCAACGTCATCGACTACGTGAGCGAGCCCGACTCGAAGTACCGCGAGATCTGCGGTCTCATCTTCGGCGTCGGTGACGACGAGGGCCACCCCTCGCGGCATCCGCATCATTCGGACGAGGTGTTCGACCCGTACCGCGACGAAAACAAGACACTCCCGGTCCGCGTTCGCACGCGCGACACGCAATTCGGGACAGACGAACGTCCCGGTCGCACCCGCGGACCGGTTCCGCGCTCCAGCGATGAGACCGATCCTTACGGAATGGTCACTTTCAGCCGTCCGCTCTGGGCCGACGAGTGTGACCGTGCTTACGGTGAATTTCGTGACGTGGGCGAGGAATCGGACGACACGGACGATGACTCGGCTTGGTCGGTGAGCCGCGAACACGCGACCGCCCCACAGACCATCCGGCGCTCTCGGTATGCGGACACACCCTCCACATGGCGAGACGGCGAGTAATCTCACACGGTTAAAACTCACCTGTGGAAGGTCGCTCCTATGAGCCTTTTGCGTACCAAGTCGATCGAGGCTTCGATCGCTGACTCGGAGGCGTCCGAGTTCCAGCTGAAGAAGAATCTCTCGGCTCTCGACCTCACCGTTTTCGGTATCGGCGTCATCATCGGCGCCGGTATCTTCACGGTGACCGGCAGCGCCGCCGCCACGATGGCCGGCCCCGCCATCGTCCTGTCGTTCCTGCTCGGCGCCGTCTGCTGTGGCCTCGCCGCGCTGTGCTACGCCGAGCTCTCCTCGACCGTGCCTGTCTCGGGTTCGGCCTACACGTTCTCGTACGCGACGATGGGTGAACTCATCGCCTGGATCGTCGGTTGGGATCTGCTCCTCGAGCTGATCCTCGCCGCCGGCGTCGTCGCTCAGGGCTGGAGCGCGTACTTCAACATCCTGTTCGGCGAGTGGGGCCTCAAGCTGCCCGAGAAGCTGCAGGGAGGCACCGGCTGGTTCGACCACTTCGACCTCGCCGCCTTCGGTCTCGTCGCCGCGCTGACCTGCCTCATCGCCGTCGGCATCAAGGAGTCGCTGCGCATCAACTTCGCGCTCGTGGCTGTCAAGGTCTTCATCGTGCTGTTCATCATCGTGATGGGTATCCAGTACATCGACGCGAAGAACTACACCCCTTTCATCCCGCCGGCTCAGCAGCTCGAGGGTGAGTCGCAGACGATGCACCGCCCGCTGTGGGAGATCCTCACCGGCATGGAGCCGCAGGCCTTCGGCGTCATGGGCGTCATCTCAGGTGCCGCCCTCGTGTTCTTCGCCTACATCGGCTTCGACGTCGTCGCGACGACGGCCGAGGAGACCCGCAACCCGAAGCGCGACCTGCCGATCGGCATCATCGGCTCCCTGGTCATCTGCACCATCCTTTACGTGTCCGTCTGCCTCGTCATCACCGGCATGGTGAAGTACGACAAGATCGACCCGAAGGGAGCGCTCGCAGCAGCCTTCCGAGACGCGGGGCACCCCGGTTATGCGCAGATCATCTCCGCAGGTGCTGTGGCCGGTCTGGCCACCGTCGTCATGACCCTCATGATCGGCGCCACCCGCGTCATGTACGCGATGTCGCGTGACGGCCTCCTGCCGCGCGGCATGGCCAAGACGAACCCCAAGACGGGTACGCCGGTGCCGATGACGCTCGTCATGGGCTTCCTCATCGCGGTTGCAGCGGCCACCATCCCGATCGGCGAGTTCGAAGAGATGGTGAACATCGGTACCCTCTCGGCGTTCTTCCTCGTCTCGCTGGCCGTGCCGATCATGCGTAAGGCCCGCCCCGATCTCGAGCGTCCGTTCAAGGTGCCGGGCAGCCCGGTTCTGCCGTGGCTGTCGGCGGCGATCTGCCTCTACCTCATGCTCAACCTGCCGGTGGAGACGTGGCTGCGATTCGCCGTCTGGCTCCTCATCGGCTTCATCATTTACTTCGCCTACGGTCAGCGCCACTCGCGCGTCGGTCGCAACCCGCAGTTGCAGGGCGGCGTCGGTGACGGCGTGTACGCCACCGACCTCGACTCCTCGGTGGGCGAAGGATTCACGAAGGACGAGCGCTACTCGTCCGACGAGCGCCACTGACGCTCACCTTCGGGTCACGAGGGCCTCGCTCCGGCAATCTGCTGGGGCGGGGCCTTCGTCGTGCCGGCTCGGACACCTGAACGGCCGCGTAAACTTGGCTGGTCGCCCCGAGCCCGGAGCGGCCACCCGCCCACGTCACACCAGAGGTTCGTTCATGGCCATCCGCCCCATCACCATCGTCGGCCACAAGGCTCTGCACTCCCCGACGAAGCGGGTCAAGGAGATCACGGACGACATCCGCACCCTCGTCGACGACATGTTCGAGACGATGGAGGCCGCGAACGGCGTCGGCCTCGCGGCGAACCAGGTGGGCGTCAAGCAGCGCATCTTCGTCTACGACTGCCCCGACGACGACCTCGGCGAGAACCGCAAGGGCGTCGTCATCAACCCGAAGCTCGAGAAGGGCCGCGTGCCCGCCGGCGAGGCCGACGAGGAGAACGACAACGAGGGCTGCCTCTCGGTGCCGGGTGAGCACTTCCCGACGGCGCGCGCCGACTGGGCGAAGGTGACGGGTACCGACCTCGACGGCAACGAGGTCGTCCTCGAGGGGCACGGCTTCTTCGCCCGCATGCTCCAGCACGAGACCGACCACCTCGACGGCTACCTCTACCTCGACCGCCTCACCCCGACGATGCGCCTCGAGTCGCGCGAGGCCGTCAAGGACCGCGGCTGGCAGTACGACGGCCTGACGAAGTGGGACCCGGCCACCACGAAGGCCGAGGACGTCTGAGCGTAGTCCGGCACTCGAACCCACCATCTTCGCGGGAGGTTAGCCTGGGGCCATGAAGGCCGAGGCAGTCTCCACACCGCACACGTACCACGGCGAGGGTGTCATCTGGCACAACGACTGGGGCAACGGGCACGCGGCCCTGCGCTACGTCGACATGCTTGCCGGCGACGTGCTCGAACTGCAGGACGACGGCGACGTGCGTCGCTTCCACGTCGGCGACGTCGCGGCAGCGCTGCGCCCCCGCCTCGGCGGCGGCGCGATCGTCGCCACGGAGCGCGGCTTCGCGCTCACACGCTCCGCCGACTTCGACGACATCGAGCGCATCGACGACCTGTGGCCCGCCGATCACGAGCCGCGCACCCGTTTCAACGACGGCGGATGCTCCCCCGACGGTTCCTTCTACATGGGCTCCATGGCCTACGACCAGAGCGAAGGCGCCGCGTCGATGTGGCGTCTCGACCCCAACCACATGCCGTCGCACGTCTTCGGCGACGTGACGATCTCGAACGGCCTGTGCTGGTCGCCGGACGGCTCCCTCGCCTACTACAACGACACCCCGACGCGCACGATCCAGGTCTTCGACTGGAACCCCGAGGACGGCCTCGTGAACCCGCGCCCCTTCGTCCGCCTCGAGGACGGGATCGGCTACCCCGACGGCCTCACGGTCGACGCCGAGGGCGGCGTGTGGACGGCACTGTTCGGCGGGTCCGCGGTTCGCCGCTACGACGCCGCCGGCGAGCTCTCCGAGATCGTCGAGGTCGGCCCTTCGCAGGTGACCTGCCCGGCCTTCGGGGGCGTCAACCTCGACACGCTCTACATCACGACGTCGCGCGAGAACCTGCCCGACGACGCGGAACCCGAGGCCGGTGCGCTCTTCGCCTGTACGCCCGGCGTCATCGGTCTGCCGACGCTCCCCTACGGCGGCTGAGCAGGCCGTTAGCCCGTGGCAGGAGCCGATTCGCGTTTCGGCCTGCAGATGTGTAAAGTTCTATCTCGTTGCAACGCGCGATAAGCGCCTCGCAGCCCGCACCCGTAGCTCAACGGATAGAGCATCTGACTACGGATCAGAAGGTTTGGGGTTCGAATCCCTACGGGTGCACTCTGTGTTGAGACAGATGGAAGAGGCCCTCACTTCGGTGAGGGTCTCTTGCTTTGTTCCCGAAACCTCCTACGCCCGGATGTCACACCTCTCCCGGCGAACGGCTCACCTCCGGCGGTAGTTGAACGTAGAATCACCCTGGCTGTCATCGCAGCCACGAAGCGCCTCCCCTCGAGCACCTGCAACGGCCCGCCCCACAAGGCGCGGTCCACGTCAGGATGACGCGTCAGGGTCGGGTGCACGACCACGCCTGATCCTGAAGGACATTTCCATGCGCACGATGCCCGTACTCGCCACTGCCACGATGATGCTCGCCGCCCCGATGCTGGCACCGGCCGCTCAGGCGGCGCCCGCCGTGAAGTTCTCGCGCTGGGTCGTCGACCTGCCGGGCAACGACAAGGTGACGGCTGCCAACCTCAACAAGGAGTACATCACCCTCACCAACACGACCGCGAAGACGATCACCATCGGCGGCTACCGCGTTTCGGACAGGGGCTCCAAGCACGTCTACGTCATCCCGAAGGGCTTCAAGCTCGGGGCCAAGAAGTCGGTCGTCATTCGCTCCGGACAGGGCAAGAACTCCTCGACGACGCTCTACTGGGGTCAGGCCGTCAAGGGCCTCAAGCCGGTGAGCCGCAACAGCTTCGTGTGGAACAACAGCGGTGAAACCGCCACCCTGCGCAACGCTGCCGGCAAGGCCGTCCACGTCTGCACGTACAAGAAGAACAAAAGCGGCTCGACATCCTGCTGACCGGAGCTGTGACGTGGGCCTGAGCGGGACGACGTTCGTCCTGCTCGGGCTCCTCGTCTGCGCCGGTGCCTTCGTCCAGCGCATTGCCGGGTTCGGCCTGGCCGTCGTCGCGGCGCCATTCGTCGTGACGTTCGCGCCGCAGGTCATGCCGGCGGCGCTTCTGCTCGTCGTCCTGCCCCTGCCTGTCGTCGAGATCCTGCGCAACGGGCGAGACATCCTGTGGCGCCCGTTCGGCTGGGCCACCGGCTTCCGTGCGCTCACCATGCCGCTCGGCGTCTGGGTCGTGGCGCAAGCCTCTGGCGACGCCATATCCCTCGGGGTGGCCTTCATGGTGCTCGTCGCAGTGGCCGGATCCCTCACCCGCGTGCGGGTACGCGCCGGGACCGTGACGTCGTCCGTCGCCGGCGCCCTCACCGGCGTCTCGGCGACGGCTGCGTCGATCGGCGGCCCCTTCTTCAGCCTCGCGCTTCAGGAGGAGCAGCCACAACGCGCACGCTCCACGCTCGCGCCGTTCTTCCTCGTCGGTTCGCTACTGTCACTCACCGGTCTCGTCGTCGGAGGTCAGCTACCTCGCGACGCCTGGACGGCCGGCCTCGGGTGGCTGCCGTTCATGGCCGTCGGCGCGCTGCTGGCCCAGCCGTTGCGTCACCGTATCGATCAGGCTCGCTTCAAGCGGGTCGTTTTCGCCCTCGCGACGACGAGTGCGTTGGGCGTCATCGCCCGCGTTGCACTGACGTAGCGCTCACCGCACAACCGTGCGGGTATTGCCGTCGCGCCGGGTCCAGCCGCGAGCGTCGAGGTGCTCGAGAAGCGGGATGACGACACGGCGGGTCGTGCCGAGAGCCTGACGCGCATCGCTCGTCGTGAACGGCTGCGGGAGCGCCGCGAGCTCACGCATGGCCTGCGCCGGCGCATCCGGCAGCAGGACGATGTCCGCCGGCTGCGCTCGCAGGCGCAGCACGAGTCCCCGCTCGGCCGCGGCAGCAATCTCCCGGGAGCCGAGTTTCCAAGCGGTGAGGTCGTCGGCCTCAGGAGCATCGAAGGGGCTCGCCTGCAGGCGTTCACGGAGCTGGGCCAGGGCGGTGTCCGCTCCGCCCAGGTCACGTCGGTGTTCGGCGCCCCGCACGCGTCCGGCGTCCACGTCCAGGCCGGAGGCCGCGGCCAGCAGATGGACGACGGCGGGGGACGTGTCGAGTTCGCGCGCGAGCGCTGCAACAGCGACACCAGGGCTCAGCGGGTCACGGGCGTCTTCGCTCACGAGTTCGTCGAGTTGTTGCGACCACGCGGTCACCTGCGCGGCCGACACCGCCACGCGGTCGACGATCCCGAAGCCGTCTCCGTTCGGCAGAGCCAGTGGCCAGTCGCCCCAACCCGTCGCTCCGGCGCCTTCGAGCCAGGCGACCGAAACGTGCCCCCGGTCGACGACGAGATCGGACGCGCGGCCGCTCTCCCACCCCGCCAACGTCGCGGCGCGGGCGGCTCCAGCACCGCGCCGCTCGAGCGGTGGCGGGTCGAGATCGAGCACGGTGGCGCCTGCGTGGATGCGCGCGGCCGAGTCGTCGCGCACGATGACGCGATCCCCCAGCCGCAGCGGCAGCGGTGATTCGAGCCGCAGTCGGGCGGTCTCGTCGTCGAACGGCCGCACACGGGCAGGCACAGCCGCAGTGCCGACGTGCACGGAGACCTCACGCGAGGACTCCGACCACGCGCAACCCGTCTCACGGCGCACGTCGATCGTCGTGGACTCCAGACCCCCGGCGGGACGAAGCAGCGCGCTGCCGCGGGGAGCGGCGTCCCGGGTGATCCCGCGCAACCCCACAGCGCAACGCGAGACGGGGCCGACCTCGTCACGCGATTCTCCGAGCACCTGGAGAGAGCGGATCGTCGCGCGCTCGCCCGCGACGCTCACCTCGTCCCCCACGCGCAACGTGCCGTGGGCGAGTGTGCCGGTGACGACGGTGCCCGCACCCTTGACCGAGAAGGAGCGGTCGAGCCACATCCGTACCGAGCCTTCACCGTCGAGCGGTGGCATGCCCGCCACGAGGTCGTCGAGGGCCGAACGGAGTTCACCGATGCCGTCGCCCTGCACGGCGTCCGTCTGGACGACGCGCACGGCTCCGAGGGAGGTCTGCGCGATGTGCTCGAGAGCAGAGCGGCGCACTTCGGCGACGCGGTCGGCGTCGGCGAGGCCGCACCGGGTGAGGACGAGCAGACCCGTCTCGAGTCCGAGTGCGTCGATGGCGTCGAGGTGTTCGCTCGACTGCGCCTGCCACCCCTGATCGGCTGCGACCACGAGCATGACGGCGGGAGCGGGCCCGAGACCGGCCAGCATGTTGCCGATGAACCTTCGGTGACCCGGCACGTCGACGAAGGCGACGTGCTCACCGCTTGGCAACTCCAGACCCGCGAATCCGAGGTCGATCGTGAGGCCGCGGCGCTTCTCCTCGGCCCACCGGTCGGGGTCGGTGCCGGTGAGCGCCTGAACGAGTGTGCTCTTGCCGTGGTCGACGTGCCCGGCCGTGGCGATGACCCGCATGGTCAGTGGCCCACGGCAGCAGCGACGGCGAGAATGGCCTCCCCCACTTCGTCATCGGATTCGCTTGGCACACAGCGAAGGTCGACCAGGGTGCGCCCGCCGTTTGTCCGTGCGACCACGCACGGCTCGCCGAGCCGCAAGGGCTCCGCGAAGCTGTCAGGGAGGGCAACCGCGAGACTCGGCAACGGCACACCGGGGGCCCCACCACCACCGACGCGGGCGTCCACTTCGACGACGTCGCCGCCGACCCGGCGAGCGAGTCGTTCCGTGCGCTCGCGAAGGGTCTCCGGCGTTTCCCGAAGGGCTGTGAGGACGGGCGGGACGGGGCCTCGCAGGGTTGCCTCGAGGGCTGCGAGCGTCAGCTTGTCGGTGCGCACAGCACGAGCGAGAGGATGACGTCGGATGCGCTCGAGCGCGTCGGCGTCGCCGAGCACGAGGCCGGCCTGCGGGCCGCCGAGGAGCTTGTCGCCGCTCGCAGTGACGACGGTGGCACCCTCGTCGAGCCACGTCGCGGCGTCGGGCTCGTCGGGCAGGACCCGTTCGGGCGCGAGTAGGCCGCTGCCGACGTCCGCGACGACGGGCAGGCCCAGTGTCGCGAGTTCAGCAACGCGCGGCACACCGGCGAAACCCTCGACGCGATAGTTACTCGTGTGCACCTTGAGGATGGCCCCTGCGTCCCCCGACGCAGCCTCGTAGTCGCGAAGGTGCGTGCGGTTGGTCGTACCGACCTCGCGCAGACGGATTCCTGCGGACTGGAGGAGGTCGGGCAGACGGAACCCGTCGCCGATCTCGACGAGTTCGCCGCGGCTGACGATGACCTCGCGCCCCTCGGCGAGTGTCAGGCAGGCCAAGAGCAACGCAGCGGCCCCATTGTTGACGACGAGGGCGCCCCCCGCTGCGGGGACGCGTTCGCGGAGGGCTTCGAGGGCGCCGCGGCCACGCGGTGCCCGACGTGCTGTGGTGGGGTCGAACTCCACATCGACGTGACCTGCCGCGGCGAGCAGCGCCTCGCGGGCAGCGTCGCCGAGGGGCGCGCGACCGATGTTGGTGTGCACGACGACTCCGGTTGCGTTGATGACCCGGCGCAGCGTCGTCACCGATCCGGGAAGCGCTTCGAGGGCGACGGCCGCCACGGCGTCGGGCGCGAGTTCTCCTGAGCGAGCGCGGCGTTGGGCTTCGACAACAGACGCCTTGACGACGTCGACGCCGAGTCGGCGGACAGCCGAAGCGAAGCGCGCATCGGCGAGCAGTGCGTCGGTACGCGGGATGCTGCGGCGCGGGTCGTCATTCACCCGGCCATCCTCTCAGGCGAGCCTGCGAGGAAGCTCGCCGTGTCGCACCGAGCCAGAGACCGAGCCTGCGAGGAAGGCCCGTGTCGCACCGAGCCAGAGGCCGAGCCTGCGAGGAAGGCCCGTGTCGCACCGAGCCAGAGGCCGAGCCTGCGAGGAAGGCCCGTGTCGCACCGAGCCAGAGGCCGAGCCTGCGAGGCCGCTGGCCGGAAGACGCGGCAAAACAGGCCAAAGCTTTCCGAGCCTGCGAGGAGAAGTTTGGCGGAGGTGGACAGGAATCGAACCTGCCAAACCGAGATACTCGGTTTCACCGGTTTTGAGGACCGGGGGGCCCACCAGGAACCCTGACACCTCCGTGTTCAACGGTAGTGAATGTTGGTCCATTCACCAAGCGAACACGCTTTCGCGGATGGCGCGATTCGATCGTGCATGACCTGCGGCAGGCGAATCTCAGGCCGCCAGGTTCGCACCGGCCCCGATCACATCCCAGTGAGAGCCGTGCGTAGGGTCGGACCATGGAGCCGATTCGATTGACGCAGTTCGCCTCCGGTGGCGGGTGCGCGTGCAAGATCCCGCCCGGCGAGTTGGAGGAGGCGGTCAAGGGCCTCGTCGGTGAGCCGAACCCGAGCGTCCTCGTCGGGCTCGACGACGGTGATGACGCCGCAGCGGTCCGTGTCGGCAGCCAGGCCGTCCTGTCGACCGCGGATTTCTTCACCCCGGTCGTCGACGACCCGTACGACTTCGGGCGCATCGCCGCCACGAATGCGCTGTCGGACATCTACGCCATGGGCGGCACCCCTGTCGTCGCGATCAACCTCGTCGGGTGGCCGCGTGAACGGATCGGCCTCGACGTCATGGCCGAGGTGCTCCGCGGCGGCGCGGACATCGGTCGCGCCGCGAACTGCCCCGTCATCGGTGGGCATTCGATCGACGACCCGGAGCCCAAGTTCGGCATGGCCGTCACCGGCATTGCCGATCCGGCCAAGCTGCTGCGCAACGACGCCGCCGAGGCGGGCCTGCCGATCTCGCTGACGAAACCGCTCGGCTCGGGCGTGCTCAACAACCGACACAAGCGCACGGGTGAGGTCTTCGCCCAGGCCGTCGACGTGATGACGACGCTCAATCGGGACGCCTCCGTCGCCGCGGTCGACGCCGGCGCCAAGGCCGCCACGGACGTCACGGGGTTCGGCCTGCTCGGCCACCTGTGGAAGATGATGCGCGCTTCGGGCGTGGCGGCGGAGATCGACGCCGCAGCCGTTCCCTACATCGACGGCGCCCGCGAGGCGGCACGTGACGGCTACGTCTCCGGCGGCACACGCCGCAACCTCGATTGGGTGGCCCCGCACATCGAGTCCGAGGTCGACGAGAACGAACTGCTTCTGCTCGCCGACGCCCAGACCTCCGGCGGGCTCCTCGTCATCGGCGAGGTGCCGGGCGCGCCGATCATCGGCCGCACCGTGACGGGTGAACCCGGCATTCGGGTGCGCTAGAGATTGAGCGCGAAAGTGCTGGTTGTGCACGAAATATCGTGCACAACCAGCGCGTTTCTGCATCAGTCCCGAAGGACCGGGTGACCGTCCGGCCCTGGCAGCGGACGACGTCCGTCGGCCGTGCGCGGACCCGCCGTGATGTTGCCGGTCCCGCCGCGCTCGTCGAGGCGGCGCCGCTGCGGCGCCATCGTGTACTTCGGGTCCTTCGCCGACTCCATTCCCGCTTCGAACACGGCAAAACGGGTACACACCGAACCGGCGACGAAGCACGCTCCCGAAAGCACCGACGCCACCCGCGAGCGCCGCGCGAACAGCGCCGTCCCGACGAAGCCCGCCACGTTGAGCGCCAAACTCGCCTTGTTGAGCTTTCCGGCCGTTCCGTGGTGCAAGGGTTCGCCGACGCCGTGGGCGTCGAGGTGCTTCTCGAGCCGGTTGAGAGCCACGAGGTCGACGGACGACCCGATGAGCGCGAGTGCACGGGCCGGCCCCGCGTGCGCCACCGGCGTCCACACCATCGCGTTTCCGCTCGCCGCGGCCGACGCCGAGCCGGCGAACACGAACGGCAGGTGGTGACGCGACTCGGCCCACGTCGGCGTTGCCGTGTTCGACAGCAGCACAGCGGTGTACGTCGCGAGCGGGCCGGCAGCCAGCGCACCCAGCGCAGCGCTCGGCGCCTCCACGCGTTCGAGTGCGTCCTCGATGAATCCGAGAACGCCGGCGCGCCGAGGCGCCACCGCCCCGCGGCGCACACCACCGACCTGGGCAACGGCGTTTTCCGCGCGCCCCACGAGCGAGGCCAACGAACCGCTGTTCTTGCGCGGCAGCAGACGCAGCGCCTCCAACCCGGCGAGCGGCACTGCGCCCCCGGCGAACGCGGAGAAGATCCACGTACCCACCGACATCGGGGAGCTCAGTTTCGCCACCCGCAGCATGTTGTAGAACCGTTCGGGTCGCCCGAGGTCCACGACGAGCGCAGCGCCGCTGACCGCCGTCGCCACTCCGGACGTCAGGCGCGTGACGCGTCGCAAGGGCGCGTTCCCCGTCACGTACGCGCCAGCCGCGAGCAGCTGCGATCCCGCCGCCAGCCCACCGGTGAAGAGGTAGATCGGAATCGGCGCCTCCCACGGCACCGGCTTGACCACGTTGTGCCCGTAGTACGAGTCGAACTCCACGTCCGGCACGAGCGCGCGCTCGCCGCGTCCCTCGCGGCGGTCGTTCAACCAGTCCGTCGGACGGCGACGCTTGTCACCGCCACCACGGCGGCGGCGTGGACCCTCGGGGTCACGGTAGGAATCGAGCGGGTTCGTCACACGCCACCCCCGACGAACGCGATGGCAGCCGCAGCCGCCATGCCACCGGCCGCGGCGAGCATTCGCTTGTACGACGACGCGAGGTGTCGCGACGGCGCCACCGGGTCGGGCGGCAGCCCGTACACCTCCGGGTCGTCGAGGAGCAGGAACACCGAACCGGTGCCGCCCACACCGTCGTCACTGCCCGCGCCGTACAGGCGCGCCTCCGTCATGCCGCGGGCGTGAAGCTCAGCCACCCGCTCCTCGGCGAGGCGCGTCATCTCCGACAGCGGCCCGAACTTGATCGACGTCGTGGGGCACGTCTGCGCGCACGCGGGCGTCCGCCCCTCGGTGAGCCGGTCGTAGCAGAGCGTGCACTTCTGCGCGTTGCCGTGGTTGATGACGGCATCCTTCTCACGACGCTCGACCACGCCGAACGGGCACCCGCCGACGCAGTACCCACAGCCGTTGCACACGTCGGCCTGGATGACGACGGTGCCGAACTCACTGCGGAAAATCGCTCCCGTGGGGCAGTTGTCGAGGCACCCCGCGTGGGTGCAGTGCTTGCAGACGTCCGACGACATGAGCCAGCGGAAATCGGGCACGTCGCTACCGGCGGTCGGCGTCAGGCCCTCCGGCGACGACGCCAGAGCGAACACGTCGACGTCGAGCGAGGATTCAGGCTGCACGCCGACCGCGCCACTGGGCGTCTCGGTCGACGCAGCACTGCGCACACTCGGCATACCGAGGTCGACCAGCTTGCGCCCCGACTTCCGGGCCGCCGCGATGCGCTCCCCCGACTGCTCGACGAACGCGACGTGACGCCACGTGTCGGAACCGAGCTCACCCGTGTTGTCGTACGAGTGGCCCGTGAGCCCGTACCCGTCCTCCGGGTTGCGGTTCCACTCCTTGCAGGCCACCTCGCACGCCTTGCAGCCGATGCAGATGGACGTGTCGGTGAAGAAGCCGACCCGCTCCGCGAGCGGCTCGTTCGGGGCCCCGCCCGTGCGTTCCGTCGCCGCACGAGTACCCCACGCGGCCTCCTCGGCCGGGTCGCCCGCGCCGCCGAACTGGCGCGCCACGTAACTCGTCAGTGCGCTCATGCGTCGTCTTCACTCTCCTCGACGTCACCCTGGGCGAGGTCGTTGCCCGTCTGGACGGTCGTGCCCGCGCGGCTCTGGTACTCGGCGACGAACCGTTCCAACGCCTCACCCTCGGGGCGCCGGCCGGCACGGATGTCGCACATGCCGATCTTGCCCTCCTGGATCTGCGTGTTGCGATCGAGGACGACGCCGAACAGGTCGTTCGCGGAATCGCCTGCCACCTGGGCGAACCCACTCGAGCCCCAGTGATACGGCATACCGATCGTGTGCACCGTGCGTCCGCCGATGCGCAGCGGTCGCGCTCGCTCCGTGACGAGGACGCGCGCCTCGATCGCGGCACGGGCCGAGACGACGGTGGCCCATCCGCCGTTCTCGAGCCCACGCTCCTGCGCCAGCTGAGGCGAGACCTCGACGAACATCTCCGGCTGCAGTTCCGCGAGGTACGGCAACCACCGGCTCATGCCGCCGGCGGTGTGGTGCTCGGTCAACCGGTTCACGGTGAACATGAACGGGTAGACGTCGCCGCCGGGCGTACCGAAACTCGGCGCGTTGAGGTTGTCCTTGCGTTCGAAGACGACGCGCGTCGGGTTGGCCTGCTGTCGGTACAGCGGGTTCGCCAGGGGTGACTCGGCCGGCTCGTAGTGCGCCGGTAGCGGGCCGTCGACGAGGCCGAGCGGCGCATACAGCCAGGCCTTGCCGTCGGCCATCATGATGAACGGGTCGTCGCCGGCGAGGCCGTCAGGCCCGCCGACTCCCTTGTCCGGCCGGTAGGAGGGCGCCGTAGTCGCCGGGAAGTCGGGGATGTCTCGGCCCGTCCAGCGACCGGCCTCCTCGTCCCACCACACGAGCTTCTTGCGCTCGCTCCACGGCTTGCCGTCGCGGTCTGCGGACGCGCGGTTGTACAGCGTGCGCCGGTTCGCCGGCCACGCCCACGCCCACTCGGCGGCCGTCTCGTCCTGCTCGTCACCGGGCTTGCGTCGCGCTGCCTGGTTGACGCCGTCGGCGTAGACGCCCGCGTACAGCCAGCAGCCGGACGACGTCGAGCCGTCGGCCGCGAGATCGACGTACGTCGAAAGCGGCTTGCCCTCGGCGTCGGTGCCGTTGATCTCCGCGATGACGGATTCGGGCACCACTTCGCCGTGCTCGTCCTTCGCGTAGTCCCACGTCATGGCCTGCAGCGGCAGGTCGCGCGGGTCATCGGAATCAGCCAGGCGGGCCCGGATGCGCACGCCCACCTCGTGGAAGAAGTCGAGTTCGCTCTGCGCGTCACCCGGCGGGTTGACGGCCTTGTGGCGCCACTGCACGAGGCGCTGCGTCTGGGTGAACGAGCCGGCCTTCTCGACGTGCGTGGCCGCCGGAAAGAAGAACACCTCGGTGTCGATGTCCTCGGTCTTCCACTCGCCGGACGCGATCTCCGGCGCGTCCTTCCAGAACGTGGCCGTTTCGATGAGCTGGAAGTCGCGCACGACGAGCCACTTGAGGTGACGCAACCCGTTGCGCTGCAGCTTGCCGTTCGCCGACCCGACGGCCGGGTTCTGGCCGAGGACGAAGAAGCCCTCGACGTCACCGTCGATCATGCCCATCGTCGACTGGTAGGTGCCGTGGGCACCCGTCAGACGCGGCATGAGGTCGAGTCCGAAGTTGTTCTCGGGCGTCGCGTGCTCGCCGAACCAGGCCTTGAACAGCGAGACGGCGTACGCGTCCGCGTTGGCCCAGTAGCCCTTCGCGTCCTTCGACACGATGGAGTCGACGTAGTCCTCAATCGTCTCGTGTTCCGCGACGCGCGGCATCGGCAGGTAACCCGGCAGCAGGTTGAACAGCGTCGGGATGTCGGTGGACCCCTGGATCGTCGCGTGCCCGCGCAGCGCCATGATGCCCGCGCCGGGGCGTCCGACGTTGCCCATGAGCAGCTGCAGGATGGCCGCCGAGCGGATCATCTGCGCGCCCGAGACGTGCTGGGTCCAGCCGACGGCGTAGGCGAACATCGTGGTGCGTTCGCGCCCGGAGTTCGCGACGAGGGCATCGGCGACGTAGCGGAAGTCCTCCGGCGAGACGCCGCAGACCTCCTCGACGAGCTCGGGTGTGTAGCGCGCGTAGTGACGCTTGAGGATCTGGAAGACCGTGCGGGGATCGGTCAGCGTCTCGTCGCGCAGCACCTCGGCGTGGGCGAGCGAGGGCCCGCCGGAACCGTGTGACTCCGCACCACCCGACGCGTGATGCCCGGACGAACCACTCTTCTCGTCGCTCGACGTGCCCTGCTCGCCGGAGGGGTCGGCGTACTGCCACGAGCTCTGGTCGTACTGACCCGTCTCGGGGTCGTAGCCGGAGAACAGCCCGTCGAGGTCTTCGGTGTCGACGAAGTCCTCACTGACGAGCGTCGCGGCGTTCGTGTACGCGACGACGTAGTCGTGGAAGTACGCGTTCGTCGACAGGACGTGGTTGATGAGCGCACCGAGGAAGACGATGTCGGAGCCACCACGGATGGTGACGTGCTTGTCGGCCACCGCCGAGGTGCGCGTGAAGCGCGGGTCGATGTGGATGACCTTGGCGCCGCGCGCCTTGGCTTCGGTCACCCACTGGAAACCGACGGGGTGACACTCGGCCATGTTCGACCCCTCGATGATGATGAGGTCTGCATTCGCCATGTCCTGCAGTGGATTAGTGGCTCCACCACGCCCGAACGAGGCCCCCAGACTGGGAACCGTGGCGCTGTGTCAAATACGCGCCTGGTTCTCGATCTGTATGGCCCCGGCTGCGGTGAACAGCTTCTTGATGAGGTAGTTCTCCTCGTTGTCGAGCGTCGCTCCGCCCAACGAGGCGATACCCATCGTTCGCCTCAGGAAGTTGCCCTTCTCGTCGCGCTCCTGCCAGGTGCGTCGACGCGTGTCGAGGAACCGCTCGACCACCATGTCGATGGCCTTGTCGCGCTCGATCGGCTCGAAGTCGGTGCCGCCGGGCTTGCGGTAGAGCACCTGCTTGATCCGCGAGGGGTTGTTGACGAGCTGCTCGCTCGCCGCACCCTTGGGGCACAGGCGGCCACGCGAGATGGGGCTGTCCTTGTCGCCCTCGATGGCGACGACCTTCTCGTCCTTGACGAAGACGCGCTGGCCGCAGCCGACGGCGCAGTAGGGGCACACCGACTGGACGCTGCGGTCGGCCGTCGTCGTGCGCGGCTCGAGCGTGCGCGTCTTCTCGCTCGTCACAGCCGGGCCGCGGCCGAGGAAGTCGCCCGAGCGCACCTGACGCAGGACAGGCCATTCAAGTGGTGACAGACCCATGATGCCGGCCTCTCTGCGCGTCGGTTACTTCCTCAATTCAACCCTACCCTGCGGCTGCGACAACGCCTCGGAACCACTCAGTTCGAGCGCTGCACGAGGCGGGCGGGAAGCGTCTCGTACCCGCGCAGAATGCGTGTCGGTCGGCGGCCCGCCCCGGGAAGCAACTCGACGTCGAAGCGGTCGAAGAAGGCACGCAGGCCCACCTCCCCCTCCATGCGCGCGAGCGCCGCTCCGAGGCAGAAGTGCCTGCCCGCGGAGAAGGACAGGTGGTCGCGGGCGTTCTCGCGCGCAACGTCGAAGGCGTCGGGGTTGTCGAAGACCTGCGGGTCGCGGTTCGCGCCGGCGAGCACGAGCGTCGTCATCGAGCCCTCACCCACGCGCTGTCCGGCCACCTCGGTGTCTTCGGCCGCCGAGCGGCCGGTGAGCAGTACGGGCGGGTCGTAGCGCAGTGCCTCGTCGACGGCGTTGCCCCAACCGGACGGGTCGGCTCGCAGGCCCGCCAACTGCTCGGGGTGCTCGACGAGCAGCCGGATGGCGTTGCTCAGCAGGTTGACGGTGGTCTCGAACCCGGCGGCGAGCACGAGGCCGGCGGTGGCCTTGAGCTCACGCTCGCTGAGGCGCCCCTCGTCGTCCGTGGCGTGCAGCAGCGTCGAGAACAGGTCGTCACCGGGGTTGGCGCGCAGGTGGTCGAAGTGCTTTCCGAGCCATTCGTCGAACTCGTCGAGGGCGCCGTCGACGGTGCGGAACGTCGACCAGTCGATGCCGAGGTCCAGGCTCGCTGCGGCATGTCCGCCCATGCGCAGGACGTTGGCCCGCTCGCTCTCGGGAACGCCGAGGATCTCCGAGATGACGGCGACCGGCAGCTTCTCACAGTAGGCGGCGACGAGGTCGACCGGCCCGCCCCTGGCCGCGAGTTCGTCGAGCAGGTCGGCAGCGATTGCCTCCGTCCGCTCGCGCAACCCCTCGACGGCGCGCGCGGTGAACACCCGCGAGACGAGCTTGCGGTAGCGCGTGTGGTCGTCGCCGTCGGTGACGAGCATCGACGGCGGCTCCACGGGGTGCAGGCCCTCGCGCCGTGCCCACTGCACGAGGCGCGAAATCGCCGGGCGGTCGTCACCGGGGAAGCCGGTGCGGAACTGGGTGGAGCTGAGCACCTCCTTGACGACGGCGTGGTCAACGCTGACGTAGGAAAACTTGCTGCGCACGAGCGGACCCTGCGCGCGGATCTGGCTGAACAGCTCGGCGATCTCCTCGGGCGAGAGGTTCTGGGCCTCGACCGTGAGGCGCGCCTGGAGGTCACCCTTGTCGGCTCCGTCCTTGAGGACGCGGCTCGGCACCGCATGCGTCAGGCCCCAGCGCACGAGGGGCTTCACCCTGTTCGTCACCACGCCACTGACGAGCTCTGCAGTCGTCGTCATCACCGTCACCACCAGATCTCGGAAGTTGTGCCGCAGATCACACTACCGACGTAGTGAGTGGCGCGCAGCCAACTCCCTTTCGGATGGCTCAGGGTTTGCGACCGCTCTCGTACAGCTCGACCGCCTTCTTGTCGCCGGCCCAGAACGCCACGGCGTCCCCCTTGACCGACGGCAGTTTCGGCCGGTTCGCCGGCGACGGCTTCTTGCCCCACGCCGAGCCGACGACGGTGCTCGGGTTCGCCGGGCGCCCCTGGGGGAACGCGACGGCCAGGGCGTTGGCGTACATCGCGGCACGGTAGCGCGAGCCGAGACGGTCGTCGTGGATCCGATCCCCCTCAACCCACTCCTCCTCGCGCTCGGCTCGCCAGTCGTAGAGACGCAGATTGGGGTAGCGCTTCGTCGCGTCGCGCAGTTGAGCATCCATGTCGCGCATGTACGCGTCGTTGTACGACCCGTTCGTCGCGATCGTCGCCGGCAGGGGCCACAACACGGGCCGCCCCTTCGTCGCCTTCATGACGGTGTCGATGCGCTGGCGGATCTTCATGTTGCTGCCGGTGTGGTCGTTCGCCGCGTCGTTCGTGCCGGTGGCGATGACGTAGCAGCCCTTGAACGTCGAGGTGAGCTTCGGCGTCAGCACGTCCATGACGTTGGGCCGGTTCATGAAGCGCTCGAAGACAGACCGGCCGCCGGAGGCGTTGACGTACAGGTTCTTGACGCCGACGTTCGCGAAGCGCGCCTCGAGCCGCTCCGCCCGGTTCGGAATCTGGTCCTTGCTCACCATGCCGACACTCACCGAGTCACCGACGTAGACGACGTCCGTGCACGAGGTCTTTCCGTTGAACGGCTGCGGCGAGGAGTTCGCCGACGTTCCTGAGTTCGATGTCGATGCCTTCGACTCGCCGTTCCTCGAACCGTCCGATCCACCGTCGCCGCTGCAGGCACTCAGCCCGAGGACGGAGACGAGGCACAAGACGGCGGGGGAAGGCTTCATCGCTTCATCATGGCGAAGGTCGGGCGTCACCGCACCTTCTCGACCGCGAGACACGCTCCCGGCGGGTGCCGGCTGCGGTGATTCAATCGGGGCATGACCACGCTGCACCTCATTCGGCACGGACAGACTCCGAACAACGTCGCAGGTGCCCTCGACACCGCACTGCCCGGCGCCGGCCTCACCGATCTCGGCATGCGCCAGGCCGAGGATCTCGTGCGCCGCTTCGACGGCACACCCCTCGATCGCGTCGTCTCCTCAGCGCACCGCCGCGCCGTTCTGACGGCCGCGCCACTCACTCGCGCACGGGCGCTCGAGCCTCTGCAGGACGAGGGCTTCGGCGAAGTGGGGGCCGGCGATCTCGAGATGATGACGACGCACGAGTCACACATGACCTACCTGACGACCGTCTTCGACTGGTCCGAGGGCGAGCTCGACGAGCGGATGCCCGGCGGCCCGGACGGCCACTCGGTTCTCGAACGCTACGAGGCAGCCATCGCGCGCGCCGTCGAAGGGCTCGCGGACGACGCAGCGGTCGCCGTCGTCAGCCACGGCGCCGTCATCCGCCTCTGGGCGACGTCGCAGGCGTCCGGCATCACGCCCAAGGACGCCGAGCACAAGCGCCTGCTCAACACCACGGTCGTGACGCTCGAGGGACGCCCGGGTGACTGGCGCTTCGTCGGGTGGGACGACCCGAACATCGTCGACGCGGGTGCCTCCGACCCCACGGCGGACGCCGAGGACGACGACTGAGGGCTCCCACGCATTCGGGGCCGAGCCACGCGCGAGGCGCTGCTCGGCCCCGAAGCCGATGGATGCCGCGAAATCAGGAGTTGACGGCGCCCGTCGAGGCCGAGGAGGAAGCCGAACCCTGGCCCGCAGACGGTGACTGCTGCGTCGACCCGCCCTGACCGCGCTCGCCGTGCGGGCTGTGGCCTCCACGCGGACCGTGGGAGTCGAGCGTGACGGTCTTGAAGTCCGCGCTCACCGCGTAGGCAACGCGCTGGCCCGACTTCGTGCCGAGCGCGACGTAGCCACCCTGGGGCGTCTTGAACGCGTGCTCGACGGTGACCGCAGCATCCTTCGCCTTCACGGCGCTCTTGACGCTCGTCAGGGTCGAGCCGGTGACGTCGGCGGGGCGCTGCTTGCCGTCGTGACCATCGGGCCCGCCGCGCCCATCACGCCCACTGGGGCCGCCCGGACCGCCGGTGCGCACCTCGACCGTCTTGAGGTCCTTGCTCACCTCGACCATGACCTTCGCACCGCTCTTCGTGCCCAGCACGTCGTACGAGCCGTCCGGATCAGCCATGACGCGCTCGATCGAGACCGCGGCATCCTTGGCCTTGACGGCGTTGACGACGCTCGTCTTCGTCGCTCCGGTCACCTCGGTGTGCTGGTGACCGCCGGGGCCGCCCTTGCCCGCGTCACCGGGCTGAGCCTGCGTGCTCGAGGAACTGGACGGCGTGGGAGCCGGCGACTGCGAGTTCGCCAGCGCTGCTCCGGAGACGGCCAGCGTGCCCGCCGCGCCGAGGCCGGCCACGATCTTCGTCGTGTTGTTCAACATCTTCTTCCCTTCTCTCATGAGGAGTTGAGGGCAGCTCGCACAACGCGGGCCACCCCCACCGCCCGAGAGAACGGCCCGCGGCTGTGATGAGGCTGTCAAACGTCCCGTCACCGCGCTGTGAGCGCGCCGTGGGCGACAATGGTCGCCATGAGCAGCATGCGTGATCGCCGTCCCGACCCGACGACGTTGAACGACCTGCCCACCCGCGGCGACCACATCGCGTTCTACCGATTCGTCGCCTTCGACGACGTCGACGCCGCCGTGGCGCGTCTGCGCGCACTCACCCACGGGCTCAGCGGTTCGGTGCTCGTCGCGTCCGAAGGCGTCAACGGGATGCTGGCCGGCACGCCGCAGCAGATCGATGCCTTCCTCGAGACCGCGAGCGCCGACGCGACGGTCGCTCACGCTTTCGACGGCATCGTCGTCAAGCGCACGGCGTTCGAGCGCCCGCCGTTTCGTCGCATGCTCGTCAAGGCGAAGAAGGAGATCGTGCCCCTCGGCGTCGACGGCCTCGACATGCCGAACCGCATGGACGACGTGCACGCGACTGACGTGCCGCCCGAGCAGTGGCGTGAACTCATCCGCCGCGACGATGTCGTCGTCCTCGACAACCGCAACAGCTTCGAATACGGCGTCGGCCGCTTCCGTGACGCCGTCGATCCGGGCGTCGTGAACTTCCGCGACTTCGCCGACTACGTCGAAGACCACGCTGACGAGTGGCGCGAGAACGGCGCGAAGATCGCGATGTACTGCACGGGCGGCATCCGCTGTGAGAAGTCGAGCCCCTGGATGCAGGATCTGGGGCTCGAGGTCTTCCAGTTGCAGGGCGGCATCCTCAACTACTTCCAGCAGATGCCGGACGCCGAGCAGGACTGGGAGGGCGAGTGTTTCGTCTTCGACGAGCGCGTCAGCCTCGACACGAAGCTGCGCGACACCGGCCGCACCCGCGAGGAGATCGACGAGCCGCGCTGACCGGTTGAGCCCGGCGAAAAATCGGGTGCCGGCGACGGCGCCCCACTCGTACGGTGGGAGCTTCCGGACCCGAGGAGGCCCATGCATCCGAACCCACCCCGCGGTACACACCTTCGTCTCGACGGCATCTCGAAGAGCTACCCCGACCGCCGCGTCCTGACCGACATCTCGTTCGCCGTCGCCGCGGGCGAACGGGCCGCGCTCATCGGGGAGAACGGCACCGGCAAGTCGACGCTCCTGCGCATCGTCGCGGGCCTCGAGGACGCCGACGTGGGGACGGTGAGCGCGCCCGGCGAGGTCGGCCTGTTCCACCAGCAGCCGCCGTTCTCACTCGATCTCACCGCCGATGAGGTGCTCCGGGACGCCGCCGCGCCCCTGCGCGCTCTGGGCGACGAGGTGACGTCGGCCGGTGAGCACCTGGCCGCGCACCCCGACGACCCCGGAGCGGGTACTCGACTCGAGCTCGCCCTCGCCGAGGCCGAACGCCGCGGCGTGTGGGAGCTCGACCACACGATCGACGAGTTGGTCGAAGGCCTCGGTATCGCCGACATCCCCCGCGAGCGCCCCGTGCGCGAGGTCTCCGGGGGCCAACTCGCCCGCTTCTCCCTCGCGTGGATGCTCGTGCGCCGACCGGAGACGCTCCTGCTCGACGAGCCGACGAACCACCTCGACGACCGTGGCGCCGAGTTGCTCGCGCGCATGCTCCACACATGGCCGGGACCGGTGCTCATGGCGAGCCACGACCGGGCCTTCCTCGACGAGTCGGTGAGCCACCTGCTCGACCTCGATCCGCGGCCGATGCCGCACCGTCAGGTCGATCGTGTCGCCGACGCCTCCGACGCAGGCTCCGCCCACGGCCTCACCCTGTTCACCGGTACCTACTCGCAGTACGTCGTCGCCCGGGCCGACGAACTGACGCGCTGGCAGGAGCAGTACGAGCGCGAGCAGGACGAACTGAACCGGCTGCGTGGGCGCCTGCACGACGATCACCGCGTCGGGCACCCCGAGCGCGGGCCGCGCACCGAGGCGCGCGGCGCGAAGAAGTTCTACTCCGACCGCAATGCCACCGTCGTCGCTCGCCGGGTCAACGATGCCCGCACCGCCCTCGAGCGCCTCGAGAACGAGCAGGTGCGCAAACCGCCGAAGCACCTGCGGTTCAACGCGGATCGGTCGCTCGCCGCAGCCCGCCGCGCCGGCGAATTGCCGAGCGGGGCGCTCGTCACGGCGTCGAACGTCGCCGTCCGAGATCGGTTACGACCGACGAGTCTCGCGCTCGCAGCCAGAGAGCGTCTGCTCGTCGAGGGCCCGAACGGATGCGGCAAGTCGACACTGCTCGAGGCTCTTGCGGGGCGCATCGCTCCCGACGGCGGCAGCGTCACCGTCGCCCCGCGCGTGAGCGTCGCCCTGCTCGGCCAGGACGCCGAAGTGAGCGGTGACGACAGCGTCCGCGACACGTACGAGCAACTCGTCGGCGCCGAACTCGCTGCCAGGCGTCCGCTGGCCACGTTCGGTTTGATCGCCGGGCGCGACGAGACCCGGCCGGTGAACAGCCTGAGCGTCGGGCAACGGCGCCGGCTGGACCTCGCCGTCCTGTTGGCGCTGCCGCCCGACGTCCTGCTGCTCGACGAGCCGACCAACCACTTCTCCCTGCTCCTGTCCGAAGACATCGAGCGTGCCCTGGCGGACTACCCCGGGGCGGTCGTCGTCGCGAGCCATGACCGGATGTTGCGCCGACGCTGGACCGGTCAGCGCTTGGAGCTCCACCCACCCGGGTGAGCCGGAGAAAAACCTCTGGCCAGGGCGAAGGGCCCGGAGTAGGGTCGAAGCAATTGTCATCGAGTGAAAGGAGTTCAGCAATGGGTTTCGACGACAAGCTGGACAACGCCAAGGACGATAAGTTCGGCCAGGCCAAGGAGGCCTACGGCAAGGCGACCGACAACGAGCAGCTCGAGGCCGAGGGTAAGGGCGACCAGGGCGTCGCCAACCTCAAGCAGGCCGGCGAGAAGATCAAGGACGCTTTCAAGAACTGATCGTTCTCGGTGTCTGACACCGCTTGTACGAGAGGCGCATCTCCCGATTCGGGAGGTGCGCCTCTTGCCGTGTCCGGTTCACGTGATCCGCGAAGGAGCATCGAATTGTGACCTGCATTACCTGACGGTAGTCGTCTACCAAGCGCTCCACAGGTCACAGATCGACTTCATCTTGCAGTGAGCCACACCTCTAGTTAGGTCGAATACCGCTGCAGCGCAGTCCGTCTCACAGGTTGGTCGCGGCGACGCAGCATCGTCTTGTTTTTCGGGAGTTGAGCGAGCCCTACCGTGACGCACGGCACTTTTCCGCCCACTCGAGTCACGGGGTCAGCGGGAAGGCCCTTCCCCTTGAAAGGCTCGGCATGTCCTCAACTCTCGACGCGCCGCCGGCCGCACCTCGCGGCTCCGGCGACTCCGGTGACGCCGGCTACGCCAAGCACCTGAAGAACCGCCACATCCAGATGATCGGCATCGGTGGCGCCATCGGCTCCGGCCTCTTCATGGGATCGGCCGGGCGTCTGCACTCCGCAGGCCCGTCGCTCATCTTCGCCTACGCCATCTGCGGCGCCGTCGCCATGATCGTGGTGCGCGCGCTCGGTGAGATGGTGCTCTACCGCCCCTCCTCGGGCGCCTTCGTGTCCTACAGCCGCGAGTTCATCGGCGAGAAGGGCGCGTACGCCGCCGGCTGGTTCCACTTCACCAACTGGGCGTTCACGCTCATCGCCGACTCCACCGTCATCGCGAGCTTCCTCATCTTCTGGAGCCCGCTCAAGGACGCCCTTCCGCAGGGAGGCTGGGCCGCCATCGCTCTCGTGACCGCCCTGGCCATCAACCTCGTCGGCGTCAAGCTGTTCGGCGAGATGGAGTTCTGGTTCTCGGCCATCAAGGTCGGCACGATCATCCTGATCATGCTCGCCTCGATCTACTTCATCATCGTGGGCCAGGACCTCTCGGGCGGCGGCAAGCCCGCCAGCGCCGGCGTTCACAACATCACCGACTCGGGATTCTTCCCCAACGGTGTCTCGCCGATGTTCACACTGCTGACCGGCGTCATCTTCGCCTACGCCGCCATGGAGCTCATCGGCGTCGCCGCCGGTGAGACCGAGAACCCGCGTGAGGTCATGCCGAAGGCCGTCCGCTCGGTGCTGTGGCGCATCCTCATCTTCTACGTGGGCACCATCACGCTTCTGTGCTTCCTCCTGCCGACCGCGCAGTACAAGCAGGGCGAGTCGCCCTTCGTCACTGTGCTCGACCGCGTGGGCTTCCACGTCGGTGGCGTGCGCATGGCAGACATCATGAACGTCGTCCTCATCTCGGCCGTCGCGTCGTCGATGAACTCGGGCCTGTACTCGACCGGCCGCGTGTTGCGCTCGATGGCCGTGGCCGGTACGGCGCCGCGCATCCTCGGCAAGATGAGCCGCACCCAGGTTCCCTACGCCGCCATCCTGGCGACGGCCGCCTTCGGTGCGATCGGCGTCGTCATCAACTTCAAGTGGCCGTCGCACGCCTTCGAGATCGCTCTCGAGGTCGCCACCGTCGGCATCATCGGCGTCTGGTCGATGATCCTCATCTCGCACATGATGATGGTCCGCAAGGCCGCGCGCGGCGAGCTGGAGCGTCCGGACTTCCGCCTCAAGGGTGCGCCGGTGCTCAACATCATCGCGCTCGCGTTCCTCGCTGCGGTTCTCGTGCTCATCGCGATCGACCCGACGGACAGCAGCCCCGAGTCGGCCGCTGCCGTTCGCTTCGGCGGCCCGATCCTCGTACTCCTGCTCGTCGGCGGCTGGTTCCTCGTGCGCAACCGCATCGACGCCGCGGTCTTCGACGACATCGACGACGGTGACGAGTACGTCACGAGCTGATCGCTCACCCGTTCCACGCGCTGCGGCTGCCGTCCCCTTCCCGGGGCGGCGGCCGTACGCGTCCTCACGCCTAGACTGACTGACGTGATCGACCTTCCCGTCCTGTTCTCCACGACCGCCGACTACTACCGCTTCGCCGTCGTCGAACTACGCCGCGAGGCCGACGTGGAGAAGGTGACGCGCGTGGGTGAGGACGCGGGCTTCGTCCAGTTGAAGAACGGCGGCATCGAGCGACTTCACGAACTCGCCTCGTCCGGCTACCTGCGCTTCTGCAAGCACTTCGCCGCCGTCGAGAAGCACGCGACGACGAAGTCCCTTGAGCACGAGGACGCCGAGGAGATCGCCGAGTGGGCCTTCGACGGCATCGCCACGCGCCTCGAGGCACTGGCCGACTCCGGCGAGTACACGCCCGGTTCGGCCATCTCCCTGCACACATGGGATTCGGGGCAGGGCCCGTGGGCGCCCGGCAAGGTGCGTCGGCCCCTCCTCGAGATACTCATGGACGAGGGCGTCCGGGTCGTGCCCAGCGGCGCCGACCTCGCGTTGTCGGTCTGCCTCGGTGAGGACCGGGTGACGACGGGTGTCACGCCCTCGCGCTACGCCCTGTCCGACTGGGCGGGTGGACGCATCCGTCTTGCCTCGCGCAAGGAGCAGGTCAGCCGCGCGGAGTTCAAGCTCGAGGAGCTGTTCACCCACATCGACCTGCCCGAGGGGGACGTGGCCGTCGACCTCGGCGCCAGCCCTGGCGGGTGGACACGCATCCTGCGTTCGCGCGGGTACGGCCACGTGCACGCCGTCGACCCGGCCGGTCTCGACCAGCGCGTGCTCGACCTGGGCGGCGTGGAACACCACCGGACGACGGCCGGGGAGTTCGTCGCTACCTTCCCGCGTCGGGTCGACCTCATCGTCAACGACATGCGGATGCCCCCGCAGCTGTCGGCCCACACGATGCTCGAGGCGTCCGACATGCTGAACCCGGGCGCAACGGCGATCGTCACGCTGAAGTTGGGCACGAACAACCCGGTCAAGCAGGCCGACGAGGCGATGAACATGCTGAGCGAGGCGTACGACATCACCTTCGCCCGACAGCTGCAGCACAACCGGCACGAGATCACCGTCGTCGCATTGCGCGCCTGACGCTGCGTTTCGCCCGACGCTGGGGAAAATCGGTCGCCGCGCGAGGATCCGGCTGTAAAACTCCCGACACCATGAGTTCTGCACCCGACGCCGCGCTGGCCACTCAGCTCCTGCGCGAGCAGGCACCGCACCTCGCCCAGCTTGCCGTGCGCCCGAGCCCGGCCTCCGGCAGCAGCAACTGGGTGTTTCGCGTTGGAGGTCACCTCGCACTTCGCCTCCCACGCTCCGACGACTACGCCACGGATCTGGGCGACGAGATCACCTGGCTGCCGACGCTCGGAGCCGGCGTGAGGACGCCGATCCCGCGCGTCGAGTTCGTCGGAACGCCGAGCGAGACATTCCCTCGACACTGGGCCGTCGTCACCTGGATCGAGGGTCGAACTCCGACGAACCTCGACGCTTCGGCGCAGCGGTCGCTCGCGTCGTCACTCGGGGAGTTCGTCGCCGAGCTTCACGCCGTCGACACGGACGGCGAGGTCGGCGGCGCCGAGCGTTGGGGTTACCGGTGCGGCGATCCGGTGACCGACGCCACCGACGCGTGGGTCGACCAGGCCGCCGCCACGCTGAGCGACCTCTTCGACCCGACGCAGGTGCGTCTGGCCTGGGCACGCCTGCGGGAAGTGGAGGCCGCGACCGGCTCCCGGACCTGGGTGCACACCGACCTTTCGACCGAGAACGTCCTCGTCAGGGACGGCGGCACCCTGGCCGGCGTCATCGACTTCGGCGGACTCGGCGTGGGCGACCCTGCCGTCGATCTGCTCTACGCGTGGGATCTGTTCGACGCTCCAGCACGCGCCGTGTTCGCCCGTGCCGCCGCAGCCGACGAAGCCACGACGGCGCGCGCCCGCGCGTGGGCCTTCCCGGGCCCGGGCCTCGTGACGCTCGCGGAGTACCGCGATTCGATGCCTGAACGCACGGTCCGCCTCACCCGCATGGTCGAGGCCGTCGCGGCCGACGTCGGGGTCCGCCTGCGCTGAGATCGCCCAACGTTGGGAGTTTTCCGGCCACGCAGCATCCCTTCGGCTGCAAAACCCCCAAGGTTGGGGTTTTACGCGAGCTGTCGGAAGTGGGGGCGCCAACCGTCCGACAGCCGTACCGAACGGCCGCGGCGCTCCAGGGCCGCGGCGACTGCCTTCACCGTTCCGGCCGGGTCGCGGTAGATGCCGTGGGACACAACGCGGATGACCTCCCACCCCTCGGTGCGCAGGGACATTTCGCGCTCGATGTCCGCATGCTTCTGAGCCTCAGTGACGTAGTGGTGGTCCCCGTCGTACTCGATCGCGATCTTGAGATCCGGGAACGCGAGATCCAGCCTTCGACGACGCCCGCAAGCCACCACCTCGAACTGCGCGTCCGGCTGGGGTAACCCCGCCAACAGAAGCAGGACCCGTAGCCGCGACTCCATGGCCGACTCGGCACCGGCATCCACGAGCCTCACCAGGTCTCGAGCGCGCCCTGGCCCCGCACCGCTGGACGACCACGACGCACGCGCCGACTCCGGTTCCACCCCGGGCAGCCTGAGAACGGCGTCCGCGAGCACGACGACGTCGACGAGCGACAGCCGGGGCAAACACTCACGCACGAGGTCGACCGGCGCCGTCGTCGGCAGCCGCAACCGCACCGAGGGAACCCAAACGCTCGACGTCTTCGAGTTTCGGAGGTGACGGTGCACGACGAGTCCCGCACCGCGCACGTCCCGGCTCGCCGGGATGCTCACCGACACGCCCTCGGACCACGGCGCCGGCAGACCCCACAGGAGCGCCGCATCGAGTCGCGAGATCCGCGCGCCCTCACCACACCGTCGCACCGCTGCGACGCAGCGGAGCCCGTGCCCCACCTGCACGCGGGCATCGACGAAGACACCCCGGAACAGACGGCGTACGTCCGCGCTGTCGAGGTCGCTCCGACTCAGCCCTGCTGCGAGAGCCTCGTCCGAGGTGAACGGGAGCGCGCCGAACCTGTCCTGGGCAGCACGTCGACGAGCTACCACGCTCTGGCGCGGGGGACGCGCTCCGGACGAGGGGTAAGAGGCGGAAGCAGAAGGGGGCATACCTCCAGCGTCGCGATTTCGCGCCGACCACCGCGAAAGTTACCCACAGCCCGCGAGGATGCCGACAAGACCGGCTCTCAGGGCGAATCACCCAACGTTGGGAGTTTCGCAGCCAACACCACACCGTTCGGCTGCAAAACCCCCAACGTCGGGGGTTCGCCGCCCGACCCCATCCCGGGAGCCGTCGTCGTGCCTCGGCACCCCGTGCCGCAGGTCACGTCGATGGCGGTAAATGTTCGATTCTCCAACCGTTAATGAACATTTCCGACATTGGTGGCAGAAACCCAACAGCGCACCATGCGTTTGTGAGCCACGTCACAACTTGGAACCCTCGGCCACTTATATTTTGACGTCGAGATACCCGTACGTTCGAGGAGTCCCACCGGGCGCTCCCCTTCGACTCCTCGAACTCGGTTGCGCGCCGGGACGACCGACGACAGCGATGACTCGGGTGACGAACGGAGATCCCGTTCGGGCCCGCTCGCACAAAGGATGGCCGATCCAATGACTACGACTGACATCGAGACGATCGGCGGCACGACGCACAAGGGCCTTGACGCCTGGGTTGCCGAGGTCGCCGAGATGACCACCCCCGACCGCATCCAGTGGGTGACGGGTTCGGACGAGGAGTGGAAGCAGATCACGGACAAGCTCGTCGAGACGGGCACGTTCACGCGCCTCAACGAGAACATCAAGCCGAACTCGTTCTACGCCGCCAGTTCCCCGCAGGACGTCGCGCGTGTCGAGGACCGCACCTACATCTGCAGTGTCGACGAGAAGGACGCCGGGCCCACCAACAACTGGATGGACCCGAACGAGATGAAGGACATCATGCGTGGCCTCTACAAGGGCTGCATGAAGGGTCGCACGATGTACGTGATCCCCTTCGTCATGGGTCACCTCGAGGCCGAGCACCCGATGTTCGGTGTCGAGATCACCGACTCCGAGTACGTCGTCGCGTCGATGCGAGTCATGGCCCGCTGTGGCACGAAGATCCTCGACCGCATCGAGGAGCTCGGTGACGACGCCCGCTACGTCCCGGCCCTGCACTCGGTCGGCGCCCCGCTCGCCGACGGCGAGAAGGACGTCGCGTGGCCGTGCAACGACGAGAAGTACATCGTGCAGTTCCCCGAGGAGCGCACGATCTGGAGCTTCGGCTCCGGCTACGGCGGCAACGCCCTGCTCGGCAAGAAGTGCTACTCGCTGCGCATCGCCTCGGTCATGGCACGTGACGAGGGCTGGCTGGCCGAGCACATGCTCATCCTGAAGCTCATCTCCCCGGAGAACCAGGTCTACTACATCGCTGCGGCCTTCCCGAGCGCCTGCGGCAAGACCAACCTCGCCATGCTCAAGCCGACCGTTCCGGGCTGGAAGGTCGAGACCCTCGGCGACGACATCGCCTGGATGCGCTTCGGCAAGGACGGCCGCCTGTACGCCGTCAACCCGGAGTTCGGCTTCTTCGGCGTCGCGCCGGGCACGAACGAGCACACCAACCCGAACGCCATGAAGACGATCAACAAGGGCAACTCCGTCTTCACGAACGTCGCGCTCACCGAGGACGGCGACGTCTGGTGGGAGGGTCTCGAGAACCCGCCGGCCAAGGCCACGGACTGGAAGGGCAACCCCTGGACGCCCGACAGCGACGAGCTGTCCAGCCACCCGAACAGCCGCTACTGCACTCCGATCGAGCAGTGCGACATCCTGGCCGACGAGTACAACGACCCGCAGGGTGTGCCGATCTCGGCGATCCTCTTCGGTGGCCGCCGCAAGACGACGGTTCCGCTCGTCACCGAGGCTCGCGACTGGCTGCACGGCACCTTCATGGGCGCCACGCTTTCGTCCGAGACGACGGCCGCCGCGACCGGCCAGGTCGGCGTCGTGCGCCGCGACCCGATGGCCATGCTGCCCTTCATCGGCTACAACGCCGGCGACTACTTCCAGCACTGGGTGAACGTCGGCAAGGACGCCGACGCGAGCAAGCTGCCCGCGATCTTCTACGTCAACTGGTTCCGCCGTGACGACAACGGTGACTTCCTGTGGCCCGGCTTCTCCGAGAACAGCCGCGTCCTCAAGTGGATCATCGAGCGCATCGAGGGCAAGGCCGCTGCGGTCGAGACGCCCATCGGTCACGTTCCGACGCCGGAGTCGCTCGACGTCGAGGGCCTCGACATGACGGACGCCGAGCTCGAGGCCGCCCTCGCGGTCGACGTCGAGGAGTGGAAGGCCGAGATCCCGCAGATCGAGGAGTGGTTCGCCAAGTTCGGCGACCAGCTCCCGGTTCAGCTTCAGGTCGAGCTCGACGGCCTCAAGGAGCGCCTCGGCGCCTGAGCCCATCAGACGTGGCGGTCCCGGCCGACCGTCACTTGACCGTCGTCGGTCACGCAACCTCCCGTTCGCTGCTCGCGAGCGGGAGGTTGCGTCATCTCCGCCGTCCGCCCACCGAGCGTCCTACGGACAGTTCGCAGGTACGCCCCGTACGCTCGAAGTCAACCGCACGTCCCCGTTCCCCGAGGAAACCGATGTCACGCTCGTTCGCCCTGACCGCCGCCGCCCTCGCGCTGCCGCTCGCTCTCGCGGCCTGCGGCAATTCCTCACCCGACGCCGAGGGGCAGTCCTCCGCGACCTCGACGTCCGTTTCGACCTCGAGCGCCACCTCGGGGGCCGGGCAGTCGTCCTCGACGAGCAGTTCCACCGGCACGAGCACCAACTCATCGGGCTCGACGCAGTCGTCCGCCGCGGCGAGCTCCACCTCGGGCGAGAGCACGGCCACCCCATCGAGCTCCTCGCAGCCCTCCGCCGTGGGACACGTGTCCGTCTCGCCGTCCACAGCACAGGGGAAGGCGCCCACCCCGACGCAGGTGAAGAAGTCCGCACTGGAGAACACCCCCGTGTCGTCTGTACACGTCACCACTCCTGACGGGGGCCCTCAGACGGGCGCAGCCGTCGCCACCCAGAGTCTCGTGACGTCGGTGAACGGTCGTACCCTCTCCTACACGTACAGCGCGTCGGGCAAGCAGCACCTCTACCGTTCGCAGCTAAACAACGCGGTCATCGCGGCGCCGAACAGCCGTGGCGTCACGATCGACTTCGGTGACGGCAGCGACATGGACGGCGCCGACCTCGGCGCGCTCCAGTGCGCACCGAAGTCGCCCCTCGCTGCATTCGCCGACAAGTTGCCGACGCAGAGCCACACCTACGCGGCCGCGGGGACGTACACCGTCACGACCACCACGTACTTCTGCGGCGACTCGGGCCCGGTGAGCAAGTCCTCGACGCAGAAGGTGACGATCAACTGATCCCGTTCGCCGAGGCCCGCGAAGGGCTCTTCTCGGCGCTGCACACGTCACCGCACGACCGGCTCGTCCTCGCTGTGGCAGGCGCACCCGGCGCAGGCAAGTCCACCGTCTGCGAGCTCCTGCTCGCGGAAGCGCAGAACCGCGACGTGTCGGCGATCGTCGTCCCGATGGACGGCTGGCATCTCGCGCACCGAACACTGGAACGACTCGGCCTCGCGCAGGTCAAGGGAGCACCCCAGACGTTCGACGCCGAAGGCTTCGTCGCCCTGGTGGCCCGTATCGCGGGGCAGCGGCCCGGGGATCCGTCCGTTTGGGCGCCCGAGTTCAGGCGCGAGATCGAGGACGCCGTCACCGGCGCCGTCGAGATTCGCCCCGAACACCGTCTCGTCGTCGTCGAGGGCAACTACCTGCTGCTCGACGAGCACCCGTGGCGCAACCTCGCCGACTTCTTCGACACCGCATGGGTCCTGACGCCCGACGAATCGACTCGCCGCACCCGACTCGTGGAACGTCACGAGCGCTACGGGCGCAGCACGGAGGACGCTCGAGCGCACGCTCTCGGCTCGGACGAGACGAACGCCCGCCGCATCGAGCACAACATGGTCGCGCGGGCGGGGCTCACCGTCCTGGAGGTCGACCCGGGCTGATCACCCCTTGGAACACCACAGGTGCCAGCGGATCCCGAGCAGATCCGTCCACCACACCGAGTGCCCGTTCTTCGGGTCACCCAGCAGGTCACGCAAGCCAAAGGGCACGCATGTGCTGGGCCAGGACGTCGTCGGCGGGGTCGGTGTGGTCGTCGGCGACGTGGGTGACGGTGTCGGCTGCGTCGGCTCACTCGTCGGAGTCGACGGCGAGGGGCTCGTCGGTTCCGACGGACGCGTCGGCTCGGTGGTCGGCGTGGTCGGGTTCGACGTCGTCGGCTGCGACGGTTCGCTCGTCGGCGTCGTCGGGTTCGACGTGGGTTCGGTGGTCGGCGACGTCGGTTGCGTCGTGCTCGGTCCGCTCCTCGACGAATCCGACGGTGCGGGAGCGGTCGACGTGGGAGCCTGCGACGTCGAAGTGCCCGGTGCGGGAGCCGTCGCCGAACCGGACGGCACCGGCGGCAGCGCGGACGTCGGCACGGTGGCCGAACCCGTCGGCGTTGCGGCGCCCGGCATCGTTGTGCGCAACGGGGATCCGCCTGCCGACGGCAAGCCTGGCAGGCGCGGCAGGGTGACCGCGGAGGAGCCCGACGGAACGACTGGGCCGTTGTTCCCTCGCTCAGAGGCGGCGCGCTCGTTCGCGCGGGGGGCGCTCGTCGCCCAGGTGGACGTCGAGGTCGGCTGACTCGTCGCGGACGCCGTCGACGACGCGGTGGGAGTGTCCGTGGAGGACGACGACGGATCGGCCGGCGCACTCGAGGAGGAGTTCGGTCCACGGGAACTCGAGGCGGCACCGTCGTCCAGCAAGACGACGCCGGCCGCCACGGTTGCGGCAAGGCCCACGAGCGCGGCGCCGGCGGCCCAAGTGCTCACCGTTCCGCCGGCGCCCGGCGCTCCGGCCGCACCGGATCCGGCGGCGGCCCCGGACGGGTCGTTCAGCGCCTCGCGCAAAGCCTCGGCCTTACCGGCGTCGAGGGCGGACGGAGTGACGGTTGCGGCCCGAGCGGACAGCGCATCACGCAACTGTTGCTCGAGGGCGGCGAACTCGTCGGGTCGAAGATCAGCCATCGGCGTCTCGCATCGCTTGGGCGAGCTTGGCCATGGCGCGTGAGGCTTGCGACTTCACCGTGCCCTGGCTGATCCCGAGGGTCGACGCGATCTCGACCTCGCTCAGCCCCTCCCAGTACCGCAGCACGAGAACCTCGCGCATGCGGGTGGGCAACGCGCCGAGGTGGCCGAGCACCTGCTGGTGCTCGTCGGCCAGAAGAACGGGCTCGTCGGAGCCGGGCCCGGCCTCGGGTTCGGCAGCAGCGGCGTACTCGCGGGCGGTGCGGCGACGCCGTAGCGCCGAGCGGGCGTGGTTGAGCACGGACGCACGCAGGTACGCGCGGGCGTTCGCGGGCGATTCGAGGGAGTCGACGTTGCGGTGCAGACCGAGGAAGGCGTCGTGCACGACGTCCTGCGCCGACTCGATGTCGTCGACGAGCTGACGAGCCAGACGCACCATGTCGTGGTACGAACTGACGTACAGGGCGTCGAGGTCGACCTCGTCCGGGGGAGAGCCCTGCGAGGACGTGTTCGCCCCCGAGGTCGCGTCGTCACCGGTCGACGCAGCGCGCTCCGAACGAGCGCTTCGCGCCCCTTCCGAGATGGCCCACCAGGGCGCCGGGGGAAGCGGAAGCGCTGCATGGACGAAAGTCATGCACCCGCTCCCCTCATCACACGGCAGATGCCGACGCCGATGTTCTGCAGGGCGATTCGGACGATGCCCCATCATCCAGTGTCGGCGAGGAACGCGGGCCGGGGCAAGCCGATCGACCCAAGTGTCCGCGCAAGCGGGTGCCTGGCCCGCGCGGTCGATCGTCCTCATGACAGAAAGACGCACACCGGACCGACAGGTTGCATGTCACCTGACGAAATATGCCCGAGGTGGCTCAGGACGTGCGCCGGCGAAGGGCCTTGGCCGTGCGTCCGATGCGTGACAGCAGCGCATCGTAAGCGTCCGTCATCGGAGCCGATCCGGCGATGGCGCTGAGAGGCTGGCGTGCTCCCTGAGCCCGCTGAACCACAGCCCGATCCGCCAGGACAGGTGAGAGGACGAGTGGCCCGAAGGTCCGCTCCAGTACCTTCACCTGTTCGGCGTGTTCGCGGACCGAGGGACGGAACCGGTTGACGACGATGCCGAGCGGTTGCAGCCCGCCCGCCTCACGTCGACGCAGGTCGTCGATCGCGGCGAAGAGTCGGTTCGCAGCATTGACGGCGAACGCCCCCGGTTCGGCGACGACGATGGCGCGGTCGCTCGCGACGAGCGCGCTGCGCGTCAGGCCGGACAGCGACGGCGGTGCATCGATGAGGACGAGATCGTAGTCGAGCTTGCCGAGCGCCTTGCGCAGCGTGTGGAGGCTCTCCCCCTCGGCGTCCGGGCGATCGAGCGCTGCGGTCGACGGGGCACCGGGCAGGACGTGAAGCTCCCCCGCACCCTCCCAGCCCGAGGCGACGATCGTCTGCTCGAGCACCTTGCGCTTCGGGCTTTCCAGCACGTCACCACTCGCACTGCCGGTGGCCTTGGCACCGAGGGCATAGGTGGCGTCACCCTGCGGGTCGAGGTCGACGACGAGCGTCGCGAGCCCCTTGCGCATCGCGGCGTCGGCGAGCCCGAGGACGACGGAGGTCTTACCCACCCCGCCCTTGAGGCTGCACACGCTGATGACGACCATGGCTCAACCCTAGGCGGGCGCGGCGCAGCGGTGCCCCGACACGCCGCGCCGCCGACAGGTCACTCCGCCCAGTCGAGGGTGCGCTCGACGGCCTGGCTCCAGCGCCCCAGCAGGCGCTGACGCTCGTCGTCCTCCATCGAGGGCTTCCAACGCTTGTCCTCGGCCCACTGACGACGCAGGTCGTCGAGGTCCTTCCAGAACCCGACGGCGAGGCCGGCCGCGTAGGCGGCACCGAGGGCCGTCGTCTCGTTGACCTTCGGGCGGATGACCTCGACGTCGAGAATGTCGCTCTGGAACTGCATGAGCGTCTCGTTGACGACCATGCCGCCGTCGACCTTGAGCTCGGTCATCTCGACGTCGGAGTCGGCGTTCATCGCCTTGACGACCTCCTGGCTCTGGTACGCCACGGCCTCGAGGGCCGCGCGGCACAGGTGCCCGCGGTTGGCGAAGCGGGTGAGGCCGACCACGACACCGCGAGCGTCGCTGCGCCAGTGCGGCGCGAAGAGGCCGGAGAAGGCCGGGACGACGTAGACGTCACCGTTGTCGTCGACCTCCTTGGCGTACTTCTCGACCTCCTTCGCGTCCTTGATGAGCTTGAGGTTGTCGCGCAGCCACTGCACGAGCGAACCGGTGACGGCGATCGAGCCCTCGAGCGCGTAGACCGGCTTCTGGTCACCGATGCGGTAGCAGACGGTGGTGAGCAGTCCGTTCTTGCTCATCACCTTCTCCTCACCGGTGTTGAGGATGAGGAAGTTGCCGGTGCCGTAGGTGTTCTTGGCCGTACCCGGCTCGAAGCAGACCTGACCGAACGTGGCGGCCTGCTGGTCGCCGAGCGCGCCCGCGATCGGCACACCGCGCAGGACGCCGCGGTCACGCACCTTGCCGTACTCCTCGGACGAACTGCGGATCTCCGGGAGCATCGACATCGGGATGCCCATGTCCTTCGCGATGGACTCGTCCCACTCGAGCGTGTCGAGGTTCATGAGCATGGTGCGGGAGGCGTTCGTGACGTCGGTGACGTGGACGCCGCCGTTCGTGCCACCCGTCATGTTCCAGATGACCCACGTGTCCATCGTGCCGAACAGCAGGTCACCGGCCTCGGCCTTCTCGCGAGCGCCGTCGACGTTCTCGAGGATCCACATGACCTTCGGGCCGGCGAAGTACGTGGCGAGCGGCAGGCCGACGACGTCCTTGTACTTGTCGGCGCCGTCGTCACCGGCGAGCTCCTTGCAGATCGGGTCGGTGCGCGTGTCCTGCCAGACGATGGCGTTGTAGACCGGCTTGCCCGTCTTCTTGTCCCACACGACGGCCGTCTCGCGCTGGTTGGTGATACCCACGGCGGCGATGTCGTCGGAGTCGAGGTCCTTCTTGGCGAGCGCCTCGGCACAGACCTTGCGCGTGTTGTCCCAGATCTCGGCCGCGTCGTGTTCGACCCATCCGGCCTTGGGGAAGATCTGCTCGTGTTCCATCTGGCCGACGGCGACGACGTTGCCGTCGTGGTCGAAGATCATGCAGCGCGTGCTCGTCGTGCCCTGGTCGATGGATGCGACGTACTTCTTCTCGGCCATGTTCTGCTCCTCGTGCGTCGAGTTGGCGTTGGCGGTTGATGTCGAGTCTGCCCCGAACGGGTCAGCCGATGTAGAGATTGGCGGCGAAGCCTGCGATGAGGCCGCCGATGACGGGGCCGACGACCGGCACCCATGCGTAACTCCAGTTGGAGTCGTCCTTGTTGGGGATGGGAAGGAGGAAGTGCGCAAGGCGCGGCGCCAGGTCGCGTGCCGGGTTGATGGCGTAGCCCGTCGGACCACCGAGCGAAACACCGATGGCGACGACGAGGAAAGCAACGTTGAGCGGTCCGGCCTGGCTCGGCGTCTTGGCGAACACGAGGATCGTGAAGACGAGGACGAACGTTCCGACGACCTCCGTCATGACGTTCCAGAACGGCGATCGGACGGTGGCCGAGGTGGAGAAGACGTTCGTCGGCGCGTCCTCGTGCTCGTCGAACTGCTTCTTGTAGGCCATCCACACGACGAGGGCGCCGATGAAGCCGCCGACGAACTGGGCGGCGACGTAGGTGAGTGTCGAGGCGGCCGTGATGTCGACGCCCTTGGTGTAGGTGTCGGCGCCACTCGCCCACATGCCGAGGGTCACCGCGGGGTTGAGGTGGGCCCCTGACTTGTAGGCGGCGAACACGCCGGAGAAGACGGCGAAGCCCCACCCGATGTTGATCATGAGAGGGCCGCCGCCGAAGCCGCCGTTCTTCGGCAGCAGGACGTTGGCCACGACACCCACACCGAGGACGATGAGGATCGCCGTTCCGAGGACTTCGCTCAGGAAGACTTGTCCAAGTGACATGCGTTCTCCGTTCGTGAAGGATCCCCTGGCGGGCGCGCCCCGGGGATGCTCGTTTCGCACCCTACGCGGTGGGCTGAGGTCGCGGGGGGTTCCGCAGCGGGCGCGACGAAGGCTTCGCTCTCCGTTCGTCGTGTGACGAAAGGCCCACGCTCCGGACTCGCGAAACGTCCATTCGAGCGGTCTAAGGTGGAGGGGAAGCCGCGTTCCGCGCGGCGCCCGTGAGACCCGTCGCTCCCCTTTCGGAGGTACCCATGACGATGCACCCCTACAGCGCGAAGATGAGCCCGCAGGCCCGCGAGGAATCGTGGCGCGAGCTCGGCGAGCGCGAACTCGACGTCCTCGTCATCGGCGGTGGTGTCACGGGCGCGGGCGTCGCGCTGGACGCCGTCACGCGCGGCCTGCGTACCGGCCTCGTCGAGGCCCGCGACTTCGCGAGCGGCACCTCGAGCCGCTCGTCGAAGCTCTTCCACGGCGGCCTGCGCTACCTCGAGCAGCTCAACTTCGCTCTCGTTGCCGAGGCGCTCAAGGAACGCGAGCTCATGCTGACGCGCATCGCTCCCCACCTCGTGCACCCGGTGGCGTTCCTCTACCCGCTGAGCCACCGCGCCTGGGAGCGCCCGTACGTCGCGAGCGGTATCGCGATGTACGACCAGATGGGCGGCGCCCGCTCGGTGCCGCGCCAGAAGCACCTCACCCGCGGCGGCACGATGAAGCTGTTCCCGGGTCTCAAGCCGGACGCGATGGTCGGCTCGATCCGCTACTTCGACGCGCAGGCCGACGACGCGCGTCACACGATGACAGTGGCGCGCACCGCCGCGCAGTACGGCGCCATCGTGCGCAACTCCACCGAGGTCGTCGAACTCGTCACCGAGGCCGACCGTGTCGTCGGTGCCGTCGTGCGTGACGTCGAGACGGGCGAGAAGCTCGAGGTCCGCGCCAAGGTCGTCATCAACTGCACCGGTGTGTGGACCGACGACATCCAGAAGATGACGGGTGGGCGTGGCCGTTTCCGCGTGCGCGCGTCGAAGGGCGTGCACATCCTCGTGCCGCGCGACCGTATCGCCGGCGAGGTGGGCCTCATCCTGCGCACCGAGAAGTCGGTGCTGTTCGTCATCCCGTGGGGTCAGCAGTGGCTCATCGGCACCACCGACACCGACTGGGCCCTCGACGTCGCCCACCCCGCGGCGACGAGCAAAGACATCGACTACATCCTCGAGCACGTCAACACGGTGCTCGCCTCGCCGCTCACGCGTGACGACATCCTCGGCGTGTACGCCGGCCTGCGTCCGCTGCTCGCGGGCGAGAGCGAGGACACCTCGGCGCTCTCGCGTGAGCACGCCGTCGCGCGCCCGCAGCCGGGCCTCATCTCGATCGCCGGCGGCAAGTACACGACCTACCGTGTCATGGCGGAGGACGCCGTCAACGCGGCCGCCGAGGACCTGGGCCCGATCAAGGACTCGGTCACGGAGGTGACGCCGCTCGTCGGCGCCGACGGGTACGCCGCGATGCTCAACCTCAAACACGAGCTGGCCGCCGAGTCGGGCCTGCCGGAGTGGCGCATCGAGCACCTGCTCGGCCGCTACGGCTCGCGTCTGTACGAGGTGCTCGAGCTGGCACAGGACGACGCGTCGCTTCTCACGCCCGTCGCGGCCGCCGACGAGTACCTGCGCTGCGAGATCGCGTACGCCGTGACGAACGAGGGCGCGCTGCACCTCGAGGACGTCCTCGCCCGCCGCACGCGCATGTCGATCGAGACCAAGCACCGCGGCGCCGACGCGGCGCAGGAGGTCGCCGACATCATCGCGCCGCTGCTCGGCTGGTCGGACGAGACGAAGAACGCCGAGATCACCTCGTACGTCGAGCGTGTCGAGGCCGAGCGCAAGTCGCAGGAGCTCGAGACCGACGAGGCCTCCGACGCCGCGCGCCTCGAGGCTCCCGACCCGCGCCCGGGTCTGCGCAAGGTGCTCGCCACCCGCTGACCTGCTGCTCACCGGTTCCCTCCGCCCCCTCCCGCCTGCCGCGGGTGGGGGCGGTGGCGTGTACAGGCCGGTCTCCGGGGCGAGTCGGCCGTACGATGCATCGTGCCCCTCGATGTCATCGCTTTCCTGGCCGGGTTCCTCGCAGCTCTCATCGTCACGCTGCTCCTGGGACGCGCGGCCCTGCGTCGGTACGACATCGACTTCTCCGGCTGCGAAAGTGGCGGGTGCAGCGCGTTGGTCAGCCGGCTCGACGGTTATCCCCCGAGGGCTGTGCGGGCGATCGCCCACAAGGGAGGAGTCGTCCTGTGGCAGCCCCGACGGCGACTCGTCATCGCCACACCACCTGCCGCCACCGACACGGCCACACGTCGCGCAACTGCACAACCGGACGATGCCCCGTGGGGCTGGAACCTCGAAGGCCGTGACGACGGTCCGGAACTGTTCGGCGGCGAGGGCCTCGCCACGGTCGTTCGACGAGCCTCACGAACGGCGCAGCGAGCTCCCCTCACGACCTGGGCGTGGCTGCTGTTCCCCCGATTCTGGGGTGCACTAGCCGGCGCCTTCGTGCTGACTGCGCTGGGGATGGCAGGCGTTGTCGCTCTCGGTCACACAGAAACCGTGACGGTGACCAAGACCGTCGCCGACCCGGAGATCGACGAAACCTTGTGCACCTTCGTTCTCAGCGACGCGGCCGGCAAGGCGGCCGGCGAGCAGGTGTCGTCGTGCGTCATGGTCGACGAGCCTCGAGTGGGCGCGCGGGTGGAAGCCGTCGCGCTGCCGGCGAGCGACTACGCCATCGTCCTCGACGACTTGGGCTTGTCGGAGCCGACACTCGGCAGTCTCTTCATGGCAGCCGGAGCCGGCGGTGTCGCAGTGGTCTCCGGCCTCTGGCGCGCCGTCCTACCGCGCCGTCGAACGAGCCTCATCCCCTTCCCGATCGCCTCGGACGACGCCGAGGGCGTGGACATCGCGGCCATGGAGCACTTGACGCTGGCCGAACTCGCCGACCTCGAGGAGAGCATCGCCCCGCAGCCCTCGACGACCCCCTCGCACGCCGGTACTGGGGTTCGGGGGCTGATCAACCGGATGAGGCTCTATCCGATTCCTGCGGGATCTTTCGCGACGTTGGCCCTGTGCTGGCACCACTACGACGAGCATCGAAACATCGCCCTCGTGGTCGGGCTCGTGGCGCTCATGGTGTTCGTTCGAGGACTCGTGCTGAGCCTGACGCAGTTCGTCGAGGTGCGCTCCCTCACGCACCAGGCCTGGCAGGGTCCGCTCGCGTACTCACGCGTGCCGGGCGTTGCCAACGCTGTGCTGCTCTTCCTGCGCCCCGGCCGTGCGCTGTGGCTCGATCTCGATGGCAGCGTGCCGCCCCGCGGCACCGCGCAATACCGCGGTGATCTCACCGAGGACCCCTCATCGGTCCAACTGCTCGTGGACGGAGTCCTCCTGCGCGCCGATCGTCGCCACCCCGAGTTGGGCCCAGCGGAACTGGACCAGCTTCGCGAGGACGTTCTCGACGACCTCACCATGCTCATCGCCCGGGCCGACCCACCGTCCACGCACAGGAACGTCACAGAAACGACCTTGGAACTGCATAGCCGCCGGGGCGACACTGAGTGACATGAGCCCCGCTGCCCCCGCTTTGAAGCGCCCCGACGGCACGAACGTCCGGGTCCTCGTCGTCGACGACGAGTCGAACCTCACCGAACTGCTGTCGATGGCCCTTCGTTACGAGGGCTGGGACATCAAGAGCGCCGCCACCGGCAACGCGGCCGTCAAGACGGCCAAGGAGTTCAAGCCCGACGCCGTCGTGCTCGACATGATGCTGCCCGACTTCGACGGCCTCGAGGTGCTCCGGCGTATGCGCGACGAGGACCCGACGCTGCCGGTCCTTTTCCTCACCGCGCGCGATGCCGTCGAGGACAGGGTGGCCGGTCTGACGGCCGGAGGCGACGACTACGTCACGAAGCCCTTCAGTCTCGAGGAGGTCGTGGCCCGCGTGCGCGCGTTGCTGCGCCGCTCGGTCCAGTTGCAGGAGGAGGAGAGCTCGCTGCTGCGCGTCGGCGACCTCACCCTCGACGAGGACAGCCACGAAGTGATGCGCGGCGGCGACGAGATCACCCTCACCGCAACGGAGTTCGAACTCCTGCGCTTCCTCATGCGCAACCCCAAGCGCGTACTGAGCAAGGCTCAGATCCTCGACCGGGTGTGGCACTACGACTTCGGCGGCCAGGCCAACGTCGTCGAGCTCTACATCAGTTACCTGCGCAAGAAGATCGACGCCGGCCGCGCACCGATGATCCACACGATGCGCGGCGCCGGCTACGTGCTCAAGCCCGCTTCCTGAGCCGCCGCCCCGTGTTCAATCCCGCCCGGTGGCCGCTGCGCACGAAGCTGCTCACCTCGATCGTCACCCTCTTCGTCGTCATCATCGCGATCATCGGCGCGGCGACCGTCCTCACCACCCGCAACTCGCTCATGACGCAGGTGGACGCCCAACTCGCCGACGCACAGCGCTCCCTCGACGGCCCCGGTGAGGGCGACGCCCCCGGTCACACCGACGGCTACCACCGCGCCGCGCCCGGGCTCGGCGGCAGCATGCTGCGCCTGACGATCGACGCCTCCTCCACCGCGAACACGATCCGCACGAGCGAGAACGTCGTCCTGACGCCCGGCTCGATCTCGACGCTGTCGAAGGCCCAGGTTCTGACGCTGTGGAACAGTTCGCTCGGCACCGCCCCTCAGACCGTCGACGTCGGCGGCGGCCTCGGCACCTATCGCCTCGTCGCCGTCTCGCGCTCGAACGGCGACGTCACCATCGTCGGCATGCCGCTCGAACCCATCGACCGGAACGTCGGTGAACTCGCCCGGAACATCGCGCTCATGGGTCTGCTCGGCCTCGTCGCCGTGGGCGGCGCGAGCTTCCTGCTCGTGCGCAGCAACCTGCGTCCGTTGCGCCGGGTCGCGGCCACCGCCGAACGAGTCTCGGAGATGCCCCTCGGACGCGGCGACGCACGCACCGACGAGCGCGTGCCGACGGTCGACACCGACCCGCGCACCGAGGTCGGCACCGTCGGCCTGGCGCTCAACAACCTGCTCGACCACGTCGACTCCGCCCTCGACGCTCGCGAGGAGAGCGAGATGCAGGTGCGCCAGTTCGTGGCCGACGCGAGCCATGAGCTGCGCACCCCCCTCGCCTCGATCCGTGGCTACGCCGAGTTGTCGCGCCGCGAGACCGAGCCCGTCCCGCCGTCCGTGACCCACGCTCTCGGGCGCATCGAATCCGAAGCCGGGCGGATGACGACGCTCGTCGAGGACCTGCTCCTGCTGGCCCGTCTCGACGCCGGCCGCGAACTCGAGCGCGAACCTGTCGACCTCACCCACATCGTCGTCGAGAGCCTGAGCGACCTCCACGCGGCCGGGCCCGACCACGTCTGGCACCTCGACCTCCCGGAGGACCTCGACGAGGTGCCCGAAGTCGTCGGCGACGAGGCGCGTCTGCGTCAGGTCGTCATCAACCTGCTCGCCAACGCGCGCCGTCACACGCCGCCGGGGACGGTCGTGACGGCCGGGCTCGCGCGCGAGGGCGACGACGTGATCGTCAGCGTCACCGACAACGGCCCCGGAATCCCCGCCGAGTTCACGCCGCACCTCTTCGAACGCTTCACCCGCGGGGACGTCGCGCGCACGCGCACCGAGGGCTCGACTGGTCTTGGCCTGTCGATCGTGCACGCCGTCGTCACCGCGCACCACGGCACGGTGAGCGTCGAGAGCGAACCCGGGAACACCCGGTTCACCGTGCGTCTGCCCATCGAACCGAGGGGCCGACTCGCGTCACCCGAGGCAGCCGGAGCATGATGTCGGACGACACCCGGAGGTGACGATGAACGAGAACGAGGCGCTCGCCGCCGCGACGAACCCGTCTGCGGCGCCGGAAACCGAAGCCGGCGAACGGGGCACCGTGTCGCACGCCATGCGCTTCGCGCTCGTCGGCGTGGGCTCGACGGTTCTCTACACGCTGCTCTTCATGCTCCTCGACATGCGCATGAACCACCACCTCGCGAACGTGACGGCGCTGCTCGTGTGCACGATCCTCAACACGTGGGTGAATCAGCGATTCACGTTCGATGCGGCGGGGCACTCGGGCGGCAAGGCCGCCCACGTCCAGAGCCTCGCGATCCTCGCGGTTACGCTCGCGGTGACAACGGGCGCGCTCGCGCTGGAGCACCACCTGTGGCCGAACGCGGGCACCTTCTGGGACACGGTGACGGTGACGATCGGCAACGCGATCGCGACGGTCGTGCGCTTCGTCGTCTTCCGCCGAATCTTCACGCGCTGAGCGACCGAAGCCCCCTGTGACGGCGCGGTTTGGTGTGCGCCGGGCTGTCCGATACCCTTTCAGGGCTTGCAGTGCTTACTGCTCGTGGAGGAGGCGTCGCCTAGTCCGGTCTATGGCGCCCGCCTGCTAAGCGGGTTTGGGGTTTATAGCCCCATCGAGGGTTCAAATCCCTCCGCCTCCGCCAGCGAATGTGAAGGGCCCCTCCCCAGGATCAGCGACGAAGTCGCCCTGGGGAGGGGCCCTTCACATTCGCTGATGAAAGCACGGGGGATTTGGGAGGAGTCCGGGCGCCCGCGAGCGAAGCGAGCCCGCGCCCGGACGACGGCTCCCTCCGCCTCAGGGAACGAGACCGAGGTGCGACACACCAGCGCAGCACCTCCAGCGAACTCTCAGAACCTGATCGTCACCGGATTGAGACTTTCCCAGGTTCGTCCTTCATCATGGTGAGCAGCACTTTTCAAGTTCGCCGGGCCGGTGGCTCCGACGGGCGGTCAGCTATTGGGGATCTTCACATGACGCACGACTCGTACGCGAGCCATTCGGGGCCGGAGGGGCTCCGTGAGGCAACTCGCTCGGGTGAGCGTCAGCGCCGTCGGGCGTCGTTGCGCCGCAGCTTGTCGTTGACCTTCCTGAGCACGCTGTTGCCGGGGCTGGGGCTGGTGTGGACGCGCCGCCGCCGCCTGGGCATTCTGCTGGCGGCGTTCACGTTGCTCGCACTCCTCACGTTGGCCGTCGTGCTCGTCGGTGGTGGGCTCATCACCGGTGCGGCGAACGTGCTCACGGCGAAGGGCCTCAAGATCGCCCTCGCCGTCACGATCGGCGCGATCCTGCTGTGGCTGTTCTCGATCGTGCTCACGGCGCGCACGACACACATGACGGCGTGGTCGCGCCGCGGCGAGACCGTCTTCAAGGGCTTCACCGCGCTCATGTGCCTCGCGGTCACGCTCCCTGCCGCTGAGGCAGTCCGGTACGTCACGGTGACGCAGGACGCCTTCGGTTCGATCTTCATCAAGAACGGCGGCGGCCAGAGCGCGAAGGAGAACGCGTTCAAGCGGCACGAACGTGTCAATTTCCTCCTCGTCGGTTCGGATGCGGGCAAGGATCGCTTCGAGGTGCGTACCGACTCCGTCATGGTCGCCTCCGTCGACACGAAGACCGGCGACACGACCCTCATCAGCATCCCGCGCAACTGGCAGAAGGTGCCGTTCCCCACGTCCAACCCGCTGCACGACCTCTACCCGGACGGATTCACCTGCCCGGACCGTGGCGCGAGCGAGCAGTGCATCATGGATGCCGTGTGGACCGAGGCCACCGTGCAGCACCCCGAGCTGTTCAAGGGTCAGCAGTACGCCGGCCTCAACTCGACACGCGATGTCGTCACGGAGATCACCGGCCTCGAGATCGACTACTCCACCGTCATCAACCTCGAGGGTTTCCAGGATCTCGTCGATGCCATGGGCGGCGTGGACATGACGATTCCGCCCGGCGGGATCGCCATCGGCGGCAAGATCGTCAACGGCGTGAAGACGGGGATCACCGGGCGCATCCCCGAGGGTGAGCAGCACCTCGACGGTCAGCAGGCCCTCTGGTACGCGCGCAGCCGGGTCGAGACGGGCGACGGTGACCGCATGCGCCGTCAGCGCTGCATGGTCAACGCTCTGGTCAGCCAGACGAACCCGTTCCAGATGGTCCAGCGCTTCCCCGACATCATGAAGGTGGCCAAGGAGAACATCCTCCTCGACCTCCCCCAGGACCAGCTCCCCGACCTCGCTGATCTGGCCAACACGATGAAGAAGGGCCAGATGAAGAGCGTCAATCTGGCCTACCCGATCATCAGCGACAGCAACCCGGACTACGACAAGGTGCGCTCGCTCGTGAAGAAGGGCTTGGAGCGTCCGAAGGCCACGAAGAAGCCCGCACCGAAGAAGACGTCGACGTCCAGCTCGACCACCACGCCCTCGACGAGCACCTCGACCACCGAGGAGCCTGTGAGCGACACGACCTCCACCTGCTGATCGCACGACCTCGACGAGGACGCTCCACAGCTGATCCCGAAGTGACGAGATATCCGGGCACGACGAAGGCCCCAGCCGAACCGGCTGGGGCCTTCGTGAGGTCTACCTGATATCAGGCAGAGGTGACGTTCGAGGCCTGCGGGCCCTTGTCGCCCTGCGTGATCTCGAACTCGACGCGCTGACCCTCGTCGAGCGAGCGGTAGCCGCTGGTCTGGATGGCCGAGTAGTGAACGAAGACGTCAGCGCCGCCACCGTCCTGCTCGATGAAGCCGAAGCCCTTTTCAGCGTTGAACCACTTCACAGTGCCCTGTGCCATGGGAAATCCCTCTATCTATCGTGTTGCGTTGAGCTTCAACTTTTGAAACTCAGGCTGATGTGCATGCCATAGGCGCCTGAGGTTGAAACAACAGGAAAAACCGAGGTACTGCAAAGCAACCACCATCACGCTAACACGCGCCGCCTCCCCGAGGCTCATGCGCGACGCCCGCAAACGTGAACAGTGCATGACCGCACAGCGACGGGCGGCATCCCTTCGGCCTCAGGCTGCCAGCTCCTCGTGGTCGGCTGCCGCGACGAGTTCCGCGTAGCGCCCACCACGGGCGAGAAGTTCGGCATGCGTGCCGGCCTCGACGATCCGTCCCGCGTCCATGACGACGATGCGGTCGGCGTCGCGGACGGTGGAGAGACGGTGGGCGATCGTCAGGGTCGTGCGGCCCGCGCTCAGGCGCTCCAGAGCGTCCTGGACGGAGCGTTCCGTACGGGTGTCGAGCGCACTCGTCGCCTCGTCGAGGACGAGGATCGGCGGGTTGCGCAGCAGAGTGCGCGCCAGCGCCAGGCGTTGCTTCTCGCCGCCGGAGAAACGGTGTCCGCGAGCGCCGACGACGGTGTCGTACCCGCCGGGCAGACCGGCGACGACGTCGTGGATGGCGGCGGCTTTCGCGGCGGCGACGATCTCGTCGTCCGTGGCGTCGGGCTTGGCGTAGCGCAGGTTCTCGGCGATGGTCGCGTGGAGCAGGTAGGGCTCCTGGACGACGACACCGACGAGGTCGCTCACGTCGGCGAGCGTCATGTCGCGCAGGTCGACGCCGTCGATCCGCACGCTGCCCGCGTCGGGGTCGTGCAACCGGCTGACGAGTGCCGCCAGCGTGGACTTGCCCGAGCCGGTGGCGCCGACGACGGCCACGTTGGAGCCGGCGGGCACGGTGAGGTCGACGTCGTCGAGCGCGGGTCGGTCAGCGCCGGGGTAGCGCAGAGTGACGTGGTCGAAGCGCACCTCGCCGCGCACGGCGTCAGGCTCGAGGCGAACCGGCTCGGCCGGGTCGGCGATGGCCACGGGCATGTCGAGGTACTCGAAGATGCGGCTGAACAGCGCCTTGCTCGTCGTCAGCTGGATGCCGACGTTGAGCACGCCCATGAGCGGGCGGAAGAGCGCGGACTGCAGACCGGTGAAGGCCACGAGCGTTCCGATCGTCATGCCACCACCCGTGGCGGGGAGGCCGGCCGCGAGGTAGATGAGTGCAGGGATGACGGCGAAGATGATCGACATCGTGCCCATGCGCCAGCGTCCGGCCATCTGGGCCTGGAGTTCGAGTTCGGTGAGCGTCGCGGACGAGCGCGTGAAGCGGGTGCTGAGCTGCGGGCCCGCGCCCATCGTCTTGGCGAGCACGACACCGCTGATGGACAGGCCCTCCTCGATCTGGGTCTGCATGTCGGCGAGCGTTCCCTGCGCCTTCGACTGAACCGCGCGTCGTAGACGCGCGACGCGGCGCGTCAGCCAGATGGCCGGCGGCAGGACGACGAGGCTGATGAGCGAAAGCTTCCAGCTGAGCACGGCCATCGCGATCGCGGTGCCGATGACGGTCGTCACGTTGCTCGCGATCGACGTGGCGGCGTCCGTGACGACGCCCTGCATGCCGTTGATGTCGTTGGTCAGGCGGCTCTGCAGCTCGCCGCCGCGCGTACGGGTGAAGAACCCGAGGGGCTGGCGCTGCAGGTGGGAGAACAGGTCGGTGCGCAGCGTGTGCATGACGCGCTGGCCGGTGCGCGTGGCGAGCCAGGTCTGCACGACGCCGAGAAGCTGCGTGACGATCGTGACGGCCAGGATGCCGCCGACGAGCGTGAGCAACAGCGGCACGTCCTGGTGCGGAATGGCGTCGTCGATGAGGTGCTTGGTGAGGAACGGCGGCGCGAGCGCGATGACGGCGCTGACGACGATGATCGCGAGCACGACGGCCATGGACACGCGGTGCGGCGCGAAGAGCCGCGTGATGCGGCGCATGGAGACGGGGTGGGCGTCGAGCTGGGCGATGTCAGCCTTGCTCACGCGCATGCCGGAGCGGCCGGCGCCGTGACCGGGGCCCGGGCCGTGGGGGTTCGGTTGGCTGGTCGTGGTGATCACGTCCTTTCGGCTTTAGTGAGGTTGCCTCACTATCGGGGGATGTAACAATCGTGCCATGGCGATTCATTCCCGGCCGACGCACGAGTCGGACCTCGCGAGCCTTCTTGCTCTCACGGCCCGCCGGATGCGCCGAGCCCATCTCGACTCGCTCGAGCCGTATGGCATCACGCCCCAGCTGTCGCGAGCGCTCGCCATGATCGAGCGGCTTTCCGGCGACGGCGAGGTGCGCCCCTCGTCGATCGCGGCACGACTCGACATCTCGGCACGCTCGGCGACGGAGGTCGTCGACGCCCTCGAGGAGCGCGGGCTCGTCGAACGTCACCCCTCCCCCAGCGACCGGCGCGCCACGGCGCTGACACTGACGGACGCCGGGCGCGCGCTACGTCGCGAGATCGGCGCGGTCCGCGCGGAGCAGACCCACGAGCTCACCCGCCACCTCACGGGTGATGAGCAGGAACTCCTGCGTGCTCTGCTGACGAAGATGCTCGACGCCTGACGTCGCTCTCCAGGCCGACGGCGGTGGCCATCGCGCCCAGCAGGACCGAGCCGACACACCACCACATGGCGGTGCCGAACGCCTCGGCCACGCGTTCGCCGTCCTGATAGGCGCTGCCGACGAGACCGACGAGCATCGGCAGGGCCGCGACGGCGACGAGACCGGCCGTGCGCGAGACGGCGTTGTTGATGCCGCTCGCCAGGCCGGAGCGTCCGGACGGCGCGGCGGCGAGGACGGTGCCCGTCAGGGGCGAGACGAGCATCGACATGCCGACACTTCCCGCAGAGCTACGAACAGGCAACGCTCGGCGGATATCTCGTGACGCGCAGCTCCGGGCAAGCGTCCTCCGGGTACGGACGGTTCGAGCAGAACGTCGTCGCCGTCACCCTCGCCACGCCCGAGGGCGAGCTGACGCTCGGCGGGCGCACTCCCAGCTCGGCGACGGCCGCCGGGCCGAAGCTCATCGACGTACTCATCGGCAGCGAGGGCACGCTCGGCGTCATCACCGAGATGACGCTGCAGCTGCACGAGGGACCGACCGAGTTCGCTTACTAGACCTGGGCGTTCGACTCGTTCACCGACGGGTTCGACGCGTTCCGGGCGCTCGCGCAGGATCTCGGCCACGGCGTCATGCCGGACGTCAGCCGCCTCTCCGACGGTGAGGAATCACGCACGATCCTGGCCCAGTCGGCGCAAGGGCTCGCGGCGATGGCGACCTTCGCCGCGCGCGGCGCCCGCGAGCCGTCGTTCGGGGTGCTGCGCTGGGAGGACACCGACCGCACCACCCTGCGTCGGCGCCGGCGACAGGCGCACCGCGTGCTGCGCGCGTCGGGTGCGCGACGTGCGCCCGCGGCGATCGCCGAGCACTGGATCAGCCACCGCTTCCGCGGGCCCTACCAGCGCGACCACCTCATGGATCGCGGCATCTTCGTCGAGACGCTCGAGACGGCGACGACGTGGGCGAACCTGCCGACGCTCTACCGCGCGGTGCGCGATGCGATCAGTAGTGCCGAGGTCGGCCCGCACGCCGTCGTCCAGTGCCACGTCTCGCACCTCTACGACGGCGGCGCCTCGCTCTACTACACGTTCTTCTGCCGCGAGGAGAGCGACCCGCTCGCCCAGTGGCGCCGCGTCAAGACGGCCGCGAGCGACGTCATCGCGGCGCACGGTGGCACGATCACGCACCATCACGCCGTCGGCACCGACCACCGCGCCTGGGCCGCTGACGAGATGGGCGAGCTCGGCGCGCGCATCCTGCGCGCGGTGAAGAACAAGCTCGACCCGGTCGGAATCCTCAACCCCGGCAAGCTCGTTCCGCCGGTCGACGACGCCCCCGACGCGTGCGAGGCCGGCGCGTCATGACGCGGCCCGTCACCTTGGTCGTCAACCCGGCTGCGCGCAGGGTGCAACTCTGCGCATGATCGCTCCGGTGACGGACATCCTGCGCGCGCACGGTTGGCGCGTCGACGTCGTGGTCACGCGGTCGGCGGACCACGCGTCGCAGGTCGCCGCCGACGCGAGCGTCGACGACCTGCTCGTCACGCTCGGCGGCGACGGGCTCTACGGGCGGGTGGCCGCGGGCGCCGTCGTCAGCGGCTGCCTCATGGCGCCGTTGCCCGCGGGGCGTGGGCACGACCTCGTCCGCGCACTCGCGGGCCCGGGCGACGTGCGACGCGCCGCGCAGCTGCTCGCCGTCGCGCGCGAACGCCGCCTCGACGTCGGACTGGCCGGCGACGGCGACCCGTCGACCGCCACGGTCTTCCTCGGCGTGGCGACGCTCGGCTACGACTCGATGGCGAACACGTACGCCAACGACGCTCCGCGCGCGGTGCCGAGTTCGCTCGTCTACGCCTACGGCGGCGCTCGAACGCTCGTGCACGCGCTGCCGCGACCGTTGACACTCGTCGTCGACGGGGTGACGCACGAGTTCACCGGGTGGAACGTCGCGATCGGCAACTCGGGGCGATTCGGCGCCGGGATGCGCGTCAACCCCGACGCGTCGATGAGCGACGGGTTGCTCGACGTCACCGTCGTCACCGACATCCCACGCTGGCGCTACCCGGCGATGCTGCCGCGCCTGTTTCGCGGCACCCATGTCGACGGGGTACGTGTTCGCGCGCTGCGCGGACGCGACATCCGCGTCATCACGCCCCACGTCGGGGATGTCTATGCCGACGGCGACCTGCTCGAGGCGTCGCCGACGACGTTCCGTGCGCTGCCCGACGCCCTGCGCGTCCTCGTGCCAGCGCCCTGAGACGCCTGAGCGTCGAGCCGTCAGCGCCCGACGTAGGCCTCGACGCGCGCCGCGGCGAGTTTGCCGCTGACGAGCACCATCGGCACGCCGACACCCGGCACGGTGCCGGAACCGGCGAAGAATACGCCGGGGCGGCGGCGTTCGACGTTCGGCGGGCGGAACGGGCCGGTCTGCAGGAACGTGTGGCTGAGCGCGAACGGCGTTCCCGCGGCCATACCCTGCGCCTGCCAGTCGGTGGGATCGACGAACTCGTCGGTGACGATCGTCGTCGCGTAGCCGGCGTCATCGAGGAAAGCGAGCAGCTCCTCCTTCATGCGCGGCCGCTCGGCCGCCCAGTCGACACGCCCGACGTCGAGGTTGGGTGCGGGCTCGAGGACGTACAACGTCGAACAACCCTCCGGCGCGGCGGTGGCGTCGTCACGAGACGGAATGGTGACGAGCCGCGACGGATCCTGCATCCGCGTGCCGCGCACGAGCAGATCGTCGAACGACTCCTCCCACGCCGTGCCGAAGTGGATGTTGTGGTGCGCGACGTCGCTCGGCACACCCTTGACCCCGAGGTGCCAGACGACCGCGGACGGCGAGTACGTCGCACGCTTCAGGACGGCGGGCGGTTCGAGGTCGTCGAGCAGCGTGCGGTAGGCGATGGGCAGGTCGGTCGTGCAGACGATCGCGTCACACGGCAGGCGTTCGTCACCACTCGGGCCGGACGTCTCGACCCCGGCGACGGCGCCGTCAGCGCGGGTGAGGATGCGCGTCACCGTCGTGTCGTAGCGCTGTTCGACGCCTGTGCGCCCGAGCGCACGCGCCATCGCCTCCGGCACCTCACGCATGCCGCCGGCCGGGAACCAGACACCCTCGATCGAATCCATGTACGTGATGACGGCGTACAGCGCGAGCGCCTTCTCCGGTGCCAAGCCCGCGTACATAGCCTGGAACGAGAAGATGCGGTGCAGACGTTCGTCGTCGAACCGCTCGCGGATGACGGGCCCGAGGTGACGGAACCCGCCGAGCCTCACGAGCCGCGCGGCTGCAGCCGGGTTGCGCAGCAGGTCGAGCGGTGAGTCGAAGTTCGCGTCGATGAAGTGCGGCATCTCGACCTCGTACAGCCGCCGCAGCCATGCGACGAAGTCATCGAACGCCGCTGCGTCCTTCGCGCCGCACTCGCGCGCGATCTCCTCGCGCATCGCCTCATGACCGTGACGGACGAAGATCGTCGAGCCGTCCGCGTAGCAGGCGCGATAGGCGGGGTCGAGCAGCGTCAGGTCGAGCACATCGTGCACGCCGACGCCGATCCGCGCGAGGGCCTCGTCGACGAGATCGATCATCGTCAGGACGGTCGGGCCGGTGTCGAACGTGAACCCGTCCCGCTCGAGGCGGATACCGCGCCCACCCGCCTGCGCCTGCTTCTCGACGATGACGACGTCGTGCCCGGCGCCGCGCAGATGACAGGCTGCGGCCAGGCCGGCGAGGCCGGCTCCGATGACGACGACGCGACTCATGCGAGATCCTTCTCATCGAGGGGTTCGTGTTCTTCATGCTGCGTGTGCTCGTGCGCGGTCTCATCGTGCGGGAGCGCGAGCGGCGAGAGTCCGTTCTCCCCCAGCTGCTCGGCGAGCAGCACGATCTGCTCGGCCGCCCACGGGCTGAGCAGCGCCGGAGTGCGACGCGCGAGGTGGACCGCGTCGGGCCAGGCGATCCAGGCCCACTCGCATACCTCGTCGGGGTGCGGTTCGAGCTGCGCCGGGTCGATGCGCCCCACCAGCACCGGGCAGATCTCGTGCTCGACGATGCCGGACGCGTCGACCGCGCGGTAACGGTAGCTCGGCAGGACGACACGCAACTGCGTCACATCCAGCCCGAGCTCTTCACGCACGCGCCGGCTCACCGCGTCCTGCGTGGGTTCGTCGGGGCGCGGATGCCCGCAACAGGTGTTCGTCCACACACCCGGCCACGCGACCTTCGTCAGCGCGCGACGGGTGAGCAGCAGGCGACCCGCGTCGTCGAGCAGGTAGCTCGAGAAGGCGCGATGCAGCGGCGTGTCACGGGTGTGCACCTCGGCGCGCGGGCACGTGCCGATCGCGGCGCCGTCATCGTCGAGCAGGACGACGACGTCGTCGGTCGCGGCCGGCACACCCGTAGTAGGAGCGGCGGGCGCGGCACCGAACGTCGCTTCCGCTGGCTTGTCGGGTGCGTCGATCATCGGCGTCTCGCGCATCGGGGGTGCTTCTTTCGAGTCGTCGGCGTGAGGTGCTGGATGATCCTGATGACGTTCACGCATCGCGCACCGCCAGTTCGTCCGCGAAACGCGTGAGTTCGTCACGCACCGCGCCCTGCGGCAGCGCCGCGAGAGCATCGAGGGCGTCAGCGTGGCGCTCGGCGATGCGGGCGACGGCCTGCGCGCGCACGCCCGCCGCGTCGAGGCGCTGCAACCAGGCGTGTGTCTCGGCCTCGTCGAGTGGTTCGCGACCCGGCGCCAGGCGTCGCGTCAGCTCGCCGTCGAGGGCCGAGTCGGCGAGGCCGAGGACGGTCGTCGGCTTGCGTTCGCGCAGATCCTCGCCCGCCGGTTTGCCCGTGACGGCGGGTTCGCCCCACAGGCCGATGATGTCGTCGGCGAGCGCGAACGCCTCACCGAGCGCGGCGCCGAATCGGCTCAGCCACGCCGGTGGCGCGCTCTCGCCGGCGAGCAACGCGCCGATCTCGAGGGGGCGCTGCACCGTGTACGCGCCCGACTTTGCGTGCGCGACGCGGCGTGTGCTCACCTCGTCGAGGCGTGCCTCGGCGGCGAAGACGAGGTCGAGCCGCTGCCCGGTGACGAGCTCGACGACCGCTGCGTCCCACGCGTCGGCCACGTGCTCCGGCAGAGCGCGGACGAGGCGGTTCGCGAGCGCGAACGCGAGATCACCGGCGAGAACGGCGACGCTGTCGCCGAGGCGCGCAGCGTCGGGGCCGTCGGGCTGAGCTGCGGCGGCTCTCACCTGGTGGTGCGCGGTCGGAGCGCCGCGTCGCGTGTCAGAGGCATCCATGACGTCGTCCTGCAGCAACCCGAACAGGTGCAACAACTCGAACGCCGCAGCGACACGAACGACAGCGTCGGTGGTCGCGGGGTCGTCGTCGGGGTTGGTGCACTCGCGTGCCGCCAGGTACCCGAGGCGGACGAGCCGGGGCCGCACGAGTTTGCCGCCGGCTGCGAGAAGATCACGCACGAGCGTCTCGAGCGACGATGCCTCGACCAGCGCTGACGAGGGCAGTCCGGCCGTCACCACACCGCCGGCGTCGGCCGCGAAGGCAAGGCTCTCGGCCACGCGTGCCTGCACGGCGTCGAGAAAGCTGGCGGCATCGGTGAGACGGCACGCGTCGCTGCGGCGTCCTCCATCTCTATTCTCGGTGTCGCAGCGTCCCGCGGCGCGCCGCTCACGCCCGAGTCCTTCGAGCCCGGAACGTCCGGCGTCGAGGGCGACGTCGTTCTGCCGTCCGCTCATCGGCCACGCCCTGACGAATCGCGACCTACCGTCGCGAGGCCACGCTCGCGCAGGCGCAGCGCCGCACGGGCGGCGCGCAGCGAGCGCGGGAACCGCGCCCGCGTCGGCACGCTCCACAGCTCGTGCCCGGGCAGCCCCCAGTGGCGCAGCAACGCGTTCGCGGCCTGGAAACCGGTCGTCGCCGCCCGCTCCATGAGCGCGACGGGCAGCTCGCAGCGCACGCCGTCACCGGCGAGGACGAGCTTCGGCTGCGGCGTGACGACGCCCGGGCGCGCGGCCCACTCGTCCGTGCCGGCGAGGGGGCAGTCGGCCTCGACGAGCACCTCCTCGTGCACCGGCTCGCACCCGGTGAGCTCAGGGTGCAGGCGGTCGAGCTGATGCCGTAGGTCGGCGAGCACTTCGTCATCGGTGACGTCGTCGGGCACCGCGTAAGCATGCAGTTCGACGACGCTGCCGCCGCACCGCTTGGCCCACTGCGCGGCGCCGTCCTCGAGGTCGTGGACGAGCGAGACATTGTCGAGATGGCCGTACGCGGCCGTGCCGACGAAGGACGCGCTGCCCGCCGCGACGGGGCGGTCGAACCACAGTCGCTGCACGATGAAACGAGGCGCCATCTCCCCGGTCAGCACGGACGCACGCCAGGCCTCGTCGCCGAGGTCCGTGCCGTCGACGAGACGCTGCAGCACGTCACGACTCGTCGCGATGACGACGGCGTCGGCGCGGAGCGAGCCATGGGCATCGTCACGGTCAATGGCGAAGTCAAGGCGGCCGAGACTCGCCTCGTCGGTACCCGCCGCACCCGCAGCCGCGCCGGCGCTGACACGGAAACCCTCGCCGTCACGCTCGATCGACTCGACGCGGCAACCCGACACGACCTCCGCGCCGAGGCCTTCAAGATAGGAGCGCAGCGGACGCCACATCGTCGTGTCGAAGTCGTCGCGGCTGACGTCGAACAGCAGCCCCTCGCCGGAACCGAGGAAGTACATGTGGAACATGGCGACGAGTTCGCCGGCGGAGAAGTCGCGCGGCTCGGCGAAGAAGCTGCGTGCGAACACCTCGAGCGCGAGCGAGCGCATGCGTTCGGGGAATCGCAGCGCGTCGAGGGCGTCGGCGGCGCTCACCCCGTCGTAGCGCGAATACGTGGCGGGGAAATCGACGTCGAGCAGGTCGAGGGCGCGGTGGGCGTCGACGCGCGTGAGGTCGCGCAGACCGAACGAGGGGCTGCGGGCGACGAATGACAGGAAGTTGAGCGGCGGCCGCGTCGCGATCTGCGTGAACGAATCCTGCGTGCCGTCGGCGTGACGTAGCGGGTAGTCCGCGACGGGGCGCAAGCATTCGAGGCTCGGGTCGACGCGGCGCAGCAGCGCGCGCAGGTTGTAGTACTGGCGGAAGAACGCGTGAAACCCGCGGCTCATCGTCGCTCGATCGTCCGGGGCGCCCGACGCGTCAGCGCCCGGGGTCGGCACGTCGATGGGCCAGCTGCGCACGCGGCCTCCCAGGCTGCTCTCCGCCTCGAGCAGCGTGACGCGCACGCCGCGCTCAGCCAGCCCGACGGCGGCGCTGATGCCGGCGATCCCACCACCCACGACGACGACGTGGGGGGCCGCGGCGTCCGGCACCCTCGACGCAGCAGGGCCGCCCCGACCGTCAGACTCATGCCGTTCGGCCGCCGCATCACGTCCGGGGCGCCACGGCGGCACCCGTCGCAGCCCCGCCGTGAAGGCCTCGATCGTCGCGCTCATCGTGCGTTCTCCTTTCGGCGGCGGCCGTGGTGTTCCCACAGCAGGATCGTCAGCGTCACCATCGAGAAACCGAAGCCGAAGTCCTCGATCGGGATGTCCCACGGAAAGCGGATGCCGAGGAACTGATCGCGCCCGTAGAGGACGATCGGGTCGCTCAGCTTCGTCAGCCAGCCGTCGACGAGGATCTGGAACGCGAACACGATGACCATCGAGCACCAGTAGCGCGCCGAGGTGAAGATGCCGGTCCGCCAACGCCCTTCGAGAGCGACGACGCCGATCATCGACGCGACGGTCAGCACGGTGTACTCGGGCACGTCACACCTCCCTCGACGGGCGATGATCGCCTCGCGCGGACGAGCCATCAGCCGCCACATGGCGTCCCTCGCCCGCCCGCCCGTCCGAATCGACCCGGGCGAGAGCACTTCTCGCGGCCCCGCTCGAGCGCCACGCGGCGAGCAGGCGCAGACAGAACCCGACGGCTCCGTACGTCAGCAGCCCGCAGATCGGGATGACGACGAAGAACACGAGTTCCTCGATCGGCATCGGGGTGAGCGGCACATCCCAACCCGACGTGAACCGCGGCGAGTACGACCAGTGATCGCGCACGATCCCGACGATGTCCCACACGCTGAACAGCACGACGACGGGCAGCAGCGCCGCGAGCAACCGTCGCGGGCGTGAGTACACGCGGGCGCGCAGGACGAGTTCGAGCGGCAGCGTGATGAGCAGGCATCCACCCATGAGCAGCAGGTACTGATAGGGATCCCAGGACACGGGCAGGCTCATGTCACCCACCCCACCACGACGTCGGCCGCCGTCACGACTGCCCGTCCCGCGCGAAACCCGAACGCAGTTCGTAGCGACGCTCCGCGTACTCGAGGTCGTCGACCCACAACTGGCCCTGCGTGCGCAGCACGAGCGGGCGGATGAGCGGCGCGAACGCCCGCGCCGCACGGAAACCGGGGCGCTCGGAGTGCGCGATCGTCGCCTCGTGAATGACGCTGCGAGCCGGCTGCTCGGCGCTCGCCGGCTGCACGCACGTCGCGTGGGTCTCGACGGTGCTGCCGACGCCCTCGCCGTCGATGATCGTCATCGTAATCGTGCGGCTGTCGGCGCACGTGAACGCCGCGCGCACCGGAACGCCGTAGGTGTGGTTGAGGCGGAACGTCACGTCGGTGACGAGGCAGTCGTCGTCGCTCGCGTCCTCGTCGACGACGAGGTGGCTGAACGCGTAAGGGTGGAACCAGGCCCCGTGCCACGGGTCGAGACGATTCGCGATGACGTCGGACGTCTCGCAGCGCGCTTCACGCGTGTAGACCGCGACGAGCGCCTCGTCGAGTGGAGCGCGCGCGGGCAGCACCGGCGCGGCGCTCGGCGTCTCGCCGTCGCTGGGCAACCGCACCCAGAACAGGACCCCGTCGTCGTGCGCGGGGAAGGTGAGCCATTCGCCCGGCCACTCGCTCGGCAGCCGCAGCCCGTGCCAGCGGCACAGCACGTCGCCGTCATCGGTGTGGCAGTTCTCCAGCAGCGCACCCATGTGCGGGCACGCGCCCGGCCCCGCGAGCGCCGAGCCGTCGGCGCCGCGCCACAACGCGATCTCGCGTCCGAGGATCGTGCGCACCGTCGAACGCCCCGCGACGACATCCGTGCTCGCCGCCGCGACGTGCCAGCCACCCGCGTCCTGGGCGACGGCGCGCGCCAGCATCCGCTCGATGCGGGGCACCGCAGCCTGACGCCACGTCGAGCGAATCTGCTCCTCCGGCGGCTGCGGGACGCGTCGGATCGGGTTGCGCCGCGCGATCTCGGCACGCAGCTCGGCGCGGTTGCGGGGCGGGCGTCTCATCTGCGGCTCCTTCGGCGAGTTTCGGTGGGCGAGGGGGTGCGGTGGGTCGAGCCGGTCTCCATCGTCGGGTGCACCTCGCTCATGACGCGGACGACGTCACGGCCGGCTCGTCCGCCACGGCCGATGACGAGGGCGCGACCGGCGCCGCAGTGCGGGCGCGTCCGGTGACGACGACGGCTCCCGCGATGGCGCTCTTGCGTGCTGCGGAGACGCGGTGGCGCGTGCTGAACACGTCGTAGTCGGCCGCCTCGATGAGGCACAGGATGCGTGAGTACATCGCGAGCGCCGCGCCGACGCACCGTCGCGACGAGGCCGGCAGGTGCGGCAGACCGGCTTCGGCGTTGTGGAACAGCGCGCGGTTTCGGGCGATCTGCTCGGCCATGAACGCGCGCCACTGCGGGGTGACGCGGCGCAGCCACGGGTCGGCGCCGTGCGCGGCGAGTTCGTCGGCGGGCAGGTAGACGCGACCGCGTTCGAGGTCTTCGCCGACATCGCGCAGGAAGTTCGTCAGCTGGAACGCGAGCCCCAGCGCGCGGGCCGGAGCGAACGCGGCCTCCCGCGAGCGCGGGCGCAGCACAGGCAGCATCATCTCGCCGATGACGGCGGCCGAGCCCTCCATGTACTCGTCGCGCAGCTGAGGCCACGACGCCCACGACGTGCGGACGAGATCGAGCTGCATGGCGCCGAAGAAGCGGTCGTAGCAACCGGAATCGAGGTCGAGACGCCGGGCGGTGTCGACGATGGCGGCGAACAACGGGTCGTCGCTGCGCCCCGCGGCGAGGTCGGCCTGGAAGCGCTGTTCGAACTGCGCGAGACGCTCCCCCGGCGGCAATGATGCGTCGAGGCCGTGCCCGGTGGCCTTGTCGGGCTCGTCGACGATGTCGTCGGCCAGGCGGCACAGGGCGTACAGACCGTAGACGTCGCGGCGCTGCTGCGGCGGCAGGAACAGCGTCCCCCAGTAGTACGTCGTGCCGTGCATGCGGGTGATGTCGCGCGCCTGGCGGTAGCCATGCGTGAGGAGGGCCTCGGGGTCTGTCACGAGTGCCTCCACGGGTGGCGGGGTGTGAACGTCCATCGGCCGGTCGCAGGTGAGGGGGGACTGCTCGCGGGTCCGAACCATGAGCATAGCCGCCGACGCGCCGATGCGAGCGCCCCGGAGGCGTTGGAAAATCACGGAATTCGACCATGGGGGTTGGCGTTTGCGACCGTGCCGCGGCGACTCTGCGGGCCCGTTCGCGCCGTCGTGGCGGCACTACGATGAGGGCACCCGTCCGGCTATTCGAAGGTGTGCCATGCGATTCCGACGCCCGCGCGAACGCGACGCGAGCACCGAAACCCCGTGCGTTCACCCGTCGGAGCGGGCTGCATGAGGGTCGTCATCGCCGCCGCCGGCAGCCGCGGCGACGCCGTCCCGTTCGGGGTGCTCGCCGCGCGTCTGGTCGCCCGTGGGCACGACGTCACCGTCGTCACCCACGCGTCGCTCGCGCACGTCATGCCGGACGGCCAGCGCGTCGTGACGGTGGCGAGCGATCCGGGCGCCCTCCTCGCCGGCCCGGCGGGCACCGCACTGCGGCGTGGTGATCTGCGCGCGCTCAACCGCACGCGCAACGTGTTCGCCGAGTTCCTGCAGTCGTTCGGGCCGACCACGCGTGAGGCGCTCGCGGGCGCCGACGTCCTCGTCGCCTCGAGCTTCGCCATCGCCGCCGTCGACGAGGCGATGCGCGCCGACGTCCCCGTCGTCCGCGCGCACCTGTGGCCCGAGTTCGACACGCTCGACGGGCCGATGCCGCTGCTGCCTTACGCGTGGACGCTGCCCACCGGTGTGCGGCGTCGCGCGCGTGGAGCGCTGCGGCGCGTCGAACCGTACTTCGCGGGCGTCGACGGCGGATGGGCCGACGGCCGACTCGACCTGCGCGCCGCCCACCCCACGGGCCTGACGACGGCGACTCTTGGCTCGCTGCACGCGTACAGCCCGCTGCTCGCCGAGCCAGTGGACGACTCCCGCACTGTCGTCACGGGGTGGTGGCGCGAGGCGCCGCACGAGGGCTTGTCGGAGCGCACCCGGGCGCTGCTCGCCACCGGCGACGAGTGGATCGCCGTCGGATTCGGCTCGATGCACCAGAACTCACCGGGCCGCGTCGTCGACGTCGTCACCGAGGCGTGCCGGCGACTCGGCGTGCGCGCTCTCGTTCAGCTCGACGGTGCGCCGCGCGAGGCGGATGGCGTCGTCGTCGGCATCGATGACGAGCCGCACCACGCGCTGTTCGCGCAGGTGCGCGCCGTCGTCCACCACGGCGGTTCGGGGACGACGGGTACCGCGCTCGCCGCGGGCGCGCCCAGCGTCGTCGTCCCGCACTTCGCCGACCAGTACCACTGGGCGCACCGCCTCCACACGCTCGACGCCGCACCCGCGCCGCTGCCGCGCCGACTGCTCACCGCGGGGTTGCTGACGCGTCGGCTGCGCGCCGCGTTGAGTGCTGGAATGCGCGAGCGTGCAGCGGATCTCGGACGTCAGGTGGCGACCGAGGACGGCGCGGGCGTGGCCGTCGCCGCCATCGAACAGTTCGTCGGCGGGGCATGACCGTGACGCCGTCCGTGTCGAGTTCATCGAGGTGGCGTGTGCCGGCGCGGTTCGTCGAGGCGCAGCCGTGGTGGCGCCCCGGTGCTCCGGCAGCGCTGGCCGTCATGACCGTGCTGCTCGCGACGGCTTCGCGCCACGGTTTTCACGGCGACGAGCTGTACTTTCGCATGTTGCCGCCCGCGTGGTGGTACGACGATCAGCCGCCGCTCACCGTCTGGCTCGCGCACGCAGCGGCGTCGGTGAGTGACGCGGTGTGGGTGCAACGACTGCCGGCCGCGCTCGCGGCGGGGGCGGGCGCGCTCGTCGCGGGGCTGTTTCCGCGGCTTCTCGGCGCTGATGTGAGGGTGCAGCGCATCGCCGCGTGGGCGCATGCGTTCACCGTCTATCCGCTGCTCATGGGGCACGTCATGCTGACGGCGAGCCTCGATCTGCTCGCGTGGCAGCTCGTCGTGCTCGGTGTCGTCGCTGCGCTGACGGGGCGTCGCCATGCGCTGACGTGGGCCGGCGCGGCGGCTGGGGTGGCATGTTGGAACAAGCTGCTCGTCCTCGTGCTCGTCGCCGCGGCCTTCGTCGCGCTCGCCGCGTGCGCCCGGTGGGTGCTGCGCACCCGTGACGCCTGGTGCGGCGCCGCGTTGCTCGTCGCGGTCGGCGGGTTCCAGGTGGGGGCGCAGATCGTTCACGGCGTGCCGATGCTCGACGTCTCGGCCGACCTCGTCGCCCGCCATGGCGCGCTCAACCGGTGGCTCGTCGTGCCGCTGCTCGTCGTGTTCGTCGGACCGCCGTTCGTCCAGATCGCGTGGCGGGGGTTGTGGTGGCGCCCGGGAAGTCGTCGCGCCGCCCACCCCGGAGCTGACGACGGCCACGACGACGGTCGGCACGTCAAGGCGTTCGGCGGCGTCACGAACGCTCCATTCCCCACCGACGACGGTCACGCTGGTCGCATCGCCCCGGACCCACCACAACAGCGCATCGGGCCGGTGCTCGCCGTCATGGCCGCGATCGTCCTTGTGTTCGCGCTCGTCTCCCCTGCACAGCCCTACTACGCGGTCGCGGTGTTCTTGCCGCTTGTCGCGGTCGGCTGGGCGCGGGCGGCTGCGGACGAGGAGCACGTGTGGCGACGCGCGCCCATCGTCGTGACGGCGAACGCCGTCGTCGCAGCCCTCATCTGCCTACCGATCGCGCCCGTTTCGTCACCGGCGTTCTCCATCGTCTCCGCCCTCGACCCCATGCAGCGCGACCAGACCGACTGGCCGTCACTCGCCGCTCAGATGGCGACAGCCCGTCCGACGGGTGCGGCCATCGTCACCGATTCGTATGCCCTCGCCGGAGCTGCACATCAGTACGGCCCTGCGCTCGGGGTGCCGCGTGCCGACGTCGCCTCGTGGCACAACGCGCTCTGGAGCCTCGGGCCGCCACGCAGCGGCGGGGGCACGCGTGACGTCCTCGCCGTCGGCGGGGACGAGCACCGTATCCGTGCGGCGTTCACGCGCTGCGACCCCGCCGGGCGGCTCATCGCGCCGCACGACTCGTTCGGCCTCGACGGCACGACGATGCTGCGATGTTCCGACCCTCGAGGAGGATGGGGCGCCGTCTGGCCGACGTTGCGCCGCCTCGGCGGTTGAGGCGCACTCCCCTGCTCCTCGTGTCGCGCGGCGCGCGTCCAAGGCCGCGATGTTGCCCGCTTCTTGGGGCGCGAGCGCCGTGACACCCGGGCAACATCGAGGGAGGCGGGGTGTGTCAGGGTGCGGTGATGTCGCGCGGGCGTCGCAGCAGGTCGAACGCCACGACGACGAGGGCAACTGCGAGCGCCAGCAACGAGATGCCCTCCGCCACCCCGCGCGGGATGGGCGCCGGCGCCGGCATGACGTGGTCGAGACTCATGAGCGACGACACGGCACCCAGCGCCCCGAGCACGCGCGTCAGCGTGTGACGGGGCTCGCGCTCGCTCGCGAACCGCTCGTGATCCCCTCGTGAGCCGGCCGACCGCACCCCCACCAGCCCATGTGCGAGCAACAGGACGGACGGCGCCGGCAGCGCGAGCACGCCGCCCACCATGTGCACCCCGATGGCTCCGTCAGCGGGAAAGACCGCGACCCACACGAGTCCGACACCGAGGCAGACGAGCGCCGCCGTCACGAATCGTCCGAGTCGATCGCGCGTCAGAACGCCCGCCGCCAGGATGCAGGCTCCTGCGACGCCGACGGCGACGTTGAAGAGGTCGGCGCGCGGCGAGCAGACCCAGAATCCGTGCCAGTCGCGGCAGATCGTGCGTCCGAGGTCGCTGATCATCGCGCGCCGCCAGGAGAACGACGCGCCCCGAGCATGCACCGCCGCGACGTACGCGCCCACGCACAGCACGAGCCCGAGGACGAGCAACCCAGCCGCGACACGCTCGAGCCGAGCGCAACGGCGCTCGACTCGGAGCGGCGGGTGCGAGGGCTCGCCCTGAGATTCGGACACGTCGAGGAGTGTAGGCCGCAGCCGCCCAGCCCCCTCTGGGCGCCGGCAGGCTGGAATGACGGCGAGCCGTTCCCCACGCACCGCGGCGCTCAGGTGCGCCCGCATGAGCGGCGCAGCTGACGCCCGCGCTGAGCGACCCCGCTGTGACCGGCGCCGCTGACGCCGACGTCAGGTACGACTATCCTGAAATTCCAACGTGATCCACGCGCATTCCTCGATTAAACGGATGGACTCCATGACCTCTCGCCTCGCCCTCGTCACCGGGGCCACCGGATACGTCGGCGGCCAGGTGGCCGCTGAACTCGTCGAGCGGGGATGGCGCGTGCGCGTGCTCAGCCGCAGCGAGAAGAAGGTGCGTGCGCTGCCGTGGGGCGAGCACGTCGAGGTCGTCGAGGGTGACGCGTCCGAGGCCTCCGACGTCGCGCGCGCCATGGAGGACGTCGACGTCGCCTGGTACCTGCTGCACTCGATGAGCACGTCCGACGACTTCGTCTCCGAGGAGAAGGAGATGGCCTCGACGTTCGCCGACGCCGCCCGCGACGCCGGCGTCTCGCGCATCGTCTACCTCGGTGGCCTGCACCCGGACGACGAGGACGTCGAGCAGTTGTCCGACCACCTGCGCTCGCGCGTCGAGGTGGGCCACGTGCTCATCGACTCCGGCATTCCGACGGCGGCGCTGCAGGCGGGCGTCGTCATCGGCGACGAGTCGTCGTCATTCATCATGCTGCGCAACCTCAGCGAGCGGCTGCCCGGCGCGATCGCGCCGAAGTGGATCAAGAACCGCATCCAGCCGATCGCCGTCGCCGACGCCGTGCACTATCTCGTCGGTGCCGCCGACCTGCCCGCCGACGTCAGCCGCACCTTCGACATCGGCGGCCCCGAACCGATGCCGTACGGCGACATGATGAAGCGCTACGCGAAGGCGACGAAGCGCTGGCTGCCGCGCATCGTGGGCACGGCGCCGGTGACGACGGCCGGACTCGCCGGGCACTGGATCGGCCTCGTGACGCCCGTCTCCAGCAGCCTGGCGGCGCCGCTCATCGGCAGCCTGCAGCACGACACCGTCGTCCACGAACGCGACCTCGACGACCTCGTCGGCGCACCTCCGGGCGGTCACACGTCGTTCGAGGATGCCGTGCGCGCGGCCGTGAAGGACCTCGACACTTCGCGCTGGGTACGCACGCTCGGGCTGACGTCAGCCGCCGTCGCCGCGACCGCCGTCGCCGGCTCGCTGCTGACCGACCCGAAGTCGGCGTGGTACCGCACGCTGCGCAAGCCGGCGATCCAGCCGCCGCCCGCCGCGTTCCCGATTGTGTGGAGCGCGCTCTACACCGATCTCGCGCTCATCTCGAGCCTGACGATCGCCGACCTCGCCGAGACGGGCCGCACCAAGGAACAGCGCGCGTACATCGCGGCGCTCGCCGCGAACCTGGCCCTCAACGTCGGCTGGAACGGCACGTTCTTCGCCGCGAAGAAGCTGCGTCCGGCGGTGCTGGAGGCTGCGGTGCTCGCCGCCAGTTCGGCCGACCTCGTGCGCCGCGCGCACAGGGCGTCGCCGGAGAAGGGCGTCGTGCTCGCGCCGTACGCGGCGTGGACGGGGTTCGCCACCGTCCTCAGCGCCGTCATGGCCCGTCGCAACCCGGGACGCTGATGGCGACATCGCACCGCTCACCTCGCCACGTCTTCGGCGCCGCGCTCGCAGGGGCACGCGACGTCGAACTACGTGACGCCGGGGCCGATCCCGTGCCGGAGCATCGTCTCGGGGCGACGCGGGTCATCATCGGCGCGACGGGCGTCGCGGCCGCCGTCGCCCTCTCGTGGTCGCTCAATCTCGAGCCGGGGCAGGCCCTGTTCTACCCGGCGACGTTCCTCGTCTCCGTCATCTACGGAGCGGGGATCTTCGCGGCCGGCCGGGTCGGCGCGACCAGGCTGCGCTGGCGCGCTGACGGACGCGAACTGCTCGAGGCGTTCGGCATCGGCATCGCGCTGGCGCTGTTGTTCGTCGTCGGCGCGTTTCTCGTGCGCTTCATCCCGGCGCTGCGCGACCCCGTCTCGCACCTGCTCGACCATGCCCGCAAGGGCAGCCTGCCGATCGTCGCACTGACGACGGCCGTCAACGGCATCGCCGAGGAGGCGTTCTACCGAGGCGGGCTCTGGCGCGTGCTGTCGCCGAGGAAGCGCGTGCTGTGGACGACGGTCGCCTACACGGCCGTCACGGCCCTGACCGGCATTCCGCTGCTCGCACTCGCCGCGGCGATGCTCGGCTTCGTCGTCGCCGTGCTGCGTCAGCAGTCGGGCTCGCTCGCGGGGCCGATCGTCACGCACCTGACGTGGTCGATGCTCATGCTGTTCGTCCTGCCGCACGTCGTGTAGTGAGATCGGCAGCCCGACGCCCTTGACGGGGGGTGTCCCCCCGCTGCGATCTACGGTGGAAGTCAACCTGTGGTGCCAGGCTGGCACTCAGCGCGGCGTCGAGGGACGGTCGCGGCGGATCTCGAGCGATACGCCCCGTCGTCAGACTGAGCGTCAGCGATTTTCGCCGACATCGCGTCGGCAGCGACGCGATGTCGGGGAACATCACGACGAGGGGCGCTCCCCAGCGTCAGCACGAATGTCATCGTCAGCGCCACCGTCGGCAAAGATGATCCTGACGGGCCCGCGAGCTGTCTCGTCGACGGCCTTGCCCTCCTGGGTGACGAGCACCTCGCCGGCCGCTCGCATTCGATGCGCCACGGCGCGGACGGCGGGCATGAGGTCGCGCCACCCGTCATCGCCGTTCGTCGCATCGCCACCCCCGGTGGTGGTCGACTCGCCTCCGACTCGGGTCGCCGTCCCGTGGCCACTCGCCTTCGAAATACCGTCGCCATGGACGTCAGTGTGCGCGCCGTTGCCGACCACGCGCGCGACGTCGCTGGGGCAGATGCTCTTGCCGGCGCGATGACGCAGCAGCGCGCGGATCGTCGCTTCGATGCGGACGTCGCGTTCGTCGTCGGACGGAGTAGTCCACCATTCGTAGCCCCGCTCGCCGAGAGCGATCTTGGCCTCCTGCACGCGCGGTCGGGCGTGCTCGGCGTCCGTGCGCACGAGGCGACGGGCGGCCATCAGTTCGTCGACGAGTTCTTGCCGCAGCTTCGGCGGGATGCCGGGGTCGGACGCGCGCCAGCGTCGACCGTTCACCACGATGTAGCGACCGTCCGGGGTGCGCTCGGGTTCACTCACCCACCCACTGTGACGGCCCACGCCGCCGCGTGTCCACCGGAGCACGTCTGACATGCCCGAGCCGACGAAGACGGGTCTGCCTCGCTCCGCCTCCCCGGGGCCTGGCTCCTGTCGGCGGCACCGTCTGACTGCACATGCGCGATGCACTTGTCAGGCCGAGGGACGATCGTTGCCCGGATTCGCGTCGAACATGACGCGAATCCGGGCAACGACGATCCGTCAACGGGCGAGCCGGCGGGTAGGGTGACGGCGCCCGCCCTCGGTCGCGTTCACTGTGTCGTGCTCAGTGTCGTAGCCGATGAGATCGCGTCCAGGAGAAGCAATGCTTCGTGTCGCGTCGGTTCCGGCCGATCACCCCTACGTCGCGCATCTCTCCCCGACCGGCGAGACACCAGGCGACGGGTGCGACGAGGTGATCCGCCTGCCCGACCCGCCCGTCATCGCTGACGACGGCTCGACGCGCTGGTGGCCGCCGCGCATCCTCGATCCGGCCTGGCTGCGCGAGCATGCCGGCGAGTTCGACGTGCTGCACGTCCCCTTCGGGTTCGAGTCGTTCAGCCCTGAGTACCTGCGCGAGGTCGTCGACGTGGCGCACGAGCTGGGCAAGGGCGTCGTCGTCACGGTGCACGACCTGCGCAACCCGCACATCGAGGACCCGGCGGCGCAGCGCAGCCGACTCGACGCGCTCGTGCCGGCGGCTGACGCCGTCATCACGCTGACCCAGGGCGCGGCTGAATCCTGTCCACATTCGGGCACACCGCAAGGCTCAATGCGGCGACGCCAGGGACAACGACGTAGGGGTCCACTCGACGAGGCCTTCGTCGGCGAACGCCTGCAACCAGCCCTCCATCGGCCAGGTGCCCCACCGCTCGCGGTAGAGGTTCGCGTTGCGCACGATGTCGACGACGTGATGGCGCGGCGGGTTCGCGCTCGGATGCCACTGATGCAACGCGTGCGCGCCGCCGACCCACGCCATCCGCAGGCCCGCGTCACGGGCCCGCATGCCGAAGTCGGTGTCCTCCGCGCCGTACCCGACGTACCGCTCGTCGAAACCGCCGCACGCGCGCCAGGCGTCGGCATCGAGCGCAAACGCGAGCGACCACAGGAGACGATGGTCGTCGTCGACCTCGACCGCACCCGACGACGGAGCGGGGCGCGCAGCATGCGGAGCGACGAAACGTCTCGCAGCCGCCGGAAGTTCACCGTCGAGACGATCGTCCTCCCCCAGATACGTGACGATGCCGTTGAGCACGGCACGCTCGCCGCGAGCATCGAGCTGACGCTGCGCGTCACGCGACGCATCGACGAAACCGGGCAGGGGGACGCAGTCGACATCGAGGAAGACGATGAGTTCCGCGCCATCATCGAGTGCCGCCGTCGCGCCGACGTTGCGGGCCCGCGCGGTCGGCATGCCCAGCGGGTGATCGTCGAGGGGCACGATGCTGACGCTCTCACCCATGACGCCCGCCGCGCGCAGGTCGTCACCCAGATCAGGCATGTCGACGGCGACGATGACGTGTCGTACGTCGGGCGCCACCTCGTCGAGGAACCGTCGCTGATTGACGAGGTGCTCGAGACGCCCCCGCACCGGAGTGACGACGGCGACGGGCAGCGTCCGGCCCGACCCCATGTCGGTCATCACTGCAGCGTCCCATGTCCGAGTGCGGGCGCCTCGGCGCCGGTAGCGGCTGGCCAGCCGGAGCCGCCCTCGACGACTCCACGCGCCGCGCCCCCGGCTTCGCGGACGCCTCGCTCTGCGACACCTGCGCGCGCAACATCGTCGATGCCATGTCTGCTCCCACGCACAGCACCTCCCAGATCGTCGGCGTCAGTTCCAGCAGCTAGGTCAGCGACGCCTGCGCGCGCTGCGGCCTCGATGACGTCAGCCGCGCGGTCAACAGCGCCGTCGACGCACCAGCGCGCCCACGCACGTCCTGTCGATCGCTCGTCGTCCCCGGCGAGGACTTCACGGATGCCGGCAGCGACCTCGTCAGCGGTCGCACCCAGAGTCAGCCCGCGCGCGATGCCGGCGTCGTCAAGAGCACGAGCCATGTCGGCCTGCTCGTCGAACGGACGCTCCTGCGGCACGACGACGGCAGGTACACCGAAGGCAGCGACGTCCGCAAGAGCGTTCTGCCCCGCGTGGGTGACGACGACGTCAGCCGTCGCGAGCAGAACCTCGACGGGGTGGTCGGCGTCGGGCGTCCGCCAATGGACCTGCGGCACAGCGCGTTCGACGGCGCCCGGAAGCTCAGCGTCGTCCCAGCCCTCGCCGCCGACGAGGAGCACGCCACGCAACCTTGGTATCTCTTGCGCGACCCGCGATGTCGCGTCCGAGAAGGCCCCTCTCGGCATGCCCGCCGAAAGGCCTTTCGGAACGTTCACCGCAGCACCGTCAGAATCGCTGCCCGCCAAGGCATCTGACGAGGCCCCTCGCCGTGCGCCCAGCGAAGGGCCTCCCGCAGCGTCTATTGCTGCACCGCCGGATCCGGCGCCCGGTGCAGTGCTCTGCGAGACGTCCGCCGCGACGCCGCAGCCGCCGGCATCGCGGGAACCGGCCGCCCGCGGGCCTGACGCAACACTTTCCGAGGAGTTCGGGGAGGGACATGCCGACGAACCACCGCCCGCAGCGTTCGGCCCCGCAGCATGACCCGCGAAGCGCGACAGGCCACCGACTTCGACCGTCTTGTCGCGATGGCGTTCGAGGTGCGGCGCGACGTCGAGCCGCGCCGGCCAGGGCGCCAGCACAGCCGCCGCCAGGTCGAACGCCAGCGCATGCGGTGCGTCGTCGCGTCGCCCGGGCTGAGCCACGACGACGACGGGGACGCCGAGCAGCCGCACGAGAGCGGTCACCTCGACGGAGACGTCGACGACGACGACGTCCGGGCGCGCCTGCGTCACCCACGCCGCGATCTGCGCCGAACGCTCGGCGTAGCCACCGCCGAGCGGAGCCCAGTGCAGACGCCCACCCGCATCGGGGTCGACGAACGGTGCATCCGCTTCATCGGCATCCGACGCGAGCGCGACCTGATCCCCGTCGGGCAGTGCGCCGCTGCCGAGATAGGTGATGACGTGCCCGCGCCGCGTCAGTTCGGCGCCGATGACGCCCGCCCGCGTCGCGTGCCCCCGCCCGTGATGGTGCACGTAGTAACCGATGCGCATCACGACATCGCCCCTGTCGCGTCCGGTTGGGCGCCGCCTGAGACGCTGTCGCCCGAAAGGCTCCCCGGGAGCAACGGACGGTCCGCAACGTCACTGCCCGTGCCGTTCTGCGCGCTCACGCCCGGACGAACCCCGGCTGAAGGCTTCATGTCCTCACGGATGACGAGCCGCCGCGCGTCGGCGTCGCTCGGGAGCGGGTCCAGCGGTGTGTAACGTTCGACGGGTCGCGCGCCCGACGCAGGCTGCGAACGGCGCGCCGCGTCAGCCGCCTCCGTCAGCACCGCGAGATGCCCGTCGATGCAGGCATCGAGAGAGAAATGGCGGACGGCGCACTCGCGCACCGCCGCGCGGTCGAGAGCGTCGAGTTCGGTGACGGCAGAGGCCAGTCGGGCGACGAGCACGTCGTCGGGCGCCGCCGTCATGGCTCCTGCCGGGAGCTCAGACGAATCCACGACCGGATCCGTCGACGCGTCGACGAGGACACCCATGTCCGGTCGCACCACCTCGACGAGCCCACCTCGTGCGAGGGCGATGACGGGCGTCCCGCACATCGCGCCCTCGACGGCGACGAGGCCGAACGGCTCATCCCATGCCGGTGTGACGAACAACGCGTCGCTCCGCCCGACGACCTTCGCGACCTCATCTGGCCGCACCGCGCCGAGATGCTCGACGTCACCCCCGAGCCGCGGCGCGATCTGCGCCTCGAAGTACGCCGCATCGCTGACCGGCCCGATGAGAGCCAGCCGTCGCCCGGCCATCCGCGCCGCATCGATCGCGAGATGCGGCGCCTTCTCCGGCGTGATCCGACCGACCCAGGCGAGACGGCCGTCGTCAGCGCCCGGCCCGGGGACGAAACGCGACTCGTCGACACCGTTCGCCACGACCTGCCGCGTCACAGTCGACCATTGCGCCGCGAGGGCTTTCGACACCGCGACGAACCGCGACGCCGGCGAGGCGAGGGCAGCGCCGAGCTCCATCCACGGAAACGGCGGCGTATGCAACGTCGTGACGACCGGCGCGTCGTAAGCGCGCGACAGCGACATCGGCAGGTGGTGCAGGCTGTGGTTGGCGACGACGTCGAGCTCACCGGCACGATCCCGGCGCGCCAGTTCGGCGGCCGCGAACGTGAACGCGTGATGGTCGTCGAGAAACGGCTTCTCCGGCAGCTGCGGGTCGAGCGCGGCAACCGCCGAGAACCGCGGCAGCGCCGGGTACGCCACGACCTCGTCGGCCACATCGGCCGGCGTCCCCTCGGCCGCGAACAGCACGACGTGGTGGCCGCGCCGACGGAACCCGGCGACGAGCGCCGCCGTCAGCGATTCCTGGCCGCCGGCGAACGGCTCGCTCAACGGGTTGCGGTTCGTGGCGAGCACGGCGATGCGCAGCGACGTCATGCGACTCCTCCTCGCAGGTTGGCCAGATACGTCGCGAACCCGCCGACAGCTCGCCCGTCGAGACGGCTCGACGTGACGACGCGCGCGTCATCGGCCGCCCGCACGAGGCGCTCGTCCTCGGCGCGCAGCCGCTCGACGAGGTCTACGTCCTCGTGCAGCGACAGCGGCGCGAACCCGCCGACCCGCAGGTACGCAGAAGCGCGCACACCGAGATTCGCGCCGTGCACGTGAGGATGCCCCTCCCGCAGATGGTGTCGTTCCATCCACTCTGCGCGCCGCGCGCCGGTGAGAGCCGCGTCCGGTTCGACGGTGCCGACGTACGCGTCGGCGCCGGCGTTGGCCGTCGCGATGTGGGCGCTCAGCCAGTGCGGCGGGACGTGCGTGTCGGCGTCGGTCGAGGCGAGCCACAGCGCGTCGGCATCGATTCCGTCACGTTCCGCCCATTCGAGCGCGCAGCGCACTCCCGCGGCACGCGCTCGCCCGACGCTCCCCGCCGTGACGACGAGCGGCTCCACGCTGAACTGCCCGCGGTGCGCCGCCGCGCCCGCGAAGGCACGCACGATGGCCTCGCTGTCGTCGGTGCACGTGTCGAGGACGATGCACGCACGCAACGTCATCGCCGGCGCGAGATGAGCAACCTCGACGAGCGCTCGTTCGAGCGCCGTGAGGCAGTGCGGAAGCGCCTGCTCTTCGTCACGCGCAGGCACGATGACGGTGGCGCCGGCGAGAGCAGGGCGAGGCGAACCGTCACGGCTCCGAGTGAGCGCACGTGTCACGCACGGATAGGTGCGCTCGCTCATGACCACCTCCGTCGGCCCCAGGCCTCGAGGTCGAGGGGCCCGTCTGCGGGCACGGTTTCGACGATCGGTGACGCATCCGCGGGCGATTCGACCGGCCCAGCGACCCTGTCACTTCTGCGATTTTCGTCCACATTCGTCCGATGACGGGTGCGCGCCGCCGTCACGCCGCCGCCCACCCATGGCGCGCCGTCGCACGCTGCGAGCAGACCCTCGGCATCGCGCAGAACGCACGGCTGCATGACGTCGACGATGAACTCAGCGCGCTGCAGAACGTCGTCGGACGGTTCGCCGGCGCACACGCGAGGGTCATCGGCGAGCACGTCGGGTCGGCGTTCACCGCACCAGATCCCGACGTCCGCGAGCGCGAGCCACGACTCGAGGGCGGCGTACTCGCCGCTCGGTGCCACCGTTCGCGCCGGCCGCCAGAACACGACGACGCGCGGGGCGCGCCAGATACCGTGGCGCCCCCGCACGTTTGGCTGTGGAATGCGGGCAGCGAGCGCGAGTTGCTCGCCCTCCTTGAGCTGCGCGAGATCGGCTCGCTCCCCCGCGTCGGGGCCGTCGTGCCAGGCCACCGCGGCCGGCGCATGACGCAGGGCGACGCCGGTGTTCCAGGCGCGATAGGCGAGATCCCAGTCTTCGCCGCCGTACCCGACGAGGCTCTCGTCGAACCCGTCGAGTCGTTCGAACGCGTCGCGCGTCATGCCCATGACGGCGCTGATGACGAGTCGCCAGTCGCCGTCGCCGGCGTCACGCAGGTCGTTCGTGCGCGCGTAGCCGTCGCGCAGCCACTGGGGTGCGGCGAGGACGTCACCGTCGGCCGGCGCCTCAGGATCGGTTGCCGCACACCAGGACACGACATCGTCACCCCGCGCAGCGACGGCACTGAGATCGGCATGCCGACGGGCTCCGACGACGAGGGCGCCGGCGCCCGGCGCCTCGCGCGACGCCTCTCGCAAGGCGTCGACCATCGCGGCACAGTAGCCGGGCGTCGGCACGGTGTCGCCGTCGAGGAAGAGGACGACCGGTGACGACCCGGCGCGCGCGCCGAGATTGCGCACCGCCGCGGCGCGGAAGCCCTCGTTCGCCTGTCGCAGGAGCGTGACGCCGTCGGGGACGCTCGGCGGGGTGGCCGAACCGTCATCCGCGACGACGATGTGGAGGCGCAGCGACGAATCATCCTGCGCCGCCAGGGAATCCAGAACCCATCGCAGACGCTGCGGGTCCTCGAAATGCGTGACGACGACGTCGACGTCGCGTCCGTCACCCACGCTCAGGTCAGCCCCTTGCTCGCCCGCGCGAGCGTTCGCGTTCACCCGACACCACCCAGGGGCGTCAGGTGCGCGGCGAGCAGTTCGCTCTGGCGACGCGCGGCGTCCGGCGTCGTGAGCAAGCCGGGATGCGACGGGTTCGTCACGGTCACCATCGGGTCGCTCAGCGCCGCCCGGGCGGCATCGACGAGCACATCGATCACACCATCACGATCGCCCGATTCGCCTGCACCAGTGGAAGCTTCGACGACCGCCACCGACCCGGGTGCCGTCGTCGACAGTTCGGCGACCCACGGCGTGGCCAGCGTGATCGGCCGGCGACCGGCGGCGATCCATCGGCCGATCGAACCCGACGCGGAGATGTGACGGTAGGCCGCGAGCGGCACGGCGATCGTCGCGATCGCGGCGTCCATCTCGTCCTCGCTCAGGTGCCCGAGAACGCGCAGTTCGATTCCGCGCGCGTTCGCGGCGCGGCGCAAGTCATCGACGAAGTCCTCGTGCCCCTCGACCACCGCGCCGAGCATGACGAGGTCGCGACCCAGCGCCGCGGCAACATCGAGCGCCAACTGCGGATCCTTGCCCGGATGGACGAACCCGAGGACGCCGACGGGCGCGTCATCCCCCAGGGCGAGCACCGCGTCGCCCGCCGCAGTTGCACTCGGTCGTGCATCGACCGGCAACGTGGCGACACCGACGCCAGCGACATCGGCGTCGCCGAAACCCCGAGCGGCGCTGTCAGCGTCACCGGCAGGCGCCGCGACGACGTCACCCAGCATCGCGCGCTCGGCCTCGCTGCACACCTGAACAGACGCGGCGGCCGCGACGATGCGCGCATACAGCGCAGCGCGACGTTCGTAGCGCGCCTGCCCCTCGGCGGGCTGCGGAATGTCGTGAAGCGTGACGTGCACGGGCCGTGCGGCGCCCTCGATCGCGCGCACCCCGGCTTCGATCGCCCGGTGGTCGGCGCCGAGCAGCGCGTCGGTGAGGTGAACATGCACGGGCCCGGCATCGTCCGCGAGGTACGCCGCGAGGTCACGCGCGCCGGTCCCCACGTCGAGCATCGACGTGCGGCGCGCACCGGCGAGAGCCGCCCCGTGGCGCGTCACCCCGTGCTCGGGCGGGCCGAGCAGGAGGTGGTCGACGGTTGCAGCCGCATCACCCGATGCAACGTGCGCGCTGCGGGGGTCCTCAGCGGCAGTGCTCGCCGGGCGCGTCGTCGTCATCCTCGTATTGTCATGTGCGACGGCGCTTCTCGTCATCTTGACGTCTGTCGGATGTTCGAACGCATCGCCGCTCGGTGCGGCGCTCACACGTCACCGTCCACGATCTCGAGCAACGTCGCATGTCGACGCACCGCGTCCGCGAGTGCCTGCGGGTGCTCGGCGTACCACGCGGCGTGGGCGGCGACGAGCTCGTCCTCGCCCACCGCCTGACCGCGCACCTGCCACACGCGGGCGACGTCGTCATCGCTCATCGGCACCTGCGCGAGCGCGGCGGCGCGCTCGTCCATCGGCGCGACGAGGGCGCCGAGCAGCGACCGGCCAGGGTCGTACTCGCGGGGTGCGCCGAGGTCGAGGGCGGCCGCGATGCGGTCGGCGACCTCGACGAGGACGTCGTTCGTCGGGTGGTTGATGACGTGGACGCTGCGCCGTCCAGGGCGCGTGAGGGCATCACGAATGTCGACGGCGCCGTGCGCCTCGATGCGCCGCGTCAGCTCGGCGAGGGATGCGTCGCGCAGGGCACCGACGGCGCGCTCGTCGAGCTGCGGCAGGTCGGCGCTCGTCACACGAGCCGCGTGGTCACCCGCTCGGCGGCACGCCGCGATGACGCGCAGATCGTGATACGGCACGATCGGCGGCTCGCCCGCGGGCGTGCGGACGATGACCTGCGCCGGGTGCAGCCCCGCCCACCGCATGACGGGCACGATCGTCGACCTGACGTGCGGCGCCGCCGTGAGCAGTTCTTCCGTGCCGACGGGCAGGCCGCGATACCCGGGGGCGACGGGTTGTGTGACGAGGTAGTGGGCCTGCGCGAGGGTGCGACGCAGGTGCGGCACGTCATCGGCGACCAGTTCGTGCGCCGGGACGAGGCGGATCGTGCGGATGCGATCGCCGTACCGACCGTCGAGAAGTACGCGCAGCGACTCCGCCTGGCAGTTGCCGTGGACGACGAGCACCGGGCGGCCCTCAGGATCGGCCGTCGGCACGGGGTCGGTGAGACCGTAGAACTCGCCGTAGTGCAGGTTGCGAGGCGTCGCCTCGACGGCAGGCACTGTCATGAGGCCTCTCCTTCGACTTCATCTCTGGCACTTTCGCCGCTGACGGCGCCAATGCCGCGCTCGCCGTCAGCCGACGAATGTGGACGAAAATCGCCGGTGTGGACAGGATTCGCCGATGTGGACGGGATTCGCAGGACGGCGCGGGTGTCGCGCGACACGGGGGTCGTTGCGGCGGTTGGGGCATCGCCGTTGCTCGGGCGAGCGACCACGATGGCGACGTCGTCGTCTTCGTAACGCGCGAGCGTCGGCCACACGAGGCGCACCTGCTCATCGACGAGACGCCCGTCGAGGGGGATGTCACGCGTCGGGTGCAGCCAGTTCGCCACGACGACGACACCGTCATCGCGCAGCAGTGCGTCGATGCCGGCGAGGGTCGCCAGCAGCGTCGCGCCGTCGAGGAAGTAGCCGATCTCGCTCAGCACGACGGTGTCGAACCGCTGCCCTTCGTCGGCGAGTTCATCGAGCACAGAAGGCAGTTCGGCGTGGCGCCAGTCGACGCCGTCGACGTCACGTCGACGAGCGCGCGCCAGCGCCTGGGCGCTCCCGTCGACCGCGACCACGTCGTCGGCGCGCTCGGCGAGCACCTGCGTCAGGGCGCCCGTGGAGCATCCGAGATCGAGCACCCGCCCGAGATGCTCGTCAGGCAGCATCGCCTCGATGAGGGCACGGCGACGCCGCTCGTACCAGCGCGTCTCGACACCCCACGGGTCGTCGCTGCCCTCGAACATCGCGTCGAAGGATGCCGCCGGCGTGCGTCCGTCATCGGACGAAGCGACGCGGGGCAGCGCGCCGTCGGGGTCGAAGAGTGTCTCGACGAGACGTTCGAAGTGGGCGAGGACGCCGGCGTCGAGCATCGCAGGCTCGGCTGCGGGGCGCGCGAACGTCCCGATCTGTGACGAGTACGCCGCGATGGCTGCGCGCTTGCGCTGGAGCGAGGCGACGTCGGGGACAGCGAGAACGCTGCTCTCCCAGACTGTTTCGGCGACCGACGATGGGTCGCCCCAGTGCCACCACCACAACGGATAGCTGACGCACGCCGCCCCGAGCTGCGCCGCGACGTCACGCGCCACGGCTCCGCACGTGTCGTGGTCGATGTGCGCGTCGGCCTCCGCCGGGGCGACGACGAGCACCCGCTCAGTTCCCGACCCACGCACCGGCGTCATCGACGGCGTCACCGTCGAGGTCACATCGGTGGCTGCGTCATCGCAGCCGACCGCTCTCGAGGGCGACTGGTCCGACACCGTGGATGCCTCCGCCGCAGTTACCCGCACGACGCGCTCCAGCGCAGCGGCCAGCTCGGCACGGTGGTCAGCGACGCGGCCGTCAGGTAGCGCAAGGCGCTCAACCCGCCCGAGCGCACCGCCGAGCAGCACACCGAGAGCGTCGTCGAACTCGCGACGACGGACTTCGCGGACGACCTCGAATGTCAATCCCGTTGCCGCAGAGTGCGATCCCTCGCCGTCGGTGACGAGGGCGACATCTACGGGCAACCCCGCGTCCGCGAGCATCGCCAAGAATGCGCCGACGGCGAGGGTCTCGTCGTCGGGGTGAGCCGCGACGACGACGACGCGGCTGTACCGGGCAGCGAGGGCTTCGACGTCGAGGTGGCCAAGCGACGCCCATGGCGTCCCTCGCAACCACGCGCGTTCGCTCGTGCCGGGCTCCCGCGACGACCACGAGGCCGGCGCGGCGGGCATCCCGCGCATCAGTGACGCTCCAGCGTGGCGGCGCCGATGGCGGCGAGGTCGCGTTCGGCGTGGTGCTGGCGCACATAGACGCCGAGGTCGGCAACGCGCCGCGCGTGGGTCTCGTCGCTCGTCAACGGGCCGGGGCCGAGCGCGTGGCCACAGGTCGTCAGCGCCTGCTCCACCGCATCGGCGACGACTGCTCGCACGCGCGACGACAACGCGAGACCCGCCGCACCGCAGGCGTTTCCACCGTCAATCGCGCGGGCTGCGTCCGCGAGCACCGCGTCGAACAGATACGCGATGACCTCGAACCGGCCCAGATGCATGAGCGCGATCTGATCGGGTTCACGCCGCCCCGCAGCCGCACGAACCGCTGTGACGAGGCCGTCCACACCGCCCGCCCAGACGGCGGCGACACCGATGCCACCCCACGCGAAACCGTCACGGCCGAGATAAAAACCTGGCTCCCCGACGGGCATCGCGGGCATCGCGTCGAATGTCAGCGACGTCGAACGGATCGCGACGAGCCCACGCGACACCCAAGGCTCCTCGGCGCCACGCACCCGCGCATCCGTGAGGTCGACGGCGAACAACCGCTGTCCTTCAGGCGTACCGGCCGTCACGAGCGCATGCGACAACTGCTCACCGAGCGAGCACCACGGCTTCACCCCGTCGAGCACCCAGCCGTCACCCTCGCGACGCGCGGCGAGGCCCGGCGCCCGCGCCGCGAACACACCCCAGGCGCCGTCCTCACCGCCGGGCAGCACGTCACCCGGCGCAACCCCCGCCTCGGCGAGGATCGCAAGCGCGTCGAGGTGCGGTTCGATGACGCGCGCCGTCGTCAGGTCGAAGGCGCCGAGCGATCGGAGCGTGTCGAGATACACCGCGCTGTCGCGGCCCAACGCCGCTGCGGCGGAAGCGAACTCACCGGCAGCGGCAAGCGCCGCCCCGATGTCCCCAGCAGGGATATCGGGGCGGCACAGCACGCGAGAGGGTTCGCTCAAGCGGAGAGCTCCCGCTTCCAGAAGCGCAGCGCACGGCACGTCTCCACGAAGCCCTTTGCGCCGGCCGCGTCGCTGACGTCGACGAACCCGTCGTCCTTCTTCGACGCCACACCCGCGGCTTCGATGAGACCCGACGCGTCCGGGCCGAGGGCCAGGAACTTGTTGTGCGCGACGGCGTCCGTCACGAAGTCACGAGCCTCGGCGACCTTGCCGAGCGTCGCCGCACCGTCAGCCGACGGCAGCAGCGCGACGGCGTCGAACAGCACCGACGGCGCACCGGCGATGGCGTGATCGGCGGCGAGCTTCTCACCGTTCGACAGCGTGACGCCACCGACGGCCTTCGCGACGATCTCGACGACCGTGCCCTCGGCCTCGGCGGCCGAACGCACCGCGGCGAGCAGGTCGGCGTCGGTTCCGTCGCTGACGACGACGCCGATCTTGCGGCCGGCGAAGCTGTCGGGTCCGTTCTTCACGATGCTCAGCGCGTTGGAGACGGGCAGGTCGTGACGCGGCGCCACCTTCGCGGGCGAGGCCTCCGGCAGCTCCATCGCGAGCTCGTCGGCGACGCGCTGCGCGAGCGACTCGTCGACGTTGCGCAGGTTGCCGAGCATGCGCGTGCGGATCTCGGGGATCTCGCACTTGCCGAGCTCGAACGCGAATGCGTCGACGATGTGCTTCTGCTCGACCTCCGTCTGGCTCTTCCAGAACTGGTTGGCCTGGCTGTAGTGGTCGGCGAACGACTCCGCACGCAGACGGCGCGCCTCACCCTCGACCTTCGTCGGGTACGTGTCCGGCTGGAACGTCGTCAGCGCACGCGGGCCACGGTCGTCACCCGAGAAACCGTTCGGCTCATAGTTGGCGCGGCCCCTCTGGTGCGCGAACTGCATGTGACCGTCACGCTGGAAGTGCGCGACGGGGCACTTCGGCGCGTTGACGGGCAGCTGCGTGTGGTTGGTCGAGCCGAGGCGCGACAGCTGCGTGTCGAGGTAGCTGAAGTTGCGGCCCTGCAGCAGCGGGTCGTTCGTGAAGTCGATGCCGGGCACGACGTTCTGCGTCATGAACGCGACCTGCTCCGTCTCGGAGAAGACGTTGTCGACGACGCGGTTGAGCGTCATCTTGCCGAGCGGGCGGATCGGGACGATCTCCTCGGGGATGATCTTCGTCGAGTCGAGCACGTCGAAGTCGAAGCTGTCGGCGAACGCGTCGTCGAACACCTGGACACCGAGCTCGTACTCGGGGAAGTCGCCGCTCTGGATCGCGTTCCACAGGTCACGACGGTGGAAGTCGGCGTCGGCGCCGTTGATCTTGACGGCCTCGTTCCAGACCACCGACTGCATGCCCTGCGCGGGCTTCCAATGGAACTTGACGAACGAGCTCTTGCCGTCGGCCGTCACGAAGCGGAAGGTGTGGACACCGAAGCCCTCCATGAAGCGGAAGCTGCGCGGAATCGCGCGGTCGCTCATCGCCCACAGGGCCATGTGCGTCGACTCGGGCATGAGGGAGATGAAGTCCCAGAACGTGTCGTGCGCGCTCGCCGCCTGCGGCCAACCGCGGTCCTGCTCCTCCTTGACCGAGTGCACGAGGTCGGGGAACTTGATCGCGTCCTGGATGAAGAAGACGGGGATGTTGTTGCCGACGAGGTCCCAGTTGCCCTCCTCGGTGTAGAACTTCGTCGCGAAGCCACGGACGTCGCGCGCGAGGTCGGCGGAGCCCATGTTGCCGGCGACCGTCGAGAAACGAACGAACGTCTCCGTCTGACGGCCCTTCTTGCCGAACAGGTAGGCGGCCGTGAGGTCGCTGTGGTCGTCGTAGCTCTCGAACACGCCGTGCGCGCCGTAGCCGCGGGCATGGACGACACGCTCCGGGATGCGCTCGTGGTCGAAGTGCATGATCTTGTCGCGGAACGCGGCGTCCTGCAGCAGCGACGGGCCGCGGTCGCCCGCACGCAGCTGGTTCTGGTCGTCGGTCATCGGAATACCCTGCGACGTCGTCATGGCGTTGCCACCGCTCACCCCCTGGTGCAGCTCGTCCCCGGTGCCGCGCGTGTCGGGGCTCGTGGTGCGCTCGTTGTCGCTCATGGCTCTCCTCATGCTGGTGGTCGTTCGATCATGGCCTCTCGACCCTATGTCGGAGAGTAAGGCCACCGCCCCCCTCTCACCACGCCCCTACGGATGTGGACGAAAATCGCAGATGTGGACAAGAATCGCAGGGAGGCCCAGGGCGCTGACGGGACATGAGCCGCCGGGCACCCGTGTGGGTGACGACTCGGTGTGAGAGGCGAAACCCATGGGAAAAATTAGGGATCGACTCTAGGGTGAAACTCATGGAGACGTCGCGCAGCCAGTCGGATCACCCGGTCAGTTTGCCGAGCCAGAATGCATCGGCTTCGTCAGAGAAGCCCTTGGCACTCGTCGCGGGAGCCTCGCGCGGGCTGGGTTTTCTCGTCGCCACCGCCCTCGCCGACGCCGGGCACCGCGTCGTCCTCGCATCTCGCTCCGCGGACGCGCTGACGAAGGCCGCCGACACGCTTGTCTCCCACGGCCACGCGCGCAGTGCCGTCTCGACGATCGTCATGGACGTGAGCGATCGCGACGGGGTGGCTCGAGCCGTCGCCCAGGTCGAGGGCGAGCACGGCCCGATCGACGTCGCCATCCACGTCGCCGGTGTCATAGAGGTCGGCCCGGCCGAGAACACGACGCACGAGCACATCGAAGGCGCGATGAGCATCATGGCGTGGGGGCCGATCAACCTCTCCGACGCCGTCATCCCCGGCATGCGCGAACGCGGGCGCGGGCGCTTCGGCGTCGTCACCTCCATCGGCGGCCTGCTGAGCGCACCGCACCTGCTCGCGTACTCGACGGCGAAGTTCGCGGCCATCGGCTACACCGAGGGCCTCGCCGCGTCGCTCGCCGGCACGGGTGTGAGCGCCACCGTCATCGCCCCGGGGTTGATGCGCACCGGCTCGCACACGGCCGCACAGTTCTACGGCAACGCGCAGGCCGAATACGCGTGGTTTGCGCCCGCCGCGTCGCTGCCGTTCGTCAGCATGGACGCCACGAAGGCCGCGCGACGCATGGTCGACGGCGTCCTCGCCGGCAAGCCGTACGTCATCCTCACGCCCGCCGCGAAGCTCGGCGCGCGCGTCCACGGCGTCATGCCGGGTGTGACGACGCGCGTCATGGGCCTCGTCGGGCGTGCGCTGCCCGGGCCCGTTCCCGGTGCGACGACGCCTGTCCCCGGATCCAAGCTCGCACCTAGGGCCGGACGATTCGTCAAGCTCCTCACGACCCTCGGTGATCGCGCGTCGCGCAGCAACCTCGAACCCGAGGGTTGAGCGGCCCCGGGTCGCGCCACCCGAAGATTTGAACCCAACCACCCGACCATCCGAGGCCCCCGACGAAAGGTACGCACCATGTCTGCTGGAACCCCGAAGTCCGACATCTCGCAGGAGCAGGTCGTCGAGATCATGCGTGGTGAGCGCTTCGTCATGCTCACCTCGATCGCAGTAGACGGGGCCCTGCACAGCCACCCGATGACGCCGCAGGAGGTGACGGACGACGCCGACGTGTGGTTCTTCGTCGGCCTCGGCACCGAGCAGGCGCAGGCGCTGCAGAGCAACCCGCAGGTCAACCTGTCGTTCGCGCACCTCGGTTCGTGGCTGTCCGTCGCGGGACGCGTCGAGTTCGTCGACGACCGCGCTAAGATCGACGAGCTGTGGGGCGACGACGTCGCCGCTTGGTACGACGGCGGCAAGGACGACCCGGACCTCGGTCTCGTCCGCGTCGTCAGCGAGTCCGCGCAGTTCTGGGGCCAGCCCGGAGGCAAGGCCTCCGCGCTCGCGAGCATTGTCAAGGCGCGCGTCAGCGGCGAGCGTCCGAAGGGCCAGAGCGCCACGACCGAGCTGTGACGAACCCGGGAGCCGAACCGACGCGCGGCGGCTCCCGGCGCCACGCTCCCCACCACCCGATCGCCGCACGTCGCGGTGATCCTCTCGAGGAGAAACTGATGCGAGCACTCACCTGGCAGGGCCAGGGCAAGGTCTCGGTCGAGCAGGTCGCCGACCCGAGCATCCAGGAGCCCACCGACGCGATCGTGCGCGTCACCTCGACCGCGATCTGCGGTTCGGACATGCACCTCTACACCGTCCTCGCGCCGTTCCTGACGAAGGGCGACATCCTCGGCCACGAGTTCATGGGCATCGTCGAGGAGGTCGGCTCGGGCGTCACGAACCTCAAGCCCGGCGACCGCGTCGTCGTGCCGTTCAACATCTCCTGCGGCCACTGCTGGATGTGCAGCCGAGGCTTGTTCGCGCAGTGCGAGACGACGCAGAACGTCGACCAGGGCACCGGCGCGAGCCTGTTCGGCTTCACGAGCCTGTATGGTGCGGTGCCCGGCGGCCAGGCGGACTACGTCCGCGTGCCGCACGCCGATTTCGGCCCCATCAAGGTGCCTGAGGCCGGCGAGGACGAGCGCTACCTCTACCTGTCCGACATCCTGCCGACCGCGTGGCAGGGCGTGCAATGGGCGAACGTGCGCCCCGGCGACACGCTCGCCGTCATGGGTGCCGGCCCCGTCGGTCAGCTCGCCGTCGCGAGCGCGCAGTACCTGGGGATCGAGGACGTCATCGTCGTTGACCGCGTGCCGGAGCGCCTCGAGCGCATGAAGGCCCGCGGCGCCCGCACAATCAACCTCGACGACCTCGACGGCTCGCAGGTCAGCGCCGTCGGCGACGCGGTGCGCGACCTGACGGACGGGCGCGGTGCGGACGGCGTCGTCGAGGCCGTCGGCATGGAGGCACACGGCAACCCGGTTGCCGCTGCGGGCCTGTCGGCCGTGAGCAAGCTGCCGTCGGCGATCTCGGAGCCGCTCGCGAAGAATGCCGGCATCGACCGTCTCGCCGCGCTGCACGCCGCGATCGACAGCGTCCGCCGCGGCGGCACCGTCTCCGTCTCCGGTGTCTACGGCGGCGCGCTCGACCCGATGCCGATGATGCAGATGTTCGACAAGGGCATCGCGATGCGCATGGGCCAGTGCCACGTCAAGCAGTGGACCGGCGAGCTGCGAGACGTGCTCGTCGACGCCGACCCGTTCGGCGTCGAGCAACTCGCGACTCACCGCGTCGGGCTCGACGAGGCGGCGACGATGTACGACGTGTTCCAGAAGAAGCAGGACGGCTGCCAGAAGGTCGTCCTCAAGCCCTGACGCACTGACGGCCTGGGATCGGGTCGGCGTCCACCGAGACGCTGGGCCACCCGGCCGCCCGGCCACCACAGGCTGGCGGGTAACTCACTGGTAGGCGCGCGGTTAGGCGCCGACCTGTGAGTTACCCGCCATCGTGCGTTCTACGTCCAGGCGGCGCCGCCTGGAGTGCTGCGCGGAATAGTGCGGGCGCGACGGGCGCTGCAGTGAGCATGACGCCCGAGCAGTACGCCGCGAACATCGCCCGCGCCCTCGACGTGCAGGATCAGTCGGTGCGGTTGCAGGCCGCGATGGCGGCGGGCACACATCCGCATCCCGATCTGTTGGAGACGCTCGTGCGTCGCTGCGGCGTCGAGCCCGACTTCTTCGTCCGCGAGACCCTCGCCTGGGCGCTGACGCGCCTGCCGGCTGACGACGTCCTGCCGCGCGTTCAGCGCGAGCTGGCGTCGAAGAACATCCAGGCGCGCACGCAGGCGTTGCACGTGCTGTCGAAGGTCGGCGACGAGCGCGCATGGCCCTGGATCACGCCCGAGTTCCTGCACGACGCCGACGACGATCTCGCCCGCACCGCCTGGCGCGCGGCCGCCGCGCTGGCCCCGGAGAGTCAACATGGCTCTCTCGCTGACGAATTGGTCAAGGAGTTCGGCCGTGGTGACGCCGGCACGCAGATGGCGTTGAGCGTCGCATTGCTTGGTCTCGGCGACGCCGCCGTCCCAGCGGTCACGTCGGCAATCCGGAGCCAAGACGCGGCCGTCACCGAACATGCTCGCGCGACCGACCTGCTGCGCACCCGCCCCGAGCTCGCGTTCGACGGCGCCGTCGAGGAAGCCAAGCGCATCGTCGCGATGGGTTGAGCGCGTCGGCCCCGCCCCCGGCCATGCGACGGGAGAGCGGGTAACTCACGGGTAGGCACGCAACGACGCGCCGACCCGTGAGTCACCCGCCATCCCATCGACGAAGGTGACGCAGCGGCCGCCCCATCCCCCAGAGCTTGCAATCACAACGCCGGGGGCCGCTCAGCACCAGGCCGGCCTGTCGCCGTCGGTGCGGTGCCTCGCCGTCGATGACATTGCACAGCAGGGTGCTGATGAACTTCACCTCGAATGTCGCGGCGGCATGCAGTGTAGTGAGCGCCACACGTGAATGATCCTTGTTCTTTTTGGCCCGTAGGTGGCGCCCCTGAAGGCGCCTCGGGAGGGACGCCACACATGGCGGTCACCACCGACCAACCTGGACAGCTGGGGTCAGGCCGCGTCAGGGCGATCAGGCAAGGCGAGGCGCCCGAGCGGTCCAGCGGGGCGACTCGTCCGACGGCTCACCAGCGGAGCGCAGCGAATGTCAGTTCAGCGCAGCGTCGCGGCCGCTTCGGCGTGGGCGGCGACGAGGCGTTCGAGCTGGCTGTCAGCGCGCACGATGAGGTCGTCGAGTTCGGCGACGTCGATGCGCGCATCGTCGGTCGCGAGCACGCGCAGGCCCTCCCAGCCGGCCCGCTTGCCACGAACGGCCGACAGCAGCGCCTCGAGTTCGAGCACGTCGCTCAGCGGGGAGCGGCGCACGAAGCGGCCGTTGAGTTTCACGCGGCTGACGGTCTCGCCGACGCTCAGCGCGAGCTGCGCGAGCCGCGCCTCACCCACCCCGAGCGCGTCGGCCATGACGCGCAGGCGTGCGCGGTCCTCGGCGATCTCCCGCGTCAGCGTCGCGAGCACCTTCCGCGTGCGCGCCGAACTCTGCGAGCGCGACGCGCGCTCGAACAGGTCGAGCCCACCCTTCGATGCGGCCCAGTGATGAGCGACGTAGCTGGTGACGAACTTGTCGCGCGATTCCATGATCGACCTCCTGCAGGTCTGCGAGAACGGGTGCCACCGTCAGCCTAGGAGGTCACCGTGCGCGCGACCAGCCCCACGCAACACGGTCGATGTCGGAATTTCGTCATGGTTAATTTCCTTGTGTCGCAACATGTTGGCAAGGTATCCGCATGTCGTCCCACCCGAGCACCGATGGAGCCGCACACCTCCGTCTGGCGACGGGTGAGGAGTCGAGGGGCGCGCCCGCACCCCGCGCATTGCGCGTCACCCTCGTCGACGACGACGCCCTCGTCATGGCCGGTTTTCAGGCACTCCTCTCGCCCTACACTGCACGCGTCGAGGCGACGTGCAGCCGCGGCGTACCCACCGAACTCACCGACGTCGCGCTCTTCGACTGCTTCGCCGCCCCCGAGCCGGGGTGGGCGACGCTGGCGCGCCTGCGCGACACAGCCACCGTCACGCGCCTCGTCGTCTACACCAACGACCCTCCGCAGGCGCACGTCGGCGCGCTCACCGACTTCGGCGTCGCGGGCATACTGACGAAGCACGCGACGGCCGACGAGCTCGTCACCGCACTCGAACGCGTCGCCCGCGGCGAGCGCATCGTCGACCCCGCGTTCCCCGTCGAGCTGGGTGACGACTGGTGGCCCGGGCGCGCCGAGGGGCTCACCGAGCGAGAGGCGCAGGCCGTCACGCTCATCTGCCGCGGCCTGCCCAACGGCGCGATCGCGAACGAACTCAACGTCTCCCTCAACACGCTCAAGAGCTACATCCGCTCCGCCTACCGCACCATGGGCGTCGCCTCCCGCAGCGAGGCGGTGCTGTGGGGCGTCGCGCGCGGACTGCACGTCGACGGCCGGTCCTGACGCGCTCACCACTTTCCAGCATGGCGCCGCGCACCGGCGGTCCATCAGGCAGCCGACGCTTCACCTCCTTGCGGGTGTGGCGCGAAACACGGTGAGCGACAACACTTTTCATCACCACCGACACCTCACGACCCTTGATCGTCGGATCGCTCGAAGGAGAGCTGTGCCCCGCCTCACGGTCGCCGTCGTCGCACGTAGCGAGCTGTTCGGATGCGGCGCGATGGCGGCTCTCGACGCGTTCGGCGTCGCGACACGCCTCGTGCTCGTGCGTGGCCCGGGCCTGCGCGCCGATTTCGCGCTCGATGCCGACGTCGCCGTGCTCGAGTGGAACGAACCCAACCGCAACGCCTGGGATCAACTGCGCGCGCTGCACGCCGCGAACCCGACGACGAAGCTGCTCGTGTCGTCGCTGCACACCGACGATGCCGCCATCAGCCGGCTCCTCGCGCGCGGCGCGTCGGGAGTCGTCGGACGGTCGGCGAGCGCCGCCGATCTGCGCGCCGGGGTCGATGACGTGGTCGCGGGTCGAATCGTCCGCCCCGCGGTGCTTCGACCCTCCCCCACGGACGCGCGGCCGACCGTCCCCTCCGACGGGCTGACCGCACGTCAGGCGCAGATCGTCGATCTCATCTGCTCGGGCATGCCGAACGCGCAGATCGCCGAGCGCCTGCACCTGAGCGTCAACAGCATCGAGTCACACATCAGAGGCGCCTACCGCGCGATGGACGTGCAGACGCGCCCTCAAGCCGTGTTGTGGGGTCTGGCGCGCGGCTACGGTGGTCATGTGTCTGACGATCACTGGCCGCCAGCCGCGGCCCCCACCTCATCATCCGGCTCGTCGACCCACCCAACCGATGACGACGAGTCGCAGGCCCGTGACCTCGCCGACTGGCTCGCCGAACAAGCCGACGCGGGCCTCGAGGGCGCGGACGAGGCAGCCATCCGCGACGTCATCGGCGCGATGATCGAGCACCCTCGGTTTCCGTGCCTCGGAGCGCGTTCGGCGCTGAAACGCGACGGCGCGCTCGTCCGCGTCTTCGACGACATGACCGATGACGCGTGTCTCTCAACGCTCAGCGCTGAGCTGGCTGACTTCGCCGCGATCGAGCGTGGCCCGCGCGAGTTCGGCTCGTTCATCGCCGTCTTCCGTCGCCCGCGGGCGGGTGACGAGCGGGAGTTCGAGAACCTCCTGTGGGGCATGCTGCAGCGATTGCACGATCGTGACGACGCGCCGTGGGCCGAGCGCGTGTCACCCGACACGACGTCACCACACTTCAGTTTCAGCCTCGGCGGCGTGCCGTTCTTCCTCGTCGGGTTGCATCCGCGGGCCTCGCGCATCGCGCGCCGTGCTCCGCTGACGACGGTCGTGTTCAACCTGCACGATCAGTTCGAGCAGCTGCGAGCTGACGGCGGCTTCGACCGGATGCGCGACGCGATCCGCCGCCGCGATGCTGCGTTGCAGGGTTCGATCAATCCGGTCGTCACCGATCATGGACGCTCGTCGGAGGCGCGTCAGTACTCTGGGCGGCACGTGGAGGACGACTGGCGTGCCCCGTTCACCGCGCACCCTTCGAAGGAGAATTCTGATGACTGACCCGCGACGCCCGCGCTCCCCCCACCCGCCGACGCCGCGGCCGCCGTACGCGGGCGGCCCCGAAGCTCCCGCCGACGGTTGGTCGCGCATCGCCCCGCAGACGGGGGTGCTCGTGCCGCTGGCGGCCGGCCAGGTGCTCGAGGTCGTCGACCCGTGCGGTGAGCAGGTGAGCGACTTCTACGCCGTCATGCAGGGCGACATCGCCGAGTGCTTCTCGGCGGGGCGCACCGTCGACTACAACAACACGTTGTACCCATCGACGGGGCACCGGTTGTGGAGCAACCGCAGCAGCGTCATGGCGACGATCGTCGCGGACTCGGTGGGCATCCACGACATGACGGTGACGCCGTGCAGCCAGCAGACGTTCGACATCCTCTACCCCGAGTTCGACGGCGCCCCGCACCCGAGTTGCTTCGCGAACCTGTGCGGCGCGCTCGAACCCGTCGGCGTCGCGCCCGACCACATCGGCACGACGCTCAACATCTTCATGGACGTGTGGACGAGCCCCGACGGTGAACTGCACATCGACCCGCCGCCGACGCAGGCGGGTGACGTCTTCGCCATCCGCGCCGAAGCCGACCTGTTCGTCGGGCTGACGGCCTGCTCGGCCGAGAAATCGAACGCCGGCGTCTGCAAACCCATCGACTACCGGGTGCGCTGAGGCGCTGACGTCGCACCGGCCCGGTCAGCGAAAGTGGTGAAACAGGCGGCCGTTCAGGCCCCGTCGGGGCTCAGGCGCTCCGAGCAGAATGAGCATCGAGATGGCCCATGGTGTGTCACGACCACGCGAAATAGCGCGCGTTCATGACGCAACATCCTTGGGTGGGGAGGCGTTGTGCGCCGACACTGCGCTCCGATGGTCAGGAGAACGTGACGCCCGACCCCGCCCATTTGGTGCCGTCCTTGATAAAGGACGCGACGTTGAGCGTCACGGTTGTCGTGCCCTAGCCGTCGACAGTCACGAGGTCACTGAGCGACACGGGGGCCGGGTTGGCGCTGCTCGTGCCGGAGGAGTTCGTGAGTGAGATGCCGATGTACGTGTTGCAGTCCTGGGCTGTTGAACTGGCAGGACCACTGCAGCCGCCGTTCGGCGTGCCGGCAGTACCGGAGCCCGCGACGCCGGTGCCGCCCGTCAACGCGTAGCTCTTGCCGTTCGTCAGGTTCATCGTGCCACCGGCGCTCGTGTTGAACGCGAAGAACGCCGACGCAGGCAGCGGACGGCCCTTGATGATCTGCGAACACGGGTTCGCCGCCATTGCCGGAGCCGCGCTAGCGACGGCAATGGCGGGGATGCTCCAGGCGGCGCCCCGAGCGACGGCGCGGCGGGTGGGGTGCGACATGTGTCCTCCAGCGGGCGGTCGAGGCGTATCTTGAGTTAACTCAAGATGACGCATTCCTGGCTCGCCCCCTGCGCAACGGAGTGCCACGCCCTGTGATGTACGACGCAACCGCCCCTTCGTGCGTACTCGACAGGGCGGCCGTCATGCCCCCGAGCGCCCCGTCGTCACGCGTCAGCGCAGGTTCGTCGGCAGCTCCTCGAGCAGGCGCAGCCGGAGCTCCGACGACGTCGGGTAGCTCGGCACCGCGTGCCGAAGGACGCCGATCGGCACCTGGCCGACGATGGCGACCGTCGCCGCGTGGACGAGTTCGGCCGTCTGGTGGCCGACGAACGTCGCGCCGAGCAGGCACCCGGTCGCACGGTCGACGACGATCTTGGCGCTCCCCACACCGTCGTCACGCAGCAGAGCCGTGCCCGCGGCGCTCGCGAACGGCACCGCGACGGTGACGACGTCATGCCCCGCTTCGCGCGCCTGAGCCTCGCTTTAGCCGACCGCCGCGACCTGCGGGTCCGTGAACAACGACCTGAGGGACGGGAACGTCACGCGGCGGCGGCGTCTCGTGCGCGCCGGCGAGTCGGGCGCCGAGCACGCGCGCCTCGTACTTGCCCATGCGTGTCAGCGGCGCGCCGCCGCCGGCGTCACCGATGGCGTGCAGCCAGGTCGGCAGGCGCCCGGCGCGCAGGTCGTCCGCGTTGACGCCGACCGCGTCGAGACCGATGTCGTCGAGGCGCGGGCGACGGCCGGTGGCGAGCAGGAGTTCGTCGGCGACGATCCGCTCGCTGCCCGATTCATCCGCTCGCTAACGGCACGCACTCGGGCGCGTGATGCTCGAACGCGCGGGCGCCGTCGCGGGTCACGTCGGGCAGTGCCACCCAGAGCTGGACGCCGTGCAGCGTCTCGGTGCCGGGCGTCGAGACCTCGGAGTGGACGATGCCGCGGCCGCTCGTCATGAGGTTGACCTCGCCGGGCGGATGGCGGCGTGCGCGCCACCAGAATCATGGTGTTCGATGGCGCCCTCGAACAACCTCGAGACCGTCTGCAGCCCGGTGTGGGGGTGCGGCGGCACGTCCATGCCGCCGCCGCGTTCCGGGCCGTAGTGGTCGACGAAGCACCACGCCCCGACGAACGAGCGGTCGCGGTGCGGCAGGGTGCGTCGCACCTCGAGGGCACGTAGCCCGCCGAGCGGAACCTGGCGGGGTGAGAGAACCTGAACGACGCCCTCGACGGGGCGTTCTGCGGTGGGCGCCTCGTTCGCCTGGGCGACGATCACACCTGCAGGGTCGAGTCCACCGGCGGCCCTGACGTCGGCGTCGGCGCCTGACGTGCGGGCACCGGCGTCGCGGGTAGTGGTCCGACGAGCGCCGTCGCGTGGGTATGGCGGGTGGGTGTTGTCGTGAACACCGTCGCCCTGGATGCCGGACGGTTAGGCGCCGGCGCCAGCGTGATGCGTGGTGTTGGTGCGGGCGCCTGTGTCCTGGGTGTCGTCGAGCATTTCAGCGGTCCCTGATGTCGACCGTTAGCGCCGACGAATGGGGCCCTCATGCCACCCAAGCACCCACGGTGTGCAGGAGCAACAGTCGGCCGATCGTTGTGGACGAAAATCGCAGTTGGGTCGCTCTGCACCGTTAGGAGGGAGGGCGTGGGAACCGTCGCGCCGCGCGGGCTCGCTACCGCTCACTCGCGCGTCGCCCCTCCCAAATCCCCAACCTGTCATGCCGCAGAGAGGTAGGACCCCCGCCGGGCGACTTCATCGCTGATCCGGCGGGGTCCTACTCATCTGCGGAGGGCGTGGGATTTGAACCCACGGTTGGTTTCCCAACTCCGGTTTTCAAGACCGGTGCACTCGGCCACTATGCGAGCCCTCCTCGTCGCTGCACCAACCGCGAACACCACGGGCAACGACCCGTCGAGCGCATCGTCGTCGACGCTCCCAGCAGGGCCGAACCCAGGCGTCGCACGGCAACCGCGCAACGAGAAACCATCGTAAGGCACTGGCGCGCCAACGCAGATTGGGTAGGCTCGACGGCAAGTTGTCCGTTCACATGACATGGAGCCACATCATGGGCAAGATCTCCTTCCTCGCCGGCGGCGTCGTCGGCTACGTCCTCGGCACCCGCGCCGGGGAGAAGCGCTACGAGCAGATCAAGAAGCAGGCCGACAAGGCCTGGCAGAACCCGGCGGTCCAGGAGAAGGTCACCGCCGCAACCGAGCAGGTCAAGACGAAGGCCCCCGCCGTCGCTGCTGCCGTCGGCCAAAAGGCTGCCGACGCAGGCAAGAACGCGGGCCAGGCTGCTGCCGCCAAGGCGGGCGACGCCAAGGACGCCGTCGCGAACCGCGGCGACAAGGACCTGCCGGAGACCATCCACCGCGGCGAGGACGGCGAACTCCACGCCGACACGAGCGGTTTCGGCCCGGGTGGCGAGAAGCTTCCCTGACCTTTCGGGTCGTACGCCCAAATTCCGACTGCGACGCGTCGTGAAGCACTCCGAGCCGGTCTTTCACCCCTTCGGGCGCGACATTTCGCGGCGCATCGCGTAGATTCGCAGACAACGCAGCCTAACGCGGGGCCTTCGGGGCACCGTTCTGGCTGCGACAGGTTAGAGAAGAGGATTCATCCATGAACCGCAGTGATCTTGCCAGCACCATCGCCCAGCGCACCGGCGTCAGCGTCAAGGACGCCTCCGCGGTCATCGCCGGCCTGAATGACGTCATCATCGAGGCCGTCGGCCGCGGCGAGAAGATCCAGCTCCCGGGTCTGCTCACGATCGAGCGCGTCGAGCGCGCCGCCCGCACGGGCCGCAACCCGCAGACGGGCGCCGAGATCGAGATCCCGGCCGGCTACGCCGCCAAGGTCACGGCAGGCTCCAAGCTCAAGGCTGCTGCCAAGGGCTGACCCAACGCCTGACACACGAAGGGCCCCCCCCCCCCCCGCGCGGGGCCCGAGGGATGGGCGCACGGGGGGCCCGGCGCTGTAC
>NZ_JAGTHU010000008.1:0-115720 GCF_019895135.1 Dermacoccus sp. Tok2021
GAGCAGCGCCGCTCGCCCTGGGCGATCTTCTTCGCTGCGGGCGCGAAAGCCGCGAGCGTGGAGGCATCGGCCTTCGACTCCTTCGGCACGAGCACCTCGATGGCCGGTTCTCGGCCGTAGGTGGTGTAGCGACGCCCGTCCGACAGGTCGGACTGCACCCAGTCGACGCCGTTCGCCTCGAAGCACGTCTCCGTGGTGGGTCCGGGAGGGGTGAGGCCACAGCGCGCGATGACGGACGACTCGGGCCGTTCGCCCCAGGCGCGCACCGCGTCGGACGGCGTGGTGACGGGGTACGGCTCGAAACCGGCCACCTTCGCCGGCCAGGCGCTCGAGGCCGCCTTGCACTGCGGGGTGTCCGCGCGATCCGCGGGCTTGGCCTCCACCGGAGGTAGCGAGCACGCGGCGAGCGCCCACACGGCTGACGAACCGGCGACGAAGAGGCTGAGGGAACGGAGCGTCGTCATGGTGGACAACGCTACCGGCGGTGGCTGCGCGCTGCCTGATGCGGCGCGGATGCGGTCTGTTCCGGCCTGCTTGAATGGGGCCGTGACGAACGTGTGGACGCCGAGAGTGGGCGGCGACGCCTCGACCGTCGACGACGTCGGTGAATTGGGCGTGCTGAGGTCCGTCCTCGCCGTGGTCGAACCCGCGGCGGCCGATGTCGGGCCCGGTGACGACGCCGCCGTCCTCACAACGAGCACCGGCCGCACCGTCGTCACGACGGATTCCATGGTGCTCGGCCTCGACTGGCGTGACGACTGGTCGTCGCCCCAGGACGTCGGGGTCAAGGTCATCGCGCAGAACCTCGCCGACGTCGTTGCGATGGGCGCGCGTCCGACCGGCGTCGTCGTCGCATTGGCCGCTGAGGGGGCCACTCGAGTCGACTGGCTCGTCGACCTCACGCGCGGTATGGCCGACGAACTGCGGCGTGCCGGGGTCGGTTCGTTCGGCGGCGACCTCTCGGGAGCGCCCGACGGCACGGTCGCCATCGCGGTCACGGCCCTCGGTGATCTGCCCGCGGGGCGCGAGCCGCTGCTGCGTGCCAACGCGCGAGTGGGGGAGTCGATCATCGTTTCCGACGTCCTCGGGCGAAGTCACGCCGGTCTGCTCGTATTGCTCGGCGAAGCCGCGCCCTCGGAAGGAGCCGGTACAGCGACTCAGGAATGCGTGGGGTGGCATCGTGCCCCGCGCCCGCGATACGCGGGTGACGAGGCTGCTGCTGCGGGGGTGCGCTGCGCGATGGACGTTTCCGACGGCCTGATGCTCGACGCCGCACGGATCGCGCGGGCGTCGAGCGTGCGCCTCGACTTCGACGGCGAAGCGCTCCGTGCGATGGCGCGCCCCCTCGAACCGGTGGTGGGGGATCGGGCACTCGAGTGTGTGCTCTCCGGCGGTGAGGAACACGCCCTGCTCGCGACAAGCCCGGAGGGGCGCGTTCCGGCGGGATGGCACGTCGTCGGCCGTGTCGAGGACGGCCGGGGCGTCACGCTCGACGGCGAGCCGGCGCAGGCGGAGGGCTGGACGCACTTCGGCGCTCGCTGACGAGCGAACCGCTCCGATTGTTGCGAACGTATTGCAATCCTCTGTGATGAGCCCGTCTGCATGGCTCTGAAGGGGGCCGTGGGGCTACCGTCAGGCGGTCAAACAGAATCTTCAGACCGGGAGCCAGCCTTGCTGCCTATGGATACCTCCGCACTGCGTCTCGACGCAGGGCCGGTCGACTACGTGCTCATCGCGTTGTACTTCGTCTTCGTTCTCGGCATCGGCCTGTTGGCCCGCCGTCAGGTGAGTTCGAGCATCGACTTCTTCATGTCCGGCCGATCGTTGCCCGCCTGGGTCACCGGCCTCGCCTTCATCTCGGCCAACCTCGGTGCCGTCGAGATCATGGGTATGTCCGCGTCCGGTGCCCAGATGGGTATGCCGACGTTCCACTACTACTGGATCGGCGCGATCCCGGCCATGCTGTTCCTGGCCATCGTGATGATGCCGTTCTACTACGGCTCGGGCGTGCGCTCGGTGCCGGAGTTCATGAAGCGCCGCTTCGGTACGGGCGCCCACCTCGTCAACGCGATCTCGTTCGCGCTCGCGCAGGTGCTCATCGCCGGTGTGAACCTCTACCTGCTGGCGAAGATCGTCAACATGCTGCTCGGCTGGGACATGACCGTCTCGACGATCGTCGCCGCCGTCATCGTCCTCAGCTACATCACCCTCGGTGGCCTCTCCGCTGCCATCTACAACGAGGTGCTGCAGTTCTTCGTCATCGTCGCCGCACTGCTGCCGCTGACGCTCGCCGCCCTGCACAAGGTCGGCGGCTGGGGCGGCCTGCAGGACAAGATGCAGGCCGCAGGTACCGATGGTGAACTCGCCTCGTGGCCGGGTAACTCCCTGACCGGCTTCACGAGCTCGGTCTGGTCCGTCATCGGCATCGTGTTCGGTCTCGGCTTCGTGCTCTCCTTCGGTTACTGGACGACGAACTTCGTCGAGGTTCAGCGCGTCATGGCCTCCAAGGACATGAACTCGGCTCGCCGTGCTCCGATCATCGGCACCTTCCCGAAGATGTTCATCCCGTTCATCATCATCATCCCCGGCATCATCGCCGGTGTGCTCGTGCCGGAGATCGCCAAGGCCAAGGCCTCGGGTGGCAGCGCCGACTACAACAACGCGCTGCTGTACCTCATGAGTGACCTGCTGCCGAACGGTCTGTTGGGCGTGGCCATCGCCGGTATGCTCGCCGCCTTCATGGCAGGTATGGCCGCCAACATCTCGGCGTTCAACACGGTCTTCAGCTACGACATCTGGCAGGAGTACGTCGTCAAGGAGCGTGACGACGCGTACTACATCCGCATCGGCCGCATCATGACGGTCGTCGCCACGGTGGTCGCGATCTTCACCTCGTTCCTCGCCGCCAGCTACGAGAACGCGATGAGCTACCTGCAGACGCTCTTCGGCTTCTTCAACGCGCCGCTGTTCGCCACGTTCATCCTCGGTATGTTCTGGAAGCGCATGACGGCCACGGCCGGTTGGGCCGGTCTCGTCTCCGGTACCGTCGGCGCGGTCATCGTCGCGGTGCTCTCCGAGGACGCTCTCGGCGGGCTGTCCGTCGGCGTCATCCCGATCGGTGGCCAGGGCGCCTCGTTCGTGGCTGCCGGTACGGCGTTCGTCGTCGACGTCCTCGTCAGCTACGTCGTGAGCCTCGCGACGCAGCCGAAGCCGGCGGAGTCGCTGCGCGGCCTCGTCTACAGCGAGACGCCGAAGGAGGACTTCGAGGAGGACACCACCACGAGCTGGTGGCAGTCGCCGACGAAGCTCGCCGGAATCTCGCTGGCCCTCGTCATCCTGCTCAACATCGTCTTCCACTGAGGGGTTGAACCATGAGTACTCCCACGAACGACAAGGCCGGAGCAGGCACCGCGAAGGCGGCCAACTCCGCGCGTCACCGCGCGGGCCTGTTCGACATCCGCAACATCATCGGTGCCCTCATGGGCATCTACGGCGTCATCCTCGTCGGGATGAGCTTCACGACGAGCGAGGCCGACCGGGCCAAGGCCGACGGCGCGAACCTCAACCTGTGGACCGGCGTCGGTCTGCTCGTCCTGGCGGCAGCGCTCATCGGCTGGGCAGTCACTCGCCCGATCGTCGTCGATGAGCGTGAGCTCGCCGAGGACAAGGCCGCCGCGGAGCACGAGCAGCCCGGCGCCCACTGAGGTACTGACTGCGAACGACTGAGCCGGGCGTCCCCCGGAAGGGGGCGCCCGGCTCACGCGTACCCACCGATGGTGAGCGGTTACCGCGGGAGGGATGCCGCGTTTTCACGGCAACATCGTGAAGGCGGGCAACAAAAAACCCGGCCGGAGCCGGGTTTCTTGACGCAAGTGCTGAGATCAGCGCTTGACCTTACCTGCCTTGAGGCAGGAGGTGCAGACGTTGAGACGCTTCGGGGTCACGCCAGCCTCGCCGACCATCGCGCGAACGCGCTGGATGTTCGGGTTCCAACGACGCTTGGTGCGGCGGTTGGAGTGCGAGATGTTGTGACCGAAGCCCGGTCCCTTGCCGCAGACGTCGCAGGTGGCAGCCACGGTTTCTCCTGAAGTCGATGAACGTTCTTGGGTTTCGCCCCGGCAGGCACGTCAGGACGACGGGCGACACGGAGGCAACCTGGGAAGCATAGCCGAGGCCCACCGGGCGGAGCAAAACGAGGCGAGTGGGTCCCTTCGGGCGCACGCGCGGGGCGTCAGCCGTCAGGTGGGCAGCGATTCACCCACGATTCCATTGTCGGTGCCTTGTGCCAGAGTAGGGGCGAACGAGCGGTTCGTGGGTGCCTCAGCCCACGCGTCGCCCGTGAGTCACGGATGAGCGAGGACGGAGGAGCGCCATGACGACGACGCTCACGTTGGCCTCCCTCGCCCGCGTCCTCGTCGCGGCCCGAGCAGAGCTTGCCGCGTCGGAGACGATCCTCAACTCCCTCAACGTCTACCCGGTGCCCGACGGCGACACGGGCACGAACATGCGCGCCACCCTCGAGGCCGGCCTTCGCGCAGTCGAAGAACTCGATCCGGGTGCGCGCACCGCTCGCTCCGACCTGCGCCAGGTGCTCGGTGCCATCACGCGTGAGGCTCAGGGCAACTCGGGGGTCATCCTCTCGGAGTACGTGCGGGGGTTCGTCGGAGCGCTCGGAGCGTTGCCCGTCGACCCCGACGGCGTGGACGAGGCCGTTGCCCTCGGGCTGGACGGCGACGCTCTCGCGCGGGCCCTGCACTCCGGCGCATCCTCGGCGAGAGGAGCCGTCGACAACCCCGTCGAGGGAACCATGCTCAGCGTCGCCGAAGCGGCGGCCGTCGCGGCGAGCCACGCTCGTTCCGAGGCCGTGCACTCCGGCGAGACGCCCCAGGTCGACGACGTGGCGCAGGCGGCGTTCGACGGCGCGAAGCTCGCCCTGTCCCGATCTCCGCAACAACTCGCCGTCCTCGCCGAGGCGGGGGTCGTCGACGCCGGCGGAGCCGGCCTCGCCATCGTGCTCGAGTGCCTCAGCCGTGTTGCGAGCGGACGCCACGGGCTTCCTCGTGCCAGCGAACGCTCCTGGCTGCCCCGCGCCGAGGCGCGAAGCGTCCGTTCGGAGGGCGGCTGTCAGGTGACGAGCGACGGTCCGGCCTTCGAAGTCATGGGCGTGATCGAGGGGCTCACGGACGAGGTGGCTGCCTCGTTGCGCTCGCGCCTCACCGAGGTCGGTGACAGCGTCGTCGTCGCCGGTGGAGACGGTATCCACCGCCTCCACGTGCACACCGACCTTCCGCTCGTCGCGGTCTCCCATGCCCGTGACGCGGGGTCCGTGGACAACATCGCGGTCACGCGCTTCGCCGGCGGCCTCGACACAGTCAGCGACGTCGTCGTCGTTGCCCAGGACGAGGCCGTGCAGCGCTATGCGCACAGCCTCGGGGCCGCCGTCAGCGAGCGCATCGCCGAACCGGACAACGGGTCGACTCTCGTCCTCGCCGACCGGGGAACTCCCGGTGACGGAGCCCGCAGTCACAGTCTCGTCACACTGCTCGCGGGCCTTGACGCCGTTGCCACGGGCTTCGATGCCGATGAGGAGATCGAGGTACTGCAGGCGGGCACGTGGCGTGCCGCGCGAGATCTTGTGCGCAGCCATTTCGAGGGAGCCGAGGTCGTCACCGCCTGCATCGCGCCGGACGCCGAACCGGCCGCGGCAGAGCAGTTCGTCACCTTCCTCGAAACCGAGGCCGAACGCGTCGGAGCGGAGCTCGACCTCCTGCGTCTGCGATCGGGCTTCCTCGTCCAACTCGGAGTGATCCATGAGTGAGGTAACGCTCGAGACACCGCTCGTCAAGGTGCTCGGCACGAGCGCGAAGAAACTCGCGAAGGCGCGCAACCTCGAGACGGTCGGCGACCTCCTTCACTACTTCCCGCGCCGCTACATCGACGCCCACGCCGGCAGCAGCTTCTCGGAGTTCGAACTCGGCGAGCACGTCGTTCTCACCGCCGAGGTGGCGGAGATGACGCAGCGGCGCATGAAGAACCGGCGCGGTTCCATGGCCAACGCCGTCATCGTCGACGACGCGGGCCAGCGCGCGCTCGTCACGTTCTTCAGTGCGCACCCGCACTACGGCATTCTTCGGCCGGGTAAGAGAGCCCTCTTCAGCGGTCAGCTGGGGCTCTACGGAAAGCAATTGCAGCTCACCCACCCGCAGTACTCGCTCATGGACGACGCTGACATGAGCATCTACGAGAACGGCCTCGTGCCGGTCTACAAACAGGTCGAGAAGATCACGAACCTCAGTCTGACGCTGTCGATCAAGCAGGTGCTCGACGCGGTCGGCACCTTGCCCGACCCGCTCGACGACGACCTGCGTGAGCGCATGGGAGTGCCCGATTTCACGCGTGCCATGCGCGCCGCGCACCTGCCGCGCACCATGGCGGACGTGGGCGCGGCGAAGAAGCGTTTCCGCTTCGACGAGGCGTTCATCACTCAACTCGTGCTCGCGCAGCGCCGGGCCAAGGCTCGCTCGGTACCCGCGACGCCTCGCGTCCCGCGCCCGGACGGTCTGCTCGCGCGCTTCGACCGCGCTCTCCCGTTCGAGCTGACGTCGGGGCAGGTCGAGGTCGGTGCCGCCATCGCAGACGACCTCGCGCGTGAGGTGCCCATGCACCGACTGCTCCAGGGTGAGGTCGGCTCGGGTAAGACGATCGTGGCGCTGCGGGCGATGCTCGCCGTCGTCGACTCCGGCGCACAGGCAGCCCTCCTCGCGCCCACGGAGGTGCTCGCGGCGCAACACGCCACGTCGATGCGCGCCATGCTGGGCGACCTCGCGCAACGCGGGCAACTCGGCGGGGACGCCGACGGCACGCGCGTCACGCTCCTCACGGGATCGATGTCGACCTCGGCGCGCTCGCAGGCACTGCTCGACATCGTCTCCGGCGAGGCCGGCATCGTAATCGGAACCCATGCCCTGCTGCAGAAGCACGTAGATTTTGCCGATCTCGGGCTCGTGGTGGTGGACGAGCAGCATCGTTTCGGAGTCGAGCAGCGTTCCGCGCTGAACTCGAAGGCAGCCACGCCGCCGCACGTGCTCGTCATGACGGCCACGCCGATACCCCGCACCGTGGCGATGACGGCGTTCGGCGACCTCGACGTCTCTACCCTGCGGCAACTGCCGCGGGGGAGGGCACCCATCGTCAGCCACGTCGTGCAGGCGCAGAACCCGGCATGGATGAACCGCGTGTGGGAGCGCATCGCCGAGGAGTGCCGCGCAGGCCGACAGGTCTACGTCGTCGCCGGTCGGATCGGTGACGCGCAGGACGGCTCCGGGGCAATGCTCGTCGACCCGGGCACGCCTGCCGATGACGGTGAGGCGCTACGTCCGGTCGGTGTCGTGGAGCTCATCGAGCAGATGCGTCACCTGCCGGCACTCGGAGGCGTCTCGATCGATCTCATGCACGGCCGGTTGCCGGCCGACGAGAAGGACACCGTCATGCGGCGATTCGCCGGGGGAGAGGTCGACGTTCTCGTGGCCACCACCGTCATCGAGGTGGGGGTCGACGTGCCCAACGCCTCGATGATCGTCATAGTCGACGCCGATCGCTTCGGCCTGTCCCAGCTGCACCAGCTTCGCGGCCGCGTGGGCCGAGGGGAGCACGGCGGTCTGTGCCTGCTCGTCACACGCTCCGAGTCCCCGGAGGCCCTCGAACGCCTCGGCCGCGTCGCGGGGACGACCGACGGATTCGCCATCGCCGACCTGGATCTAGAATTACGACGAGAGGGTGACGTGCTCGGCGCCGCGCAGAGTGGTCGCCGTACGTCCCTCGACTGGTTGGAACTGACAAAGGCGTCAGATCTCGAGGTCATCGCCAAGGCCCGCGACGAAGCCGTAGCGCTCGTCGAACAAGACCCGACGATGGCCGATCACCCCCTGCTGGCCCAGGCTGCGCGCGAGCGTGTCGACGACCAACAGGCCGAGTTCCTGGAGAGAGGCTAATGACGCGCATCATCGCCGGAAAAGCAGGCGGCAGGCGGCTCGACACGCCAGCGGGCGTGGGCACGAGGCCCACCGCGGATCGTGTGCGTGAAGCACTCTTCTCACGACTTGAGCACCTCGGCGCCATGCTCGGAGCCGACGTCCTCGACCTCTACGCAGGATCGGGCGCCCTCGGACTCGAGGCCTTCAGTCGTGGTGCCGCGTCCGTCACCTTCGTCGAGGCCAACCGCAGCGTCGCCACCGTCATCCGCACCAACGTGCGCAACCTCGGTTTCTCGCCGGTACGCGTCGTGACGCAGGCCGTCGAGCGATTCCTCGACCAGCCCGCCACTGTGCAGGCCGCCCTGGTCCTCATGGACCCGCCGTACTCGGTCAGTGAGGAGCAGCTGCGTCAGGCCATCAACTCGCTCGTCGAGGGCGGCTGGCTCGCACCGCGCGCCCTGGTCGTCATCGAGCGTTCGTCGCGCTCGCCCGAACCCACGTGGCACGAGCGGCTCGCACCGTGGGAGCCGCGCGTCTACGGCGAGACGACGATGTGGTTCGCCGAGTTCAGCGAAGGCCCTGACCCTGACGACGTCGACGCCGTCGTCGCCACGCTGGACGAAGTCGTTCCCGCGGCCGCGACCGAGGAGAAGTGATGACCCGCTGTGTCTGCCCCGGATCGTTCGATCCCTTGACCCTCGGCCACCTCGACGTTGTCGAGCGCAGCGCGCGCCTGTTCGACGAGGTCGTGGTTGCCGTCCTCTACAACCCGGACAAGCAGGGCACGTTCACGGCCGACGAACGCGTCGGCCTCATCGAGAAGTCGGTCGCGCACCTAGCCAACGTGCGCGCCGAGGCTTTCGCCGATGAACTGCTCGTCGAGGTCTGTGCGCGCCTCGAGGCGCCGATCGTCGTCAAGGGCCTGCGGGGTGAGACCGACTTCAGCTACGAGTTGCCGATGGCCACGATGAACCGTTCGCTCTCGGGGCTCGAGACGCTGTTCCTGCCGGGAAACCCCGGCATGGATCACCTGTCGAGCTCGCTCATCAAGCAGGTGGCCACGCTCGGGGGAGACATCTCCGGCATGGTTCCCGAGGCCGTTCACGGCCCGCTTCTCGAGCGACTCGGCGTCGCCGGCTGAGGTCGGCCGGACGATTTGGGTGGGCGTCACGCGCTGGCGTAGACTTGCACGTCGGCCCACGCCATCGCTGTGGCCGAAGCGATCGAAGACACGACTCACGAAGACGGCAGGGTAATGAACCAGGTTGATTCGCGCCGACCTCTGGTGATTGACACCAGGGAACTCGGTCGCCGACCCGGTAATTCTCTGCGTCTGCATCGTGATGTCGCGACTCCGGCCGACTTCGGCACCGACGTCATCGGCATCGAGGAAGGTCAGCCCATGGGGCTCGACCTGCGTCTCGAAGCCGTGATGGAGGGCGTCCTCATCGCCGGTGAGGTCGAAGCGACGGCGACCGGCGCCTGCGTGCGGTGCCTGGACGACGTCAGCATTCCTGTTGACGTTCACTTTCAGGAACTGTTCGCTTACGCCGAGCGTGCCGCGCACCACCGTGAGGTGGCCGGCGGCGATGACGAGGACGAACTGCCCGAGCTCGACGGCGACGACGCCGATATCGAGCCCGTGCTGAGGGATGCGGTAGTGCCTTCACTGCCGTTCCAACCGGTGTGTCGCGAGGACTGCCCCGGGTTGTGTGCCGAATGCGGCGCCCGGCTCGCGGACGATCCTGACCACCACCACGAAGCTATCGACCCCCGCTGGTCGGCACTGGCCAACCTGGCCGACGCCGATCCGGCACACGACGAGAAGAGGAACTGACGTGGCTGTCCCCAAGCGGAAGATGTCGCGCGCCAACACCCGCTCGCGCCGAGCCAACTGGAAGGCGACGCCGGTCGCTCTGCAGGCGTGCCCGTCGTGTGGCGCGAACAAGCAGGCGCACATGGCGTGCCCGTCGTGCGGCACGTACAACGGCCGTCACTACGGCGCCGCGGAGCGCACCGAGCACCAGGCCTGACCGGCCTCACTCGCCAGACCGTGGGCAAGAAAAGCTCGAAGCGGTCGGCGGCTGACGCTACGCAGCGGCCCGTCGGCGATCTGGCCCGAGAACTCAGTGAGATCTCGGGTACGGACGTCGATGAGCCGCTGCTTCGTCGTGCCCTGACCCATCGCTCGTTCGCGTACGAGAACGGCGGAATCCCGCACAACGAACGCCAGGAGTTCCTCGGCGACGCCGTGCTGGGTCTCGTCGTCACCGAGACGCTCTTCGGCGACCACCCCGACGCTCCCGAGGGGCAGTTGGCCAAGCAGCGGGCCGCCGTCGTCAATTCGCGGGCCCTCGCAGAGGTGGCGCGTGAGCTCGACCTCGGCGATTATCTGCTGCTCGGACGCGGTGAACTCGCCACGGGCGGCCGGACGAAGGACTCGATCCTCGCCGACACGACAGAGGCCGTCATCGGCACTGTGTTCCTGTGTGGCGGCATCGAGGCCGGACGGCGGATCGTGCATCACCTCATCGACCCGTTGATGTCACGGACGGCCAGCCTCGGCGCGGCGCTCGACTGGAAGACGTCGTTGCAGGAGGCCACTGCGGCCGCCGGCCTCGGCGCGCCCGCGTACGTCGTCGAGGGTGAAGGCCCCGATCACGACAAGGTGTTCACCGCGAAGGTCGTCGTCGACGAGCGGGTGCTCGGCATCGGCACCGGGCGGAACAAGAAGAGCGCAGAGATGCTCGCCGCCGAGAACGCATGGGTGAGCCTGCGCGAGGAGGCGGCGAAGAACTCCGGCGTCACGACGGCAGAGGCGGTAGCCGACGCCGAATCGGACGTCTCGCCGCGTTCCGATGCCTGAGCTCCCCGAAGTCGAAGTCGTACGTCGAGGCCTGGCCGACCAGGTGGTCGGCCAGGCCTTCGTCACGTCTCGGGTCACCGGAGCACGGGTCGCGCGCCGGCACGTGCCGGGCCCGGATCACCTGGCCGACGTCCTGCGCGGACGCCGTGTGGAGTCGGCCGAGCGGCGCGGCAAGTACCTGTGGCTGACGTTCGCGGGGGAGGGCGACGCCCTCGTCGTCCACCTCGGCATGAGTGGTCAGGTTCTCGTCGAGGCGGCGGATGCGCCGATGGAGAAGCACGCGCACGCCGTGTTCGACCTCGACGGCGACGCATCTGACGCTGCGCCGATGCAGATGCGTTTCGTCGACCAGCGAACCTTCGGTGGGCTCTATCTCGACGAGCTGACGGTGGCGCACGGACGTGAGGTGCCGAGCACAATCGCGCACATCGCACCAGATCCGCTCGAGGACGCCTTCGACGCCGAAGCGGTCGCGCGTCTCATGCGACGCAAGGACGTCGCCGTCAAGCGCATGCTTCTCGACCAGGGTGTGGTGAGCGGTATCGGCAACATCTATGCCGACGAAGCGCTGTGGCGCTCGGGCGTTCACGGCAGGCGGCTGGGCTCGAAGGTGACGAAACGTCAGATGGTCGACCTGTTGACGGCAGCGCAGGACGTCATGCGCGAAGCGCTCGCCCAAGGGGGCACGAGCTTCGATGCGCTGTACGTCAATGTGAACGGCGCGAGCGGCTACTTCGACCGCTCCCTCGACGCCTACGGCCAGCAGGGCAAGCCGTGCCGGCGGTGCGGAACGCTCATCGTGCGCGAGCAGTTCATGAACCGCTCGTCACACTTCTGCCCGACCTGTCAGAAGCCGCCCCGCTGATCCCCCGTGGACGCGAGGTGAAGCGGTCTGCCTCGACGGAGGGGCAGGGGTCAGTGAGCCGCTCGTGAACGGAACCAGCAGCACGCGTGCTTGCGCCGGAAACGTCCCGCCCGAGCGTCGTTGCGGGGGACGTGGAGAGTTCGGGCCGCTCGGGGAAGGACACAGACGGCGCCTCGCCGCGTGAAGGCCCCAACTCGTGGCGAGCAACGCGGCGGCCACCGACGTTGATGCTGCGAGAGCGAGGAATGTGACGAGGAGCGATTCTGCATGCTTGGGGTGCCAGCCGGGGATGACCGAGCGCCCGAATGCGGCCTCAAGGGCACGGTGAATGCCGACAATCACGAGGATGGGGCCGGCGAGAACGAGTGTGAGCGCGAGCATCGTCGATCCGATGCAGTGGAGCCCACACGAAACTTGCCGCAGCGCGCCGCTGAGCAGCAGGCGGGGCCGCAACGAGTCATTATTGGGCATGTGTCCAATCACGGATTGGATTGTGGCGCAAGCCACCTCATTATGGCCAGCACCTTGGATTTGACCGGAGGAGGAGTCGTTTTCCGTCGACTTGGTCGCGTTCTCGTCCTGACAACGTCTGCCGGTGGCGGAGGCTGTCGTCGCTCTCCACTACCGTTGGATCGTGATCGAACTGCGAACGCCCCGTGAACTCGACGAGATGAAGCCTGCCGGTCGGCTCGTCGCCTCCGTCCTCACCGCTCTGCGTGAGGCCGCGGACGTGGGCGTCAATCTGCTCGAGCTCGACGCGCTCGCTCACCGCATGATCAAGGATGCCGGAGCCGAGTCGTGCTACATCGACTATCACCCGAGTTTCGGCGCGAGCCCCTTCGGCAAGGTGTTGTGCACGAGCGTCAACGACGCGGTTCTTCACGGCCTGCCGCACGACTACACCCTCGCCGACGGCGACCTCCTTTCGGTCGACTTCGCAGCCTCGTTGGACGGCTGGGTGAGTGATTCCGCGCTCTCGGTCGTTGTGGGCACGCCGCGCGACGAAGATCTGCGTCTCATCGAGACGACCGAGCGCGCCCTTGCCGCCGGCATCGAACAGGCCCGCCCCGGCGGCAAGCTCGGTGACATCTCGGCTGCCATTGCGGACGTGTGTCACGGTGCGGGATACAGCGTCAACACGCAGTTCGGTGGCCACGGCGTCGGCCGCACCATGCACGGCGAGCCGCATGTGCCCAACGACGGGCGCGCGGGGCGTGGGCTCAAGCTGCGAGAGGGTCTCGTCATCGCCATTGAGCCGTGGCTCATGGCCGGCACTGATCAACTCGTTCAGGATGCCGACGGCTGGACGTTGCGCAGCGTCGACGGCTCCCGCGGCGCTCACAGCGAGCACACCGTCGCCGTGACGGGCGATGGCCCGCTCGTGCTCACGGCTCGTTCGTGAGGTAGCCGCTTGTACGTCAAGTCGTTGACCCTGCGCGGGTTCAAGTCGTTCGCCTCGGCAACCGACCTCGTCCTCGAGCCGGGCATCACCTGCATCGTCGGCCCGAACGGATCGGGCAAGAGCAACGTCGTCGACGCTCTCGCCTGGGTCATGGGCGAGGGAAGTGCGCGCAGCTTGCGCGGCGGCAAGATGGACGACGTCATCTTCGCGGGAACCTCCGGGCGTCAGCCGCTCGGGCGTGCCCAGGTGACGATGACGATCGACAACTCCGACGGCGCGTTGCCCATCGACTACACCGAGGTGACGATCAGCCGCACGATGTTCCGTGGCGGCGGCTCGGAGTACGCGATCAACCGCACGCCTTGCCGGCTCCTCGACATCCAGGAGCTCCTCTCGGATTCGGGTATCGGCCGCGAGATGCACGTCATCGTCGGCCAGGGCCAGCTCGACGCCGTCCTGCGAGCCACACCGGAGGAGCGCCGCGGCTTCATCGAGGAGGCTGCCGGCGTCCTCAAGCACCGCCGCCGCAAGGAGAAGGCGCTGCGCAAGCTCGAGGGGATGGAGGGAAACCTCACCCGCGTCGCCGATCTGACGGCCGAGGTGCGTCGTCAACTCGGGCCGCTCGGACGACAAGCGGAGACGGCGCGTCGGGCACGGTCTATCCAGATGACGGTGCGCGACGCTCGCCTTCGCCTCTTGGCGGACGATCTCGTCCAGCAGCGTGCGGGTCTCGAGGCCGACCTCGCCGACGAGAAGGCACTCGTCGAACGTCGCACGCGTCTCGAGGCTTCCGTGGCCGAGGCGAAACGCGCTGTCTCCGAACTCGAGGACGACGCTGCCCGCAAGGCTCCCGCACTCTACGCGCTCCAGCAGCAGTGGTACTCCCTCACCTCCCTTGCGGAGAAGCTCGATGCGACCGCCCGTTTGGCGAGCGAGCGCGTACGCCTCATGGCGGCCGACGACGAACCGTCGCACTCGGGTCGCGACCCCGAGCAGCTGCGACGGCAGGCCGAGCGTGTGCGAGGGGAGGAGCTCGAACTCCAGGTTCAGGCCGACGAAGCGCAGAAGGCCGTCGACGAGGCAGTCCGCTCCCGCGAGGAAGCCGAGCGGGCCCACCAGGGGGAGCAGCAGCGGATCGTGCGCCTCGCGCGCGCAGCCGCCGACCGTCGAGAGGGCCTGGCCAAGCTTCACGGTCAAGTAGAGGCTCGACGTTCTCGCGTCGAGGCGGGTGAGGCCGAGATCGGTCGATTGCGCGGCACTCTGGGCGGATCGTCGGAGCGCGTCGACGAAGCTCGACGTGAGGTCGAAACTCTGCAGGCACGCCTCGCGGAGCTCGAGTCGGGCGAGGAGGCCGTCAACGCGGCGGCCGAGGAAGCCACGTCGCGACTGGCGGAGCTCGACGAGCGACGCCGCGAACTGCGCGACGCGCGCAACACCGCGTCGCAACGAAGTGGCGCCGCCTCAGCCCGTGCCGAGGCGCTCGAGATGTCCCTGGGTTCGGCCGGGGCGTCCCGTGAGAACCTCCCCGACGACGCCGCAGGCCTCGGCGGTGAACTCGTCGAAGCTCTTCAGGTCGAACCGGGCCACGAAGCGGCCGTCTCCGTCGCGCTCGGGTGGGCGGCCGAGTCGTTCGTCATCGCGTCGCACGAGGACGCCGCGCGTCTCCTCGGGCATCTGCGTGATCACGAGGGGGGTCGGGTCGGCCTCGTCGTCGCCGGAGCGAGCGCCCCCGACTCCGGCGCCTGGCCGGAACTGCCCGACGGCGCGGTCTGGGTACGTGACGTGGTGACCGTGCCGGACCACCTCGCGGCCGCCGTCGCCGTCCTCGTGGACAGGCTCGCGCTCGTCCCCGACACTGAGGCGGCACTTGCCGTTGTGGCGAGCGGCGCGCGTGCGGTCACTGCGGACGGCGACGTCTATGCACCGACCTTCGTGCGCGGAGGGGGGCGTCCGGGGCGTTCAGCGCTCGAACTGCGCGCTGCATTGGACGACGCGCGGCGTGACAGCCAGGCACAAGCAGAGCGCGAACGTGACCTCGCCACGGAACTGGACGAGATCGCCGGGCCGCTTCGTGAGGCACAAGCGGCCGCCGACGCGACGGCGGACCGGCTCTCCGAGAGCGACGCCGAGATCGACTCGACCGCGGAGCAGCTGGCGCGTCATCACCAGACGATCGCCGCAGCCGATCACGAGCGAGAGCGTATCCGTAGTTCCATCGAGCAGGCTCGCGTGGCGCTCGAAGCGAACCGCGGCGAACTCGAAGAACTCGAGTTACGGCTTGCTCACGCCCAGGAAGAGCCGAGCGACGAGGAACCGTCGGTGGCCGAACGAGACCGCCTGGCGGCGCTCGCAGCATCCGCCCGAACGGCGGAGACCGAACACCGGTTGACGCTGCGCACCCGCCAGGAACGGGCACGGGCGCTCTCGGGTCGGGCGGAGTCGCTCGAAGCGGCCGCACGATCTGAGCTCGCGGCGCGCGAGCGGGCCGAGGTGAGGCGACGCAGCCGCGAGGAATCTGCGCGCGTGGCACGGACGGTGAGCTCGCACGCCGAGTCGGCCTCGGCCGACGTCCGTCGCGCCCTCGAACGGCTCGTGCACTTGCGTGACGCCGAGGCGCAGGCCAAGGGAGAACGCGAGGCGCAACTCAAGGCCGCCCGCCAGCGGGCTCAGGAGCAGGCGGACGCCCTGCGGGAGGTCACCGACTCGGTGCACCGCGACGAGGTGGCCCGTGCGCAGCAGGGACTGCGCATCGAGGCGCTCGAAACGAGAGCTGGCGACGAACTCGGCATCGACCCGGACGTGCTCGTCGAGGAGTACGGGCCGCATCAGCTTGTCCCGCACCTCGAACCAGTCGCCGAGGGGGAGGAGACGCCGGAGCCGGTGCCCTTCGAGCGAAACGTGCAGGAGAAGCGACTCCAGCGGGCCGAGCGCGACCTCAAGCTGTTGGGGAAGGTCAACCCGCTCGCGCTCGAGGAGTACGCCGCGCTCGAGGAGCGCCACACCTTTCTCACCGAGCAGCTCGCCGACCTGCGCGGTTCGAAGAAGGACCTGATGTCCATCGTGGACGAGGTCGATGCACGCGTCGAGCAGGTCTTCACCGAAGCCTTCCACGACGTGGCCCGCGAGTTCGAAGGCGTCTTCTCGCGGCTGTTCCCGGGCGGCGAGGGGAGACTTGTCCTCACCGACCCGGACGACATGCTGACCACCGGCCTCGACGTCGAGGCCCGCCCGCCGGGCAAGAAGATCAAGCGCTTGTCGCTGCTGTCCGGTGGAGAGCGTTCGCTCGTGGCGGTGGCGTTGCTCGTGTCGATCTTCAAGGCGCGACCGAGCCCCTTCTACATCATGGACGAGGTCGAGGCCGCGCTCGATGACGCGAACCTCGGGCGACTCATCACCCTGTTCGAAGAGCTGCGCGACTCGAGCCAACTCATCGTCATCACGCACCAGAAGCGGACGATGGAGGTCGCGGACGCGCTCTACGGTGTGACGATGCGTGGCGACGGCGTGACGACCGTGGTCTCCCAGCGGCTGGGCGACGTCCGTGTTCCGTAGGAGAACGCGTGACAGCGCCTGAGCCGTCCGCGTGGCAACTGGCAATCGGTGAGTGCGCCGGTCACAATCGTGAGGCACCCCGCACACATGAGGAGACACGGTGTTCTGGCTCGTTCTTGGTATGACGCTTGCCGTCGCGCTCGCCCTCTTCGTCGTGGGCATCGTGGCGCTGCCGGCCCGCCGTGCGGGGCGGAGCATGTTCACGCCGCGCGGTGAACGTCTCTTCCGGCTCTCCGACGACGCGCCGGTCGGCCGGAGTCGAGGCCCCGTGAAGCGTGCGGCCGGCGAGGCCGGCGCGACCAAGAAGCCCGCGAAGTCCGGCGAGAGTGCTTCGGCCGGGGTGGCACGTTCCGAGCGTGCACGCCGACCCGAACGCTGAGTGAGCCGCTGCCTCCCGATGGCCGGTTCTCGGTGAGGTTTGCAATGATGGGGCCGTGGATCAGCTCTGGGAAATTCTTGCTGTCGTAGTCGTTGCCCTGCTCGCAGGGGTGGCGGGCGTCGTCGGTCTCGTCCGCGGTCGTTCGCGCAAGGCGCCGAAGGTGCCGCCGAAGACCGAGCAGACGCCGATCGAGCGGCCGGTCGCCAAGAAAACGCAGTACAAGCCGAGCAGCGGCATGCGGATCGACACGTCGAAGACGGCCGAACCCGCACCGGCGAAGAAGCAGGCGCGGAAGCCCGAAAACGCAACGCAGGCTCCTACCGCAACCGACACGGCCGACGTCGCAGAGCCGACGGAGCCGGCCGAAGCCGCACCCGCCACGGGTGAGACGGTCGACGAGGACCGCCCGCTCACCGAGGCGGAGGCCACGCAGACCAACCCGTTCGACGTCGAGGCCGACGAGGAAGCCGCGAGCTCGACGGCGGCCGAGACCCGTGAACTCGAGAAGCCCGAATCTGCCCGTGGTCGCATGGTGCGCCTGCGTGAGCGCCTCTCCCGTTCGAACACGGCCCTCGGCAAGGGCCTCCTCGGCCTGCTCTCCGGCGGGACGCTGGACGACGAGGCCTGGGAGGACGTCGAGGACACGCTGCTTCGTGCCGACCTGGGTGTCGAGGCGACGACGGAGATCGTCGACAACCTCAAGAAGCGGATCTCCGTGAACGGTGCCACCGACGAGGAGACCGTCTCGCAGTGGCTCCACGAGGAACTGCTCGCGCAGGTGGGCCCCGACATGGACCGTCGTATCGCGGCCAGCCGCGTCGGAGACCGCCCCGCGGTCGTGCTCGTCGTCGGCGTCAACGGCACAGGCAAGACGACCACGGTCGGCAAGCTCGCGCGTGTTCTCGTCGCCGAGGACAAGGACGTCATCCTCGGTGCCGCTGACACCTTCCGCGCCGCCGCTGCCGACCAGCTCGAGACCTGGGGTGGGCGCGTGGGCGTTCCCACGGTCCGTTCGGACAAGGAAGGCGCCGACCCGGCCGCCGTCGCGTTCGACGCCGTCAAGGCCGGCCAGGAGGGGGAGTGCGACGTCGTGCTCATCGACACCGCCGGCCGCCTGCACAACAAGGTCGGCCTCATGGACGAGCTGACGAAGGTCAAGCGCGTCGTCGAGAAGCGCAGCCCCATCGATGAGGTGCTCCTCGTCCTCGACGCGACGACGGGTCAGAACGGCATGCGTCAGGCGGAGGTCTTCGGTCAGGCCGTCGACGTCACCGGTGTCGTGCTGACGAAGCTGGACGGCACGGCCAAGGGTGGCATCGTCGTCAACGTCCAGCGGGCGCTGGGCGTGCCGGTCAAGCTCGTCGGTCTCGGTGAGGGCCCTGACGACCTGGCGCCCTTCGACCCGGAGGCGTACGTCAACGCGGTGCTCGACTGAGCAGGCCGGTCTCGAGCCCCGCAGCGCCCACCCGCAGTCACGGCCGGTGGGCGCTCGTGCGTCCACGCTTCGACACGAAACGTCTCGCATGGCGTGCATACCCTGAGGATGTGACCGCGATTTCACGTCAGCGCCGCATCCGAAACATGGGCGAAACATCGCGAGCCGCACGCTGAAACGTGACGAGGGCAGGATCACTGAGCATGAACGCACACCTTCTGGCGGCAGAGGCCGCCCCCAAACTCGACTATGCGGCCACCGCATTCGTCCTCTTGTGCGCATCGCTCGTGCTCATGATGACGCCCGCGCTGGCGTTGTTCTACGGCGGGATGACGCGCTCCAAGTCGGTGCTCAACATGATGATGATGTCGTTCGGCGCCCTCGGCGTCGTCGGCATCATCTATGTGCTCTACGGCTACTCGATGTCGTTCGGCACCCACGACATCGCCGGGCTGATCGCGAACCCGGGTGACAAGTTCGGTCTGCACAACGTCGCCGACGTGTTCAACTCGTTCGGGTACGAGGGCTACGGAAACATCCCCGAGCTCGCGTTCGTGGGCTTCCAGCTCACCTTCGCGGGCCTGACGGTCGCGCTCATCTCCGGCGCCATCGCCGACCGTGTGAAGTTCTCGACGTGGCTCGTCTTCTCCGCGATCTGGGCGACGATCGTGTACTTCCCGATCGCGCACATGGTGTGGGGCGGCGGGTTACTCGGCGGCACCGACCAGGGCGTCGCCGCGACGATGTTCGGTTCGACCGACGGCAAGGCCACGTTCGCACCGATCGACTTCGCGGGCGGCACCGTCGTCCACATCAACGCAGGCATGGCGGGCCTCGTCCTCGCCCTCATCGTCGGGCGCCGCGCCGGTTTCGGCCGCGTGCCCATGCGCCCCCACAACGTGCCGCTGACCATGCTCGGCGCCGGTCTGCTCTGGTTCGGCTGGTTCGGGTTCAACGCGGGTTCCGAGCTCGCCGCAGACGGTTCGGCCGCCCTCGTGTGGGTCAACACGACCGCCGCGACGTGTGCGGCGATGATCGGTTGGCTCGCCGTCGAGAAGATCAAGGACGGTGAGGCGACGTCCATCGGTGCCGCCTCCGGCGTCGTCGCCGGTCTCGTCGCGATCACCCCCGCCTGTGGTGCGCTCAGCCCCGTCGGCTCGCTCATCCTCGGCGCGGTCGCCGGCATCCTCAGCGCCCTGGCCGTCAGCCTGAAGTTCAAGTTCAACCTGGACGACTCGCTCGACGTCGTCGGCGTCCACCTCGTCTCCGGCCTGTGGGGCACGATCGGCGCCGGCCTGCTGTCGACGACGAACGGCCTGCTCTACGGCAAGGGCTACGAGCAGACGGTCGTGCAGATCGTCATCGCGCTCGGTTGCCTCGCGTTCACGGGCGTGCTCACCGCCGTCATCGGTCTCGCCCTCAAGGCGACGATGGGCTGGCGCATCGACCACGACGACGAGCTCGCGGGCATCGACTCCGCCGAGCACGCCGAATCCGCCTACGATTTCGGTGGGTTCGCCTCCGGTACCCGCGTCGGCCACGGCCTGCTGCCGTCCGGCCACGGCCCCCTCGGTGGCAGCACCACCGGCGCAGAACACAACGACCCGCGAGGAGTGCAGGCATGAAACTCGTCACCGCCATCATCAAGCCGTTCAAGCTCGACGACGTCAAGGAAGCCCTCGAGGCCTATGGCATCGCCGGGATGACGGTGAGCGAGGTCAGCGGCTACGGCCGCCAGCGCGGCCACAGCGAGGTTTACCGCGGCGCCGAGTACAGCGTCGACTTCGTGCCGAAGCTGCGCATCGAGGTCGTCATCGACGGCGCCGACGCGCCCGCCGTCGTCGACGCCGTCGTGCGTGCCGCGCAGACGGGACGCATCGGCGACGGCAAGGTGTGGACCGTGCCGGTTGAGGACGTCGTGCGTGTTCGCACAGGTGAGACGGGTCCGGCGGCGCTGTGACCCCGGCCGGCTGCACGTCGTGGGCGGAGAACTGATGGTCCTGGCCTCCGCCCACTACGCCGAGCGCCTCGAACTCGCCACGGCACTGGGATTCAGCAGTCCGGGCGCCGGGCGTGCTCGCCGGCTCCGTCTCGCCGAGCACGCCCAGGGCTACCTCGAGCAGGTATGGCAGGAGGCGATCTCGGCTGCGGGTTTCTCCTCCGGCACGACAGACGTTGCGCTTGCCGTGGTCGGCTCGCAGGCCAGGGGGGAGGCCGGCCCCCTCAGTGACGTGGACCTCGTCCTGGTGCACACCGGTCGGGTGGGAGCCGAGCGTCTCAGCCGGCTGGCCGACGGCCTCTGGTACCCGCTGTGGGACGCCGGTGTGCGTTTCGACCATTCGGTTCGCACGCTCGCAGAATGCCGAAAGGCCGCCTCAGGTGATCTTGCCGCTGCGGTGGGGATGCTCGATCTCGCGCCCGTGGCGGGCGACGCGACCCTTGTGGCAGGGGTGCGCCAGAGTGTTGGCGTGGACTGGCGCGCCGCAGCCCGCAAGCGACTTCCGGAGGTGCTCGAATCTTTCGAGGCGAGGCACGCGAGCTTCGCGGCTGTTTCGGGGACTTTGGAGCCTGATCTCAAGGAGTCCGGTGGTGGTCTGCGCGACCTCCTGCTCATCGATGCCTTGACGACGGCCTGGCTCGCAGATCCGCAGCGGGGGGCTCTCGATCCGGCTCGAACGACTCTGCTGGACGTTCGCGACGCGCTGCAGGTGGTGACCGAGCGGGGGCGCGCGACTCTGGGACTACAGCACCAGGATGCCGTGGCCCAGCTCCTCGGTCTGCAGGATGCCGACGAACTGCTCACCCGGGTCGTTAACGCGGGGCGCGCCGTGGCGCACGTGCGCGATACCGCGGTTCGTTCCGCCTCGCAGGCACAGCGTGCACGGGGTCTTCGGGTGGGGCCGCGTCGCCCGCGCCTGACGCCGCTGGGGTACGGCCTCTTCCTCCACGACGGGGAAGTCGTGCTCGGTGGCTCACCGCGTGAGCCGGGCGTCGTGCAGCTCCTTCGCGCGGCCACGCAGGCAGCGCGTCGAGGAATGCGTATCGCTCCGGCGACGGCCGTGAAGCTCGCCTCTGACCTTCCCCGCCTTCCCACGCCCTGGCCGGCGCCGGTGCGGGAGGCCTTCGTCGAGCTGCTCGCCTCCGGTGCGGGCCTCGTCGACGTGTGGGAGGACCTCGACCGCATCGGCGTGATCGACGCATGGTTTCCGGAGTGGGCGTCGATCCGATCACGCCCCCAGCGAAACGCGCTTCACCGTTTCACCGTAGACCGCCACCTCATCGAGGCGTGCGCGGCCTGCGAGCCACTGCTCGTGAGGGTGGCTCGTCCGGATCTCCTCGTCGTCGCGGCGTTCCTTCACGACATCGGCAAGGTGTCTGGTCAGCGGGACCACAGTGTCGAGGGTGCCCCCGTCGCCCGGGCCATCTGCGAGCGGATGGGATTCGATGCGAACGACGCCGCGGTCGTCGAACGGCTCGTGCGCCACCACCTCACGTTGGCCGAGTGCGCCACTCGACGCGACCCTGACGATCCGCGCACGGCTGATGTCGTCATCGAGGCCGTCTCCGGTCAGGAGCAGGTGCTCCAGCTTCTTGCCGCGCTCACCGAAGCCGACGCCGTGGCCACCGGTACCGGAGCGTGGACCTCGTGGCGTGCGGGTCTCGTGGCCGATCTCGTGCGGCGCGCGGAGGCACAGCTGACACACGAGGTCGCCACCTCGAATCCGCGGGTCGGCTGGGAGCCGACGGCACAGGACGCGCAGAGGGTTCGTGACGGGGATGTCGTGCTTCAGGTCGAGCGCAAGGACGTGCGCTCAGCTGTTCTCACGGTCGTCGACGTCGACCGGCCCGGACTCTTCGCCGACACGGCCGGGCTCCTGGCCCTGAGGCGACTGAGGGTCGTCGCTGCTGCGATCACGACGCGAGAGGGGCTGGCCCTGGATCGGTGGTCGGTCGAGGCGCCGCACGGGGAGTTGCCAGACGTCACGGAGCTCGAGAGAGCCCTGCGCGCGCTCCGGTGTGGAGATCGCACGCCCCTTCGTGCCCTGGACGTTCCCGCGCACCGGGCTCACGCCGGGTCAGAGCGGCCGAGCGACGTTCTCGTGCGACGTGTGTCGTCCGCAGGGGACGCGCAGCGGATCGAAGTGCGCGCGCCCGACCGCGTCGGGCTCCTCTTCGACGTGGGACGCGCCCTCGCGGCCTGCGGCGTGGCGCTCGTCGCTGCGAGCGTCATGACCAGCGCGGGCCGGGCGGTCGACGTCTTCACGGTGAGGGCAGCTGACGCTGGGACGCTGGATCCTCATGCGCTCGATCGTGCGCTCGATGCCGTTCGAGGCGCCCTGCGCTCTCGGTGAACGAGCAGAACGCTCAGGTGCGCCGCAGGCGCGGTCCCACGGAGTCGATCTGACGGCGCCCGGGGCGAGCGGGTAACCTAAACCGGTGTTCAACAGCCTTTCCGACCGTCTGACAGCCACCTTCACGAATCTTCGTGGCAAGGGGCGTCTGACCGAGTCCGACATCAACTCGACCATCCGCGACATCCGGATGGCGCTGCTCGATGCGGACGTCGCCCTGCCGGTCGTCAAGCAGTTCACCCGTGGTGTGCGCGAGCGCGCGCTGGGTGCCGAGGTGAGCCAGGCGCTCAACCCGGGCCAGCAGGTCGTCAAGATCGTCAACGAGGAACTCGTCGAGATCCTCGGTGGTCAGACCCGGCGCCTGACGATGGCGAAGTCGGGCCCGACGGTCATCATGCTCGCGGGTCTGCAGGGTTCGGGTAAGACGACGTTCGCCGGCAAGCTGGCCCGCCGTCTGCGCGACGAGGGCCACTTCCCGGTGCTCGTGGCCGCCGACCTCCAGCGTCCGAACGCCGTGCGTCAGCTCGAGGTCGTCGGTGAGCGCGCGGGTGTGCCCGTCTTCGCTCCCGAGCGCGGCAACGAGGGTGGTCACGACGCGGTCTCCGAGAACGCCGAGGGCACCCGCTCCTACGGCGACCCGGTGTGGGTCGCCCAGGCTGGCGTCAACCAGGCCAAGCTGCGTCAGTACGACGTCGTCATCGTCGACACCGCCGGTCGTCTGGCCGTCGACGAGAACCTCATGCAGCAAGCGGCCGACATCCGCGCGGCCATCAACCCGCACGAGGTGCTGTTCGTCATCGACGCGATGATCGGCCAGGCTGCCATCGAGACGGCGACGGCGTTCCAGGACGGCGTCGACTTCACGGGTGTCGTCCTGTCGAAGCTCGACGGTGACGCCCGCGGTGGTGCGGCTCTGTCCGTCGCCTCCATCACCGGCCGTCCCATCATGTACGCGTCCACGGGTGAAGGCGTCAAGGACGTCGAGGTTTTCCACCCCGACCGCATGGCGTCGCGCATCCTCGACATGGGCGACGTGCTCACCCTCATCGAGCAGGCCGAGCGGGCCTTCGACAAGCGCCAGGCCGCCGAGATGGCCCGCAAGTTCTCCGGTGGCGAGGACTTCACGTTCGACGACTTCCTCCAGCAGATGTCGGCCATCAAGAAGATGGGGAACATCAAGGGCCTGCTCGGCATGATGCCGGGCATGGGCCAGATGCGTGACCAGCTCAACGCCCTCGACGAGCGCGAGTTCGACCGCGTCGAGGCCATCGTCCACTCGATGACGCCGTTCGAGCGCAACAACCCCAAGCAGATCAACGGTTCGCGCCGTGCGCGCATCGCGCGCGGTTCGGGCGTGAGCGTCTCCGAGGTCAACCAGCTGCTCGAGCGCTTCGGCCAGGCGCAGAAGATGATGCGTCAGCTGAAGAACGGCGGCGGTATGCCGGGAATGCCCGGGATGCCGGGCATGGGTGCCGGTGGCGGCAAGCGCGGCAAGAGCCAGCCCAAGAAGAAGGGCAAGAGCGGTAACCCGGCCAAGCGCGCGCAGCAGGAAGCGGAGGCAGCGAAGAAGGCCGATGCCGCCCGTAACCAGGCCATGGAGAACGCGTTCGGGCAGATGAAGGAAGAGCCCGACTACTCCAACATGAAGCTGCCCAAGGGCTTCGAGAAGTTCCTCGGCCCGGGCGCTGACAAGGACTGATCGCGCGAAGAGCGCTGCATGACCGTGAAGGGCCGACCACACACGAAGTGGTCGGCCCTTCGCCGTCCCAGCTCGGGGACAGCCGGTGAAGGAATTGTCGGCTACGCGACGACGAGGGGCGGGCGCTCGGCGCGCTCGAACGCCGCCCGCAGCTCCTTAGTGAAGCGCTTGGGCCGGTTGAGGTTCGAGATGTGACCGGCGTCGTCGAGCACGACGAGACGGGCCGCGTCGTTGGCCGCGAGGAAGCGACGCTCGTGGATGCGGAACTCGTCACGGCGGCCGTTGATGATCGTCACGGGCACGTCGATCGAGCCGATCGCCTCGAGAACGTCGAGGCGGCCCAGTGCGCGCATGACGGGGGCCACGACGTGAGCCTTCGCGCGACCGCCGCCGTAGTAGTGGCGCGCGGCCTTGGGCGAGTTGGCCTTCGCGAAGGCGGCGAGAACGCTGTCGTCCGCGCTGCCGGGAAGCCGGTCCCGCCAGGAGAGGTAGGCGCCGAACACCACCGCGAGGAAGCGGTTCGGGACGGCGGTGCACCCCGCCACCGTTACGGCGCGTAGGGGACGCTGCGTGGTGGCGGCGTACTGCAGCGACAGGTAGCCGCCGAGTGACAACCCGACGAGCATCGGCGGCTCGGGGCACGACGCGACGGCCTCGTCGATGGTGGCCAACGCCGCAGCGAGCGAGAACTCCTCGTCCTGACGCTCGCCGTGACCGGGAAGATCAGGCGCGACGACGTGGAAGCCTCGCTTCGTCAGGCGCTTGATCTGGGGTCGCCACATGGTGCGCGAAGAGCGCACACCATGCACGAGAACCACCGAACCGGACATCCCTTCAGAATACGGCTCACGCCTGGGAAGGCCCTCCACACGTCGCCGTCACTCGGCGAAAATGGGCGGACAACGTGAGGAACATCGCACCTACTCGCCCGTTGGGTCGGTGGCTCCCGTTAGGGTCACGAGCATGAGCGACACCGTCCTGCACCTGACCGGTCGCGTCCTGCGTGGCCCCGATGACGAAGCGGCCGAAGCGTGGGTGATCGACGGACGCATCACCTTCGAGACCCCTGACGGCGCAGCCACCGCAGACGCCACACGTCTGGAGGGCACCTTCCTTCCGGGCCTCGTCGACGCGCACTGTCACGTCGGCCTGGAAGCCCACGGTGGGGCGCCGGAGAACGCCGAGGCGCATGCGTTGGCCGACCGCTCGGCCGGCGCGCTCCTCCTGCGTGACTGCGGTTCACCCGTCGACACCCACTGGATTGACGAACGCGAGGACCTGCCGCGCATCGTGCGCGCCGGACGTCACATCGCGCGCACGAAGCGCTACATCAAGAACTTCGCCCACGAGATCGAGCCGGAGGACCTCGTCGCCTACGTGCGTCAGGAAGCCCGCCGCGGCGACGGCTGGGTGAAGCTCGTCGGCGACTGGATCGACCGCGACGCCGGCGACCTCGCGCCCTGCTGGCCCAAGGAGGCCCTCACACCGGCGATCGACGCAGCCCACGAGGAGGGCGCTCGCGTCACGGCCCACTGCTTCGGTGAGCAGTCGCTCGTCGACTTTGCCGAAGCCGGCATCGACTGCATCGAACACGCGAGCGGCCTCACCGAGGAGACCATCGCGATGTTCGCCGAGCGCGACATCGCGATCGTGCCCACGCTCATCAACCTCGACAACTTCCCGAGCTTCGCGCAGGCGGGGGAGAAGAAGTTCCCCGGCTACGCCGCTCACATGCGTGACCTACACGCGCGCCGGTACGAGACCATCGGCGCGGCCCGGGACGCAGGCTTGCGCATCTTCGCGGGCACCGACGCCGGCGGGCAGTTGCCCCACGGCCTCGTCGCCCGTGAGGTGGAGGAGATGCTCAACGTCGGGATGAGCGCGACCGAGGCCATCGCGACGGCGACGTGGGGCGCTCGCGAATGGCTGGGCCACGAAGCGCTCGTCGAGGGTGCCCCGGCTGACCTCGTGCAGTACGAGAGCGACCCGCGCGACGACGTTCGCGTGCTCGCCGCGCCCACGCATGTCATCCTGCGCGGACGCGTCGTTGAGTGAGGACGACGGGCGCCTCCTCGTCGCCGACGGTGAGCGTGTCCACGTCAGTGTGGCGACGGGTGGTGACATCGCGCCGTACCGGGAGGCGATGACACGGTCAGCGTCTCGGATCGGCCGCTGGAACCCGGTCAACCCGGACGACCTCGTCCACCACCTCGCGGCGCAGTCGGCCACGCACCGCACGTTTCTCATCCGCGCCAAGGACGCTGCCCGGGTGGCAGGTGACGAGGCGGGGCTCGTGGGCTGCGTCAACGTGACGAATGTCGTCCACGGCCGTTTCATGAGCGCCACCATGGGCTACAACGCGTTCGATCCCTACGTCGGTACCGGTCTGTTCCGCGAGGGGATGGCCCTCGTCGTCGGCATCGTGCTACGTCAGGCGCCCCACGGTATGGGGCTTCATCGCCTCGAGGCGAACGTGCGCATCGGCAACGACACGTCGGCCGGCCTCCTGCGCTCCCTGGGGTTCCGCCGCGAGCGCACGATGCGCCGGATGTTGTGGCTGGCCGACGGTCTCGGGGGTCGGAGCGCGTGGTTCGATCACGACTCGTTCGCCGTGACGCGCGAGGAATGGCCCGCGGCGCCGCACACCGCGAACGATCTGCCCACGGGTGTCATCGTGTGCGGGTCGGGCACGCCGGCCGCTGCGGCCTTCGCGGTCGCACGTGAACTCGGGGGAGTGGCCCTCGCCGACGTGCCGTTCGACGCCGCCCTCACGACGGCCCGGTACGCAGCGGCGCCCGTCGTGTGGTCGGCCGGTGACGACGCGGAGGCCGCTCACGACGCGCTGTTGCGTGCCGGCGCCACCGTCGCCCGCGGTGACGACATCGTCGCGAGCATCAGCGGCAATCCCTCAGACGTGACGCGGGCGGCTCTCCGACTGCGCCCGCGCCTCGTCTGAGGGGCTGTCGAGGGCCGTCAGTCGACGCTGATCTCGCCCATCTCGTCCCAGCCCTCGCCGTCGATCTGGCGGCTGATGATTCGCGGCGTGGAGGCGAGCTTGTCAGGCGTCTCGGCGGTGAACGTCTTGAAGTGCTCGGAGTTCACGTGTGCCTCTGCGGCGTCGTCCTTGAACGCTTCCACGAGCACGTACTCGTTCGGGTTCTCGACGCTGCGGCTCCAGTCGAACCACAGGTTGCCGCTCTCGGCGCGGGTGGCCTCGGTGAACGCTGCGACGTGGTCCATCCACGTCTCGGCGTGCTCGGGGCGGACGTCGAACTTGACGACGATGAAGATCATCGGAAGGTGCCTTTCACTCGGGGCATAGACAAGGGGATGTGCCGACTTCTCGGCACATCCCCTTGTCTACCACCTGTCGATCAGGCCGCGTCGCCGGCAACCTTCTCCGACTGACGCAGGTCCTCGGCGTCGATGCCGCGCGGCATGCGCAGGCCTTCGTCGAGGAGGAACCGCACGTAGGCGTAGTTCGTGAAGAACCCGGGAAGTTCGTCGGTCAGGGCCGAACGCTCGAGCACCTCACGGGCCTCGTCGAGACGCAACTGAATGTCGGCGTCGGCGCCGCGCTTGAGCTTGATCATCTCCTCGTCGATGAGGCGTTGGAGCAGGGCACGCGAGACCTGCGGACCTTCGGCGAGCTGCGTCGAGTGGTGCATCCACTGCCACAGCTGCGCACGGCAGATCTCGGTCGTCGCGGCGTCCTCCATGAAGTTGCCGATGGCGACGGCGCCCTGGCCGTCGATCCACGCGGCGAGGTACTGCAGGGCGACGCTGACGTTGCTGCGCACACCGTGCAGGCTCGTGGTCTGTATCGTGCCTTCGAGGCTGACGAGCGCGTGCGCGTCGTGACGCGGCGTGCGCTTGACCTCGATCTGGTCGAGCTTGTCGCCGAGCACGTGCGTGAACGCCGACATCACGGTGTCGACCATGGCCGGGTGCGCCACCCAGGAGCCGTCGAATCCCTCCTCGGCCTCACGCTCCTTCTCGGCGTGCACGACGTTGAGCGCGCGGTGACGGCGCTCCTCGTCCTGAACCGTCGGGTTGTTCGCCGCCGGCGCCGCGATGGCGTGCGTGCCGCGCTTGTGGGCGGTGGCGACGAGCAGGTCGGTGAACGTGCGCATGAACGGTGTCGTCATCGTGATGCGCTCGCGGTCGGGCAGCACGTACTCGTCACCGCGGTGGGCGAAGGTGCGCACGTAGCTGAAGATGTAGTCCCAGCGGCCCGCGTTGAGGCCCGAGGCGTGCTCGCGCAGCTCGAAGAGGATCTCCTCCATCGCGAACGCTGCGGGCAGCGTCTCGATGAGGACGGTGGCGCGCACCGTGCCGCGCGGGATGTCGAGGGCGTCCTGGGCCGCGTTGAAGATGTCGTTCCACAGGCGCGCTTCGGCACCGGACTCGATCTTCGGCAGGTAGAAGTACGGGCCGTAGCCGGCTTCGATGAGCGCCTTCGCGTTGTGGAAGAAGTATAGGCCGAAGTCGACGAGCGTGGCCGAGATCGGGCGACCGTCGATCGTGATGTGCTTCTCGCACAGGTGCCAGGCACGCGGGCGCATGATGAGCGTCGGGCGCTTGATCTGCGGGCGGGCCGCGTAGGCGCGCACCGCGTCACGCAGGACGATCTGACCGTCGATGAGGTTGAACCAGGTGGGCGCCGTGGCGTCTTCGAGGTCGGCCAGCCAGGTGGACGCGTTCGACGCCATCGCGTGCTCGACGTGGCTGCGCGTCACCGGCGCGACGAGTTCGACGCGGCGGTCGGCGAGGCCCGGAGCGATCGGGGCGACGCTCCACGAGTCGTCCTCACGCGCGGCGATCTCCTCGAGCGAGAAGTCGAGGTCGGCTCCCCGGTTGATACGACGCGACTGCGCGCGACGCTGCGCGAGAAGGTCGGCGCGACGTCCTGCGAACTCGCCGTCGAGGCGCGCCAGGAACGCGAGGGCGTCGGGGGTGAGGATCTCGTCGAAGCCCGGGTGCATCCGGCCGCGGACGGTGGGTGAAGAGCTCATGGGGCCCTCCTTCGAAGAAGCGCGGGGGCAACGCCGTCGGGCGTCGCGGGTGGAACGGTGAAACCCATCATCCCCGATACGCAGGCCCTCGTGGAGCGGGTTCGGGTGCTGGACGGGGTGGAAAGTGAACCCCCGCCCGTGCGGTCGGAGCCAGGTGGCCGCACAGGCGGGGGTTGGTCTTACTCAGACGGTGGCGATCAGAACTGAGCGCTCTCCGTCGAGTCCTTGAGGGCGGTCGTCGACGACTCGGGGTTGAGCGTCGTGGAGACCAGGTCGAAGTAACCCGTGCCGACCTCGCGCTGGTGCTTCGTGGCCGTGTAGCCGCGGCTCTCCGAGGCGAACTCGCGCTCCTGCAGGTCGACGTACGCCGTCATCTGCTCGCGAGCGTAGCCGTGAGCCAGGTCGAACATCGAGTAGTTGAGGGCGTGGAAGCCGGCGAGGGTGATGAACTGGAACTTGAAGCCCATCGCGCCGAGTTCCTTCTGGAACTTCGCGATCGTCTCGTCGTCGAGGTGCTTGCGCCAGTTGAACGACGGCGAGCAGTTGTAGGCCAGCATCTGGTCCGGGTACTCGGCCTTGACGGCCTCGGCGAACTTCTTGGCCAGCTCGAGGTCCGGCGTGCCCGTCTCCATCCAGATGAGGTCGGCGTAGGGCGCGTAGGCCTTGGCGCGCTCGATGCAGGGCTCGATGCCGTTGCGAACCTTGTAGAAGCCCTCGTTGGTGCGCTCACCGGTGAGGAACTGCTGGTCGCGCTCGTCGACGTCGGAGGTGATGAGCGTCGCGGCCTCGGCGTCCGTACGGGCGATGACGACCGACGGGACGTTCGAGACGTCGGCGGCGAGGCGGGCGGCGTTCAGCGTGCGAACGTGCTGCTTCGTCGGGATGAGCACCTTGCCACCGAGGTGACCGCACTTCTTCTCCGACGCGAGCTGGTCCTCCCAGTGCACACCCGCGGCACCGGCGTTGATCATGGACTTCATGAGCTCGTAGGCGTTGAGCGGGCCACCAAAGCCGGCCTCGGCGTCGGCGACGATCGGGACGATCCACTCGTCGACGGACTTGGTGCCCTCGGAGAACTCGATCTCGTCGGCGCGCATGAGCGCGTTGTTGATGCGGCGCACGACCTGCGGCACGGAGTTGGCCGGGTAGAGCGACTGGTCCGGGTAGGTCTGACCGGCGAGGTTCGCGTCACCGGCGACCTGCCAACCGGACAGGTAGATGGCCTTGAGGCCGGCCTTGACCTGCTGGACGGCCTGGTTACCCGTCAGCGCACCGAGGGCGTTGACGAAGTCCTCCGTGTGGAGCTTGTCCCACAGCTGCTCGGCACCGCGCTTGGCGAGGGTGAACTCCTCCTGCACGTTGCCCTGGAGGCGAGCGACGTCCTGGGCGGTGTACTCGCGCTCGACGTTCTTCCAGCGCTCGTTCGTGTCCCAGTCCTTCTGGATCGCGGCTGCGCGGTCGTCGATCGTCTTGATGATCTGCTCGGAGGTCATTGGCTCCAGTCCTTCCTCTATGGGCCCTGGTAGGTGCCCGGTGGGGATCGATGACTCAACTCTGACCGAGAAGAACGCACAAGTAGGTATACTTTTCGAGTAAAGATCGACGAATATTTACGTTTTGAACAAGTTTGAGCCGTCTTTCGTCGCGAAGCTGGCGTGACGGCCGTCACGCAGGCCGGAAAGTGGAGTCATGAACGAGAAGATGCGCGAAGGGCGGCTCGCCTCGGCCCGTGCTGCGGCCGAGGAGGCGGCGCCCGTGGAGCGGGCAGCCCCCGACGCCCTGACGATCGGCCGGCGCCTGCGTCACGTGCGTCAGCAGGCGGAGCGCACCCTCGGTGACGTGGCGGGGGCGATCGGCATGAGCCCGTCGGCGCTCTCGCTCATCGAGAACGGCAAGAGGGAGCCGAGGCTCTCGGTCCTCACGTCGCTGGCCGAGGCGCTCGACGTGCCGCTCGCCGACCTTCTCGCGACAGCGCCGCCGTCACGGCGAGCGGCCCTCGAGATCCGTCTGGAGCGTGCGCAGCGGGCGTCGACGTACGCCTCGCTCGGGCTGCCGAGCGTCCGCATCGGACCGCGGCTGCCCACCGAGGCGCTCGAGGCACTCGTCGGAATGCACGAGGCGATGGCGGCGATGCGCAGCGAGCAGGCGGCGACGCCCGAGCACGCACGGCGCGCGAACGCCGAGCTGCGCACCCGGATGAGGCAGGCCGACAACTACTTCGCCGACATCGAGGGCGCGGCTGCGCAGTTGCTCTCCGACGTCGGGCACCGTGGTGGGCCCGTCTCGCGAGCCTCTGTGGACCGCATCGCCGAACACCTCGGCTACCAGCTCGTGCACACCTCGGATCTTCCCGGCTCAACCCGGACGGTGAGCGACCTCGCGAACCGGCGCATCTATCTGCCGCAGCCGGAGGCCGGCCAGCACGACGCACGGTCTCTCGCCCTGCAGGCCCTCGGTCATCTCGTGCTCGACCACGAGGTGCCGGCCGACTACGCGGAGTTCCTTTCCCAGCGCGTCGAGATCAACTACTTCGCCGCCGCCGTGCTCATGCCGGAGAAGGAGGTGGGGCGCCGCCTTCTCGACGCGAAGGAGGCCAAGGACATCTCCATCGAGGATCTGCGCGATGCCTACGGCGTCTCCTACGAGACGGCGGCGCACCGCTTCACGAACCTCGCGACGAAGGTGCTCGACATCCCCGTGCACTTCATGCGCATCAGCTCCGACGGCGTCATCTACAAGGCGTACGAGAACGACGGCATCCAGTTCCCGACCGACGCCACGGGCGCGATCGAGGGCCAGCGCGTGTGCAAGCACTGGACGGCGCGCGCCGTCTTCGATCAGCCCGACCTGTCGCGCTCCTACCAGCAGTACACGGACACGCGCTCGGGCACGTACTGGTGCTCGGCGTTCGTGGACCGCACGCCGAGTGGCTTGTTCTCCGTCAACGTCGGTACGCCCTACCAGCACGTCAAGTGGTTCCGCGGCCGGGAGACGACCGAGCGTTCGCTCTCGCGCTGCCCCGACCCGTCGTGCTGCACGCGCCCTCCACAGGAACTTGCGAGCCGATGGGACGGTCGCTCCTGGCCGAGCGCTCGCGTGCACTCGCACCTGCTCGCCGCCATGCCGCCCGGCACGTTCCCCGGCGTCGACGACACCGAGGTCTACCAGTTCCTCGAGCGGCACGCGCGCGAGGACGGCTGACGGAGGGGAGGGGATTCGGCGGGTGGGCTCGCTTCTGGCAGAATGAAGCTGTACCCGTGCGCCCGGCAATCGGCCGGATGCACGCCTACCCCGAATCACGGTTCCCCGTTCGGACGCCGGTCGACGTCGGTCATCCGCGAAATTTCCTTCGCGTCAGGCTGCGCTCGTGCCCGTTCGCTCGAGCGGTCTCGCCGTGGTTCACCTACACAGAAAGTGAGACCGCCACCATGGCAGTCAAGATCCGCCTCAAGCGCCTCGGCAAGATCCGTCAGCCCCAGTACCGCGTTGTCGTCATGGACAGCCGTACGAAGCGCGACGGCCGTGCCATCGAGGAGATCGGCAAGTACCACCCCAAGGAAGAGCCGAGCCTCATCGAGATCGACGGCGAGCGCGCGCAGTACTGGCTCTCCGTCGGCGCGCAGCCGACCGAGCAGGTCGCCGCGCTCCTCAAGATCACGGGTGACTGGCAGAAGTTCAAGGGCGAGCCGGGTGCCGAGGGCACGCTGAAGACGGCCGAGCCGAAGGCCGACAAGAAGGCCCTCTACGAAGCCGCTCTCAAGGCCGCTCAGAACGCCGACACCTCCAAGGGCGGCGCCACGACGGCCAAGAAGAAGGCCGACAAGGCCGAGGAGCCCAAGGCTGACGAGGCCAAGGCTGAGGAGAAGGCCGAAGAGGCTCCCGCAGCTGAGGCCGAGAAGACCGAAGAGGCCTGATCCTCGTGCTCGAAGAAGCACTGGAGCACCTCGTCAAGGGCATCGTCGACCATGACGGCGACGTCGTCGTGCGTCACAAGGACGGACGACGGGGTGAACTCCTCGAGGTTCGCGTCCACCCGGACGACCTCGGTCGCGTGATCGGCCGTTCCGGTCGAACGGCGTCCGCCCTTCGCACCGTGGTCTCCGCGCTGGCCGGTGGCCGTTCGGTTCGCGTCGACATCGTCGACACCGACCGTTCGCGCTGAGCCGGTGCACCGACGAAGCAGCCCTCCCACCTCGACGAGGTGGGAGGGCTGCTTCGTGTTCTTCGGGTCTGGAGGGGATGCCGGGCCGCCGGCAGGCGAAAGGTAGCGTTGAAGGGTGACCGAAACGATGGTGGCTCGAGACCAGCGCCCTCGGGAGCGCCGTCTCTTGGGGCCGTTCGTCGTCGCCGGTTCCTTGGCGCTGGCCTCCGGCCTCCTGTACCTGCGTGATCCTCACGTCGATGCGTCGTGGGGACGCTGCCCGTCCATCGCGCTGTTCGGTCTTGCTTGCCCCTTCTGCGGCGGCCTGCGTGCCGTGAACGACCTCACCAACCTGCGTATCGTCGATGCCTTCTTCAGCAATCCGCTCCTCGTGAGTGCCGTGCCCTTGGTGCTCGCGTGGTGGATCAGCGTTGTTCGGGATCGATGGACCGGCAGCACGCGTCCGTGGATGTTCCCGGTGCAGCGGGGTGTCGTGGCGCCGGTGCTGATCGCGGTGTGCGTCGCCTTCTCGCTGTATCGGAACCTGCCGATCGGCGCGGCCTTCTATCCCTGATGTGAACATGACGAAGGGCTGCATCCGGTGGGGATGCAGCCCTTCGTCGCTCGTGCCGGGGTCAGCCCTGAGTGGCCACCCAGATACCGATACCCAGGTTGAGGATGGTGACGACGGCGCCGACGATGATGGCCAGCTTGGCCTTCTCAGCGCCCGTCTGCATGCCGTTGCTCTCGCGGATTTCCTTCTGGGCGATGACGCCGAGGACGATTCCGACGATCGAGAGGATGCCGCACAGGAGGCCGAGGAAGGAGCAGATGAGGGCCGGCAGGGCCTTCTTGTTCTCCATCGTCATGCCCTGGTACGGCGCGCCACCGGGCTGGCCGAAGCCGCCCTGCGCCTGCTGACCGTAGACATCCTGACCGGGCTGACCGTAGGGAGCCTGGCTGCCCTGGCCGTAGGGAGCCTGCGACTGGCCGTTCGCGTCGTAGTTCGGCTGGTTGCCGTAGTTCTGCTGCGGGTTGTTCTGGGGGTCCATGGGGTTGCTCATGTTCTCTCCTCCGTGTGGGTCCTGCCCCAACCGTAGTAGGAATCGCCCCTGCCCGCGGGGACGACGAAGCGGTGGGCATGTCCTGACAGAATGGAGGCATGGATGAAGTTGTCGTCGCACGAATCGGAAAGGCCCACGGGCTCAAAGGTGAAGTGACGGTGCAGGTGCACACCGATTCGCCCGAGGAACGCTTCGTCGCCGGGGCAGCCTTCGTCACCGACCCCGCTCACCGCGGACCGCTGACGCTGCGGTCGACGCGCGTCCACAACGGCATCTACCTCCTGGCGTTCGAGGAGGCTCCCGACCGCACCGCTGCCGAGGGGCTACGCGGCATCAACCTGCTTGCGGCCGCGGACGAACTGGTCGAGGACGACGCCTGGTACGAGGAAGACCTGCTCGGCTTCGGCGTCGTCCTCGAGGACGGCACGGCCGTCGGAACTGTCAAGGGTCTCGAATCGCGGGAGATGCAGGACCTGCTCGTCGTCGACGGGGTGGACGGCTACGACGTTCTCCTGCCGTTCGTCGAGGAGATCGTGCCGGAGGTCGACGAGGACGAGCGCCGCATCGTCGTCACACCGCCGCCCGGCCTGCTGGAACTGGGACGCCCCACCGATGCTCACTCCGACGACGTCGAAGAAGCCTGATTCGTGCGCTGCGACATCATCTCGATCTTTCCGGAGTACCTTGAACCGCTGAACCTCAGCCTGCCCGGCCAGGCCCAGCGCAAGGGGTTGCTCGAGGTCGCCGTGCACGACCTGCGCGACTTCGCCCACGACCGGCACCGCACCGTCGACGACACGCCCTACGGGGGCGGCGCCGGCATGGTGATGAAACCTCAGCCGTGGTGGGAGGCGTTCGAGCACGTGCGCGGCCTCGGCGAGGGCACGCCGACGCTCATCGTTCCCGGGCCCGGGGGAGAGGTGCTCACGCAGAAGGTGGCGCGTGAGCTCGCCGACGAGCCCTGGATGATCTTCGCCTGCGGCCGGTACGAGGGCATCGACGAACGCGTCTACGAAGCGGCCGCTGAGGTGATGCCTGTGCGCGTCATCTCCCTGGGTGACTACGTCCTCAACGGCGGTGAGGTCGCGGTGCTCGCCATGATCGAGGCAGCCGCACGGCTCCTGCCGGGCTTCATGGGGAACGCGGAGTCGCTCGTCGAGGAATCGCACGAGGACGGCCTGCTCGAGTACCCCGTCTACACGAAGCCGGCGTCATGGCGTGAGCGTGAGGTTCCGCCGGTCCTCCTCTCCGGCGACCACGCCAAGGTGGCGGCATGGCGGCACGAGCAGCGCCTCGAACGAACGGCCGCCCGGCGCCCCGACTTGCTTCACGCGTCGGCGGCGCTCGCGGGCATCGACATCGTGCCGCAGGCGCTCGTGCCGGCCGACCTCGGCGAACTCATGACCCTGCAGCGCGCCTGCTGGGCCGGAGAAGTGGCCGGTGCCGAGCCGGAGCACGCCTGGTGGGAAGCGCCGGCAGAAACCGTCGATGATCTGCGTGACGCGCAAGCGAACTGGACGACGTGGGTGGTGCGCAGCGAGGGGCGTCTCGTCGCCTCGGTGCGCGCCCGCCGGCTGCCCGAGCGTCAGACCACGTGGGAGATCGGGCGGCTCATGGTTGCGCCCGACCTCTCCGGGCGTGGCCTGGGTCGCGCGCTGCTCGAGTACGCAGAGGCCGCAGCGCCCGCCGACATCACCCGCTTGCGCGTGAACGTAGACGTCGGACGTGAGCGCGTCCTGCGCCTCGCGAAGAAGGCCAAGTACAGGGTGATGCCGGGTGGGGGCACCCGTTCCGGCACGGTTGACCTGGAGAAGCGACGCCAGAGCTGACGCTCCACGCACGCCCGTGTCCAGGAGGTCGCGCGATTTCGTGAGAGCGCGCCCGCTCTGGCAAGATGAGTCCTTGCGTCTTGTCACGACGAGTCCCCGCCGCAGGGGGAGTGGCACGGCCGGTCGGTACCCCCGGGGTTTTGATCCAGATCATCTCGGGCATCACCGCACCGAACACGCCGGACCATGAGACTCGACGAGGCGCACAACCGACAGCAACTCGGCTCCGGCCGAGCCTGACCGTGGCAACCTGCGTGTGCCACAGATTTGAGTAGATCATGAAGAAGTTCGACGCGATCGACGCGGCGAGCCTGCGCTCCGACGTCCCCGACTTCCGCGCCGGTGACACGCTGAACGTCCACGTCAAGGTCATCGAGGGCACGCGCTCGCGTGTCCAGGTCTTCAAGGGTGTCGTCATCCGCCGTCACGGCGGCGGCGTCGGCGAGACCTTCACCGTCCGCAAGGTTTCCTTCGGTGTCGGCGTGGAGCGTACCTTCCCGGTGCACACCCCGGTCATCGACAAGATCGAGGTTCTGACGCGCGGTGACGTCCGTCGCGCCAAGCTGTACTACCTGCGCGACCTGCGCGGTAAGGCTGCCAAGATCAAGGAGAAGCGCGACGCCGTTCCGGCCAAGAAGGCCTGAACCTCGCGACGAACCGAAGCGACCCTGCGATGAAGCGTCACGCTGCGTCCGGTCGCTCACCCGAAGGCGCGACCTCACGACGAGGTCGCGCCTTCGGCGTTCCCTGGCGGCGGACGGCCATCGGCGTCCTCAGCGTCATCGTCGTCGGAATGCTCCTCGCCCACGCCTTCTGGTTCGAGACCTTCACCGTGCCGTCGCGCTCGATGGAACCGAACTATGGGGCCGGCGACCGCATCGTCGTCGACAAGCGCGCCGAGTTCGCCCGAGGTGACGTCGTCGTCTTCTCCGGCGAGGGCTCGCTTTATCAGCCCGCCGAACGCGGGGGAGTGCTCGCCGTCATCGACACCGCATCCGGATGGCTCGGGTTCCGCCCGGACGAGCAGGACTACCTCAAACGGATCATCGGTGTCGGCGGCGATCACGTCGTCGTCGACCACAAGGGCGTGCTCACGGTGAACGGTCGACGTGTGGCCGAGCCGTACCTCGGACGGGGCTCGAAGCGAGCCTCGGCACAGCCGTTCTCCGTGCGAGTGCCCGAGGGAAAGCTGTTCGTCATGGGCGACAACCGAGATGACTCCGACGACTCCCGCAACCATCTCGGTGACCCCGGCGGGGGGTACGTGCCCGTGGACAAGGTGGTCGGTCGCGTGGCGTGGAAGTATTGGTCCGGCTCATGAGCCCGGACGCCGAGAGGAGGCCCGACGTGGCGGTTCGTACCCCGTCGAAGACGCCCACCCTGCGCCTCGAGCGGCAACTGCTGCGCGACGGGCGAACACTGATCGCCGGCATGGACGAGGTGGGCCGCGGCGCCCTCGCGGGGCCGGTGAGCGTGGGCGTCTGCGTCGTCTCCGCGACGACGGGCACCGTGCCGCAGGGCGTCAAGGATTCCAAGCTCGTGCCCGAACCCAAGCGTCCGGCGCTGGCTGCGAAGGTGCGCCGATGGGCCGTCGCAGGCGCCGTCGGGCACGCCAGTCCTGCCGAGATCGACGAGATGGGCATGACACGGGCACTCCGTCTCGCCGGCACCCGGGCGCTCGCGGCCCTCGAGGTGACGCCGGACGTCGTCATCCTCGACGGCAAGCACGACTGGCTCACCGAACCCGAGAGCGTCGGCCTGCTCGGACTACTCGACGCGGTGGACGTCGTCGGGGGTGCACCCGAGGTCGTCACCCAGATCAAGGCCGACATGCGGTGCTCGTCGGTGGCCGGGGCAAGTTTGCTCGCGAAGGTGGAGCGTGATGCCATGATGGCCGAGGCTGCCCCCGACCACCCCGTCTACGGGTGGGAGATCAACAAGGGGTATTCGGCGCCCGGACACCTGGCGGCGATCGCCGAGCACGGGCCGTGTGAGTTGCACCGTCGCTCGTGGAAGACTTTCCGCGCGGCCGAGGCAGAAGACCAGCAGGTGCCCGAAGCACACCATGACGTGAGGAGCACGCAGGCATGAGCGCCGAGGACCTCGAACGGTACGAGAACGAGCAGGAACTGGCCCTCTACCGCGAATACCGCGACGTCGTCGGGCTCTTCCGCTACGTCGTGGAGACCGAGCGTCGCTTCTACCTGTGCAACGCCGTCGACATGAAGGTGCGTGGTGAGGGCGCCGACGTCTTCTTCGACGTCACGATGCAGGACGCGTGGGTGTGGGACATCTACCGCCCGGCGCGCTTCGTCAAGACCGTGCGCGTCGTGACGTTCAAGGACGTCAACGTCGAAGAACTGTCGAAGAACGACCTCGAGATCCCCGACGGCCCCGACTTCACCTGATTCGCCCACAGATGTGACGCTCACGGGGTGCTCGTCAGCACCCGAGCAGCCTTCTCCACAGGTCCGCTGCTTCCGAAGGTGACCAGTAGAACCTCCGAGACCTTTGCTGGTCCCGGAGGTGGTGGACATGGACCACGATACGAGGGCCGCGGCGTCGCGGTCTGCGGCGACCGAGGCGCGCCGAACCCTGGGCCGGGACGGCGAAGAGCTCGTTCGCGCGTACCTGGAGAACCGCGGCTACGAGGTCGTCGACACCAATTGGCGCTGCCGTGAGGGGGAGATCGACCTCGTCGCGATCGACGGTGGCGAACTCGTCGTCGTCGAGGTCAAGACGCGTCGTTCGCTGCGCTTCGGACGCGCGGTCGAGGCCGTCACCGAGGAGAAGCATCGGCGCCTGAGGCGGTTGGCCGGGCTCTGGGCCGCCGAACACGAGGTGCGGGCACGCGGTGTACGTGTTGACGTCATTGGCGTCGAATGGGCGGGGGAGAGAGCCCGCATCGATCACCGCAAGCGGGTGATCCTGTGAGCTTCGGCAAGACGAAGGCCGTCGTCGTCACCGGCATCGACGGTCTCGTCGTCGATGTCGAGGTGAGCGTCGGGCAAGGGCTGCCCAAGGTCGTCATCTCCGGGCTGCCGGACACGGCGGTGTCACAAGCGCCGAACCGTCTGCGTTCGGCAATGACGCAGTCGGAGCTGACGTTCCCCGACACGCGTCTCACGATCAACCTCGCTCCTGCCTCGGAACAGAAGTCCGGGGCCGGCCTCGATCTCGCCATGGCTGTCGCGATTCTCGCGGCAACCCGTTCCCTCGACCCCGCTGACGTCGCCCGCGTGGGGCACATCGGCGAACTCGGCATGGACGGCAGCGTCAGGGAGGTGCGCGGCGTCCTCCCGGCGTGTGTCGCCGCGCTTGCGGGCAACGTGCGTGAGTTGCTCGTGCCCGCCGCGAACGCAGCCGAGGCATCGCTCGTCAGCGGTATTCGGGTGCACCCCGTGCGTTCGCTGTCGGATGTCGTCGCCTTCCACCGCGTGCGCGCCCAGGGCAAGACGCTCGACCTGCCGTGGCCGGAACCCGGCGAGGAGGCCGAGCCGGAGGAGACCGGCGACCTGCGTGATGTCGTCGGACAGTACGAGGCACGGGCTGCCATCGAGGTGGCTGCCGCCGGTGGTCACAACGTGTCGATGATCGGTCCGCCCGGTGCGGGAAAGACCTTGCTCGCCAGCCGCCTGCCGAGCATCCTGCCGCCGCTTTCACGGGAGGAAGCTCTCGTCGTCACGAGCGTCCAGTCGGTGCTCGGCAAGGTCGACGGGCAGGCGCTCAAGGAGCGTGCGCCCTTCGTCGCGCCCCACCACAGCATCACGATGCCGGCGTTGGTCGGCGGTGGGACGGGGCGGCCCCGCCCCGGAGCCATTACCGAAGCGCACGCTGGCGTGCTGTTCCTCGACGAGGCGCCGGAGTTCAAGCGGCCGGTGCTCGACGCGCTGCGTCAGCCCCTCGAGCGTGGCTTCGTCACGATCACCCGGGCCCAGCAATCGGTGCGGTTTCCCTCACGCTTCCAGCTCGTCGTCGCCAGCAATCCGTGCCCGTGCGGGCGCTACACCGGCTCAGGTGCGGGATGTTCGTGCGGAACTCGAGCCCGACGCGAATACCTCAAACGCCTCTCCGGGCCGCTACTCGACCGCATTGACGTCCACCTCCAGGTGCCTGCTGTGACGCGAGCCGATCTCGCGAGCGGGCCGGGGGAGAGCAGCGAGGAGGTGGCCGCGCGGGTGCGTGAGGTGCGCGAGCGCTCAGCGCGCCGTTGGGCGCCACTGGGGCTGGCGCTCAACGCGGAGGTGCCCGGTTCGATCCTGCGCTCCTCGCCGTGGTCGCTTACCCCGGCAGACACGGCAACGCTGGACGCCGCCCTCGACACCGGAAACCTCACCCTGCGCGGCTACGACCGCACACTGCGCCTGGCCTGGACCCTGTGCGACCTACGAGGCGCAGACAAACCCACGAAGGACGACGTCTACGCCGCCCTCACTCTGAGAGAAGGGCAGCAAGCAGCATGACCACGACGACCTCCCGCAACGACCTTCTGTCAGGAACGGGGCACGCCTGGCGTGACGCAGCCGAGCAGGACGAACAGCTCGCCCGCCTCGTGTGGGCGCACATCGCAGAACCGCGCGATGCCAAGGCCCAGCTGCTCATCGACGGCGTGGGGTACCCCGAGGCGCTCGCCGCGGTGCGTACGCACCCGGAGAAACTCACCAATTTCGCCGCCCGCCTGGAACAGCTCGACCTTCCCGAGCAACTGCGGCGCATCGAGACGTTCGGCGCTCGCATTCTCCTGCCCTCGTACGACGGCTGGCCCGAGCGACTCGACGATCTCCCTCAGCCGCCGCACGCCCTCTTCGTCGTCGGCGAGGCCGACGTGCGGTCGTTGTGCGAGCGCTCCGTCGCCCTCGTCGGGGCGAGGGCGGCCACCCACTACGGCCAGCGCGTTGCCGCCGAGATCGCTCTCGGGGTTGGCAGCCATGGCGTGGCCGTGGTGTCAGGCGGGGCCTTCGGCATCGATGCCGCGGCGCATCGTGGGGCCCTCGCCGGCGACGCCGGCACTGTCTGCGTTCTGCCCGGTGGGGTCGACCGCCTCTATCCGAGCGCTCATGACGCACTCTTCAGCGCCATCCGAGAGCGGGGAGCCATCGTGAGTGAGATGCCGCTCGGATTCGCTCCGATGAGGCAACGCTTCCTGCACCGCAACCGACTCATCGCCGCGCTGACGCCGGGCACGGTGGTCGTCGAGGCGGGGTTGCGTTCGGGGTCGCTCAGCACGGCCAGGCGCGCCGAGGAGATCCAACGCGTCGTCGGGGCCGTGCCAGGGCCGGTCACCTCGGCCGCCAGCGCCGGCTGCCACGAGCTCGTGCGCGACGGCGCGGCGGTGCTCGTCACCGGGGCCGACGACGTCATCGAGTTGATGGCCGGGTACGGGGCACAGCAGACGACGCGCGACACCCTCCCTGCGCTCGTCAAACCGGAGGATGCGGTGGGCGCCACGGCTCGCGCCGTCTGGGATGCCTTGCCGGTGCGCCGCGCTGCGAGCGTCGACCACGTCGCGACGAGTTGTGGCAGGACTCCCAGGGAGGTGCTGACGGCACTCGGCGAGCTTCTCGCTGCGGGGCTGGCCGAGAAGGTGGACGGTGCGTGGCGCAAGGCGTGACAGTGTCGGTGCAGCGAGGACGTGGAGGTCGCGCACTACCCTCGAACCATGTCCGGACCGGCCGCCAGCGTGATCGAACGCTTCCTCGATCACCTCAGCGCAGAACGTGAGCGTTCGCCCCACACAGTGCGTGCGTACGCGGGCGACTTGGAAAGTCTGCGCCATCACCTCGACGAGGTGGGCGTCGGCTTCTGGGGCGATCTCACACTCACCCACCTGCGCGGATGGCTCGCGGGCGTCAGTGAGAGCGGCGCATCACGCACGACGGTGGCCCGCCGGGTCTCGAGCGCGCGCACCTTCTGTCGGTGGGCGAAGAAGCAGGGCGTCATGGCGACGGATCCGTCGCTTCGGCTCACGGCGCCGAAGCGGCACGCGTCGCTGCCGGACGTGCTGCAGGCGTCGCAAGCCGCGCAGATCCTCGACGCCGCGCGCGACAGGACGAGTGCTGGAGGTACCGGGGAGACGCGCTCCAGCGATGCAGCCGAGAGGGCGGGCGGCGAGAGCGATCCGACGACGCGCGCCGTGGCGCTCCGTGACGCCGCCGTCCTCGAGCTCCTCTACGCCACGGGGATGCGCGTCGGCGAACTCGTGTCTCTCGACGAAGCGAGCCTCGACGAGACGAATCGACTCGTCCGTGTCATGGGCAAGGGGCGCAAGGAACGCATGGTGCCCTACGGCGCGCCGGCCGAAACGGCGCTGCGCCTCTGGCGATCGACGGGGCGTCCCGCGCTCGCGCAACCCGCCTCCGGCAAGGCTCTGTTTCTCGGCGTGCGCGGCGGGCGCATCGACCAACGCCAGGTGCGCAGCATCGTCCATGCGGCCACATCCGCCGTCGAGGGAGCACCAGATCTCGCGCCTCACGGTCTGCGCCATAGTGCCGCGACGCACCTCGTCGAGGGCGGCGCCGACCTGCGAACGGTGCAGGAGTATCTCGGGCACGCTTCCTTGTCGACGACGCAGATCTACACCCACGTGTCGGCGGAGCGTCTGCGCGCGGGCTACGTCCAGGCGCACCCACGGGCCTGATCACCGCTCACAGCGGCGGCAGCAGTACGGGCCGAATGCCCGAGACCAGCGTCAGTGGGTCGCGGTAGACGTCCTTGGCCACCTTGTACCCCCAGTGCAGGCAGCGTTCCTCGCAGTGACCGCCGGAAGTGATCTCGCCGATCACCTGGCCTCTGCTCACGTGGTCGCCACGCTCGACGTCCGCCGCCACCGGCTCGTACGTCGTGTCGAACCCCTCCGGATGGCGCAGCGTGATGACCGGACGTCCCGCGATCGTGCCGACGAACGTCACAGTGGCGTCCGAGGGCGCCTTGACCGACGTGCCTGGCGTCGTCGCAAGGTCGACACCGCGGTGGCCCGCACCCCACTTCACCCCGGGAGGGTCGAACCGCCGCGTCACAACGTGCGGGTCGACCGGCCAGGCAAACCGCTCGGACGGAGCAACGGCGTCGCGCGTCGGGGAGCTGCTCTGAGCCGCGGGCACAGGCGCCCGAGTGGGCGGTGACGCTGCTGCGTTGCTCGCGAGGAGCACGACGACGGCGCCGACGAGCGCAGGTCGAAGGCGGGCAGGTGACATGCCCTCAGCTTCGATTGCCTGCCCTGCTCACCGGCAGCTGAGCAACTGGTGCCCTGTGGAAATGTCTGTTCGAGAGGCCCCTCAGGCCCGCTGGCCGTACGTGTCCACAAGCCGCCTCACGGCTTCGTCGATCGTGGAACGCTTCTTGCAGAACGCGAAACGCATGACACTCGCCATGCCGCTCGCCTCGGCGTCGTCACAGAACACGGACGCCGGAACAGCAACCACGCCCGCCGCCTCCGGCAGCTCCAGCGCGTATTGCTCAGCGTCCGTGACGCCGTGCGGAGCGGCATCAGCGAGGACGAAGTAGCCACCCTGCGGGAGGACGATGTCGAAGCCGGCAGCGCGCAGGCCGTCGGCGAGCACGTCACGTCGAAGCGCCATGTCCTCGCGCAAGCCGGTGAAGAAATGGTCGGACATCTCAAGACCCGACGCGATGCCGAGCTGCAGGGGAGTGCCGGTACCGAAGGTGACGTACTGCTTCGCCCCGTTGACGACGGCGACGAGGTCGGCCGGGCCGGTGACCCAGCCGATCTTCCAGCCCGTCGTGTTGAACGTCTTGCCGCCCGAGCCGAAGGTGAGGGTTCGCTCGGCCATGCCCGGCAGCGTCGCCATCGGCACGTGCTCGTGGGGCGCGAAGGCCAGGTGCTCGTACACCTCGTCGCACATGACGATCGCGTCGTGACGCGTCGCGAGTTCGCCGATGAACGCGAGCTCCTCGCGGGTGAACACCTTGCCCGTCGGGTTGTGCGGCGTGTTGAGCAGCACGACGGCCGTGCGCTCGCTGAAGGCCGCTTCGAGGGCGGCCTCGTCGACGGCGAAGTCGGGGAAACGGAGCGGCACCGTTCGGCGCACACCGCCGGCGCGCTCCACCATGGCAGCGTACGAGTCGTAGTACGGCTCGAACATGACGACCTCGTCGCCGGGGGAGACGAGGCTAAGCACCGACGCCGCAATGGCCTCGGTGGCGCCGGTCGTCACGAGGATCTCGGACGCCGGGTCGAGCTCGATCCCGTACCACCGCTGCTGGTGCCGGGCGATGGCGGCGAGCAGTTCGCCGGTGCCCCGCGCCGGCGGATACTGGTTGTGGCCACCGTTGATCGCCTCGATCGCGGTGTCGCGCACCGTGGCGGGGCCGTCGGAGTCGGGGAAGCCCTGGCCGAGGTTGACCGCGCCGGTCTCGGTGGCCAACTGAGTCATCCGGGCGAAGATCGTTCCGCCCGCGGGAGCAGTGATGGAAGAGCGCTTTCCGGTCATCGCCTCACCGTAGCCGACCGGCATTCGGGCCGATTTCTTGGCGGGGCAACCCAACCGGTATGCTGGAGGCACGTCTTGTGTGTCCACGTTCGGATGCGTTCACTCGCCCCGGTGCGTTGACGAAGAGGAGCGAGGCTCACGAGACGAATTCGCGTGACCTTCTTTGCGACGGCGCGACCCGGTAACGGGCCGCGCGTGAAGCGAGGTCGACGTCCAGCAGTCCGACACCGTGAACCTCTGCGAGGGGAATGGGGCCGGCGGCCGTCGATCGGGTCACCAGGGCAGCAATCCGGCTGCAAGAACTGAAACCTCTAAATGAAAGGGGACTTCGGCATGGCCGTCGTCACCATGCGCCAGCTCCTCGAGAGCGGCGTCCACTTCGGACACCAGACCCGTCGTTGGAACCCGAAGATGAAGCGCTTCATCATGACGGAGCGCAACGGCATCTACATCATCGACCTGCAGCAGTCGCTGACCTACATCAACGACGCCTACGAGTTCGTCAAGCAGACGGTCGCCCACGGCGGCACGATCCTGTTCGTCGGCACCAAGAAGCAGGCTCAGGAGTCCATTGCCGAGCAGGCCACCCGCGTCGGCATGCCGTACATCAACCACCGTTGGCTCGGTGGTATGCTCACCAACTTCCAGACGATCAGCAAGCGCCTGACGCGTCTGAAGGAGCTCGAGACCCTCGACTTCGACAACGTTGCCGGCTCCGGCTACACGAAGAAGGAGCTCCTGCTCCTCTCGCGTGAGAAGGCCAAGCTCGAGCTCGTCCTCGGCGGTATCCGTGAGATGAGCAAGGTTCCCTCCGCCGTGTGGATCGTCGACACGAAGAAGGAGCACCTCGCGGTTGACGAGGCCCGCAAGCTCGGCCTCCCCGTCATCGCGATCCTCGACACCAACTGTGACCCCGACGAGGTCGACTACAAGATCCCGGGCAACGACGACGCGATCCGCTCCGTGACGCTGCTGACGCGCGTCATCGCCGACGCCGTCGCCGACGGTCTCATGGCTCGCTCGCAGGGCAAGTCGGGCGACGCCGCCACGACCAACGAGCCGATGGCCGAGTGGGAGCGCGAGCTTCTCGCCTCCGAGGACGCCGCTGCGAAGACCGACACCGAGACGGGCGCCACGTCCGTTAAGGAAGCTGCTGACTCGACGGCCGCCGCCGCGACGAAGGACCCGGCCGAGGCCGCTGCTCTGGCCAAGGCCGAGGAGAAGCAGGCTCAGGCCATCGCCGACTCGCAGGCCTGATTTTCCAGACCTTCACCGCTTCGTCATCCGCCCGCCGTCGCTCTCGACCAGAGTGACGGCGGGCGGGTGACCGAGCACCACCACAGCATTCTTTCGACTCACCGAGGAGCGAAAAACATGGCGAACTACACCGCCGCTGACATCAAGGCGCTGCGCGAAGCAACCGGCGCCGGAATGATGGACGTCAAGAAGGCTCTCGACGAGGCTGAGGGCGACAAGGCCAAGGCCACCGAGATCCTTCGCGTGAAGGGCCTCAAGGGCGTCACGAAGCGTGAGGGCCGCTCGGCCTCCAACGGCCTCGTGACGGCCAAGGTCGAGGGTGGCGTCGGCACCCTCGTCGAGATCAACTGCGAGACGGACTTCGTCGCCAAGGGCGACAAGTTCATCACCCTCGCCGACCAGGTCCTCGCGCAGGCCGTTGCCGTCAAGGCGACGAACGCCGAGGAACTGCTCAAGTCGGACATGAACGGCCAGACCGTCGAGGACGTCCTCAACGAAGCCAACGCCACGATCGGCGAGAAGATCGTCGTCAACCGCGTCGGTCGCCTCGAGGGCGACGTCGTCGTCTCCTACCTGCACAAGACGAGCCCGGACCTCCCGGCTCAGATCGGTGTTCTGGTGGCCGGTTCCGGCGACGAGACGACGCTGCGTGACATCGCGATGCACACGGCCGCGTTCTCCCCCTCGGTTCTCACGCGTGACGAGATCGACGCTGACGTCGTCGAGAACGAGCGTCGCGTCGCGGAGGCCACGGCCAAGGAGGAGGGCAAGCCGGAGGCTGCTCTGCCGAAGATCATCGAAGGCCGTGTCAACGGTTACTTCAAGGAGAACGTGCTGCTCGAGCAGCCGTTCGCCAAGGACGCCAAGAAGTCGGTCGCCAAGGTGGCCGAGGAGGCCGGTGCAGAGGTGAAGGGCTTCCTTCGCTTTAAGGTCGGCGTCTGACAAGCAGGAGGCGAAGGTTGTCGACGTGGCGAGCGCTAGCGAGCTCCGTCGGCGGCCGAAGCCGAGTGCGCAGTCAGACGCCAGAAAAAATAGCGTCTGACTGGTGACCGCACTGACTCAGCCCGCTCCCAGCCCACGCGGCAGGGAGCGGGCTTTGTCATGCCCAGTGCTCAACCCCATCCGTTACCGTGACCCCATGAGCGACTTCATCACCGAGCTCCCCGCTTCTGTCACCCGCATCGACGGCCTCGACGGCGGCGATGCTCTGCGGGTCGACGGCACCCGCTCGTCGTGTGTGGTTCAGCTGCACGGAGCCCACGTCACGAGTTTCGTCCCGGTCGGTGGGGAGGAGATGTTGTGGATGAGCCCTCTTGCGAAGGCGGGCGCGTCGGCGATCCGTGGTGGCGTGCCGGTCTGTTTCCCGTGGTTCGGGTCGGGTGTTTCGGGTGAGATGAAGCCGTCGCACGGTCCGGCGCGTGTGGTGCCGTGGCGTCTCGTGGAGGCGGACGACGATGCGGAGACCGTGCGGTTGCACTTCGAGTTGTCGCACGCCGATGTCGCGGGTGCCCCGGGCGGTGACCGCTGGCCGGAGGGGCTCGTGGCACACTACGTGGTCACCTTCGGGGAAGCCTTGGCCCTCGAGCTGGGCGCCGTCAACGAGGGCTCCGTGGACGTCACGGTCGAGGCGGCCCTGCACACCTACCTCAGGGTCGCCGACGTGCGGCAGGTCGCCGTCGAGGGCGCCGAGGGTGCCTCGGTGCTCGACCAGCTCACAGGGCGCACGCACACCCAGGACGGTGCCGTCGTGTTCGACGGTGAGGTCGACTCGATCGTCCACCTCGAGGACGCCCCGTTGCGCCTGGTGTCGCGTGACGACGTCGCACGCAGCCTGCTGACGTTGACCCGCGAGGGCAGCGGTGACGTCGTCGTCTGGAATCCGCACATCGAGAAGGCCTCGGCCATGGGCGACGTCCCCGATGACGCGTGGCCGGGCTTCGTCTGCATCGAAACGGCGAACGTGCGCGACAACGCCGTCACCTTGGCGCCCGGAACCTCCCGCGCCATGCGGGCCACCTATGTGCCGGGGGAGTGACGCTCGTTTCCGCTGGCCGTGACGCGTGTGAAAGTATTGCTCGACGCATGTCCGAGAGCCTGCCAGGAGGCGAAATGAGCGACATTCCGAGCGGTCAGCCGGTCACCGGCGAGACGCGCACCCCCTACACGCGAGTGCTGCTCAAGCTCTCGGGCGAGGTCTTCGGCGGCGGAAGTGTCGGCGTCGACCCGGAGGTCGTGCGTGCGATCGCCCGTCAGATCGCTCCGGCCGTCCGCTCCGGCGTCCAGGTCGCGGTCGTCGTCGGTGGAGGCAACTTCTTCCGCGGTGCCGAACTGCAGCAGAAGGGCATGGACCGCAGCCGCGCCGACTACATCGGCATGCTCGGCACCGTGATGAACTGCCTCGCTCTTCAGGACTTCCTGGAGAAGGAGAACATCGAGACGCGCGTGCAGTCCGCCATCGAGATGACGCAGGTCGCGGAGCCGTATATCCCGCGCCGCGCGATCCGTCACATGGAGAAGGGCCGCGTCGTCATCTTCGGCGCGGGTGCAGGCATGCCGTTCTTCTCCACCGACACCGTCTCCGCCCAGCGTGCGCTCGAGACGCACTGTGACGCCGTGCTCGTCGCGAAGAACGGCGTCGACGGCGTCTACTCCGACGACCCGCGCAAGAACCCCGAGGCGGTCAAGCTCGACACCGTCACGCACGCGGACGCCCTGGCGCGCGGTCTCAAGATCGTCGACGCCGCCGCGTTCAGCCTGTGCATGGAGAACAAGCTGCCCATGGTCGTGTTCGGCATGGAAGGCGAAGGCAACATCACCCGCGCTCTGCAGGGTGAGAAGATCGGAACGTTGGTCGCCGCGTCCTGATTCGGGCGTGCGATCGAGAGAAACGACGAACGGAAGCGAAGCCATGGACATTGACGAGATCCTCCTCGAGGCCGAGGAGAAGATGGACAAGGCGATCGACGCCGCCAAGGAGGACTTCGCGTCCATCCGTACCGGCCGTGCGAACGCCGCCATGTTCAACCGACTGACGGTCGACTACTACGGCGCTCCGACGCCGCTGCAGCAGCTCGCGTCGTTCCAGACGCCCGAGGCGCGCACGATCCTCATCATTCCGTTCGACAAGTCGGCCATCTCCGAGATCGAGAAGACGCTGCGCGACTCCGACCTCGGCGTGAACCCGAGCAACGACGGCAACCAGATCCGCTGCATCCTGCCCGCCCTCACCGAGGAGCGCCGCAAGGACTACATCAAGATGGCCAAGGACAAGGCCGAGAACGGCCGCGTCAGCGTCCGCAACGTGCGCCGCAAGGCGAACCAGGACATCGACAAGCTGGTCAAGGACAAGGAGATCGGCGAGGACGAGGGCGCACGCGCCGAGAAGGACCTCGACGCTCTGACGAAGAAGCGTGTCGACACGATCGACGCGCTCCTCAAGGGCAAGGAATCCGAGCTTCTCGAGGTCTGACCTCGAGTTCGTCCTCGAAAGCCCGATGCCTGCATCAGCAACACCACCGACCCCGCCGCCACCCGGCGCGGGGTCGGTTGCTGCGCCCGCATCGGCTCCGAGGAAGAACAAGGCCGGCCGTGACCTGCGGGCCGCAGTGCTGGCTGCGCTCGTTCTCGGCGGGCTCGTGCTCGTGTCGCTGTTCGTCCGCAAGGAGCTGTTCGTCGTCCTCGCGACGACGGCGTCGGTGATCGGCACGCACGAGCTGCTACGGGTCATGCCGTCGGGCCACTTCCGCCCCTCCTGGGCGCCGACGCTCGTCGCGGCGGCCGTCATTCCCGTGGCGGCCTACGTCATGGGTCCGTCGGCCATGCTGGCCGCGCTCGTCGGCAGCGTGCTCGTGTTCATCCTGTGGGGGGCGCTCGCCAACAAGGACGCCGCCGACACGGCGGCGGCCGCGTTCATCGCCCTCTACGTTCCGGCACTCGTGTCGTTCGCGATGATGCTCCTCCATGCTCCGGACGGCGTGAGCCGCATCATCGTTTTCATCCTCGTGACGATCAGCAGCGACATCGGCGGGTACGCCGCCGGCGTCATGTTCGGCAAGCACCCGATGGCACCTACCGTCAGCCCGAAGAAGTCCTGGGAGGGCTTCGCCGGGTCGTGGGCGAGCTGCGTCGTCGTGGGCGTGCTCTCGGTGACGCTCGTGCTCCACGCTCCCTTCTGGGTGGGCATCCTGCTCGGCTCGGCTGTCGTCGTGGCCGCGACGGCCGGCGACCTGTGCGAGTCGATGATCAAGCGCGACCTCGGCATCAAGGACATGAGCAACCTCATCCCCGGCCACGGCGGCCTCATGGACCGCCTCGACTCGCTCGTGCTCGCCGCGCCCGTGACGTGGGCCGTCCTCACCGCGTTCGCCGCGTGATCCCCGCGAAGGAGACCTTCGATGACCACTGACCTTCCCACCCCCACAACCCGGCCGGCGCCGGGGCAGCTGACGTTCACTGCTCCGCGGCGCGGCAAGCCGCCGCAGCACCTCGCGGACTTCGACCTCGCCGGTCGTCAGGCTTTCGCGAAGGAGCTCGGGCTTCCGGCCTTCCGCGCCAAGCAGGTCTCGACGCACTACTTCGAGCGGTTCGTCGCCGACCCGGCCGAGATGACGGATCTGCCGAAGGCCGGCCGCGAGGAGATCGTCTCGGGTCTCATGCCGCCGCTGCTCACGAGTGTCAAGACGCTCGTCGCCGACGGCGGCAACACGCTCAAGCAGGTTCACCGCCTCCACGACGGTGCGCTCGTCGAGAGCGTCATCATGCGTTACCCGGGCCGCGTCACCATGTGCATCTCGAGCCAGGCCGGCTGCGGCATGAACTGCCCCTTCTGCGCCACGGGCCAGGAGGGCCTCACCCGCAACCTCTCGACGGCCGAGATCGTCGAGCAGGTCGTCGCCGGTGCCCGACTCCTTCGTTCCGGCGAACTGCCCGGCCTCGAGGAGGAGGACCGCGAGCACCCGCTGCGCGTGAGCAACGTCGTGTTCATGGGCATGGGGGAGGCGCTCGCCAACTACCGCCGCGCCATCGACGCCATCAAGCGCCTCACGGCCCCGGCCCCCGAGGGCCTCGGCATGTCGGCGCGCGGCATCACGATGTCGACCGTCGGGCTGGCGCCGGCCATCGACAAGCTCGCCGCGGAAGGCATCCCGGTGACGTTGGCGCTCTCGCTCCATGCGCCCGACGACGAACTGCGCAACGAACTCGTGCCGATCAACACGCGCTGGAGCGTCGACGAGGCGCTGGATGCGGCCTACCGCTACTTCAAGACCACCGGCCGGCGCGTCAGCATCGAGTACGCCCTCATCAAGGACATCAACGACCAGGGCTGGCGCGCTGACCTGCTCGCCAAGAAGCTCAACGCGCGCGGCAAGGGCTGGGTGCACGTCAACCCGATTCCGCTCAACCCGACGCCGGGGTCGAAGTGGACGGCGTCGCGCAAGGGCGTCGAGCAGAACTTCGTCGAGCGCCTGCGCGCCGGGGGCATCCCGACGACGGTGCGTGACACGCGCGGTTCCGACATCGACGGCGCGTGCGGTCAGCTGGCCGCGATCACGGCCTGAGTCACGCGGATCATCCCGCGAGCCGCGCTGAGGAAGGCTCGCGAGACGCCTTCCCGGCCATAGCCGGGCCGAGGTTACGCGGACCCGCAACCTCGTCAGATCGATCGAAGAAGACCCCATGAGCGAAGCCGGACGCGAGTTCGTCCTCACCGTCAGCTGCCCCGACCGCACCGGCATCACGCATGCCGTCTCCGGGGTGGCGCTTGAGAACGACCTGTCGATCGCCGACAGCCAGCAGTTCGCCGACCCGACGTCGGGGGAGTTCCACCTGCGTATGCACCTCACGCGCCAGGGGGAGCCCACGGATGTCGAGACGGTGCGGGAGTCGTTCGCGCGCGTCGTCGAGGAGTTCGACATGACGCTCGGTTTGCACGACGCCAGCGAACGTCAGCGGGTCGTGCTCATGGTGAGCAGGCAGGGGCACTGCCTCAACGACCTGTTGTTCCGTGTCTCCACGGGACAGCTGCCCATCGACGTCGTCGCCATCGTGAGCAACCACGAGGACTTCCGGGGCGTCGCCGAGTGGTACGGGCTGCCGTTCCACCACGTGCCGGTGACGAAGGAGACCAAGCCGCAGGCCGAGGCGGAGCTCCTGCGCATCATCGAGGAGACGAAGGCCGACACGGTCGTGCTCGCGCGGTACATGCAGGTGCTCTCGGAGGACCTGTGCGCGCGTCTGTCAGGGCGAGTCATCAACATCCACCACTCGCTCCTGCCGAGCTTCAAGGGCGCCAAGCCGTACACGCAGGCGCACGAGCGCGGCGTCAAGGTGATCGGTGCGACGGCGCACTACGTGACGGCAGACCTCGACGAGGGGCCGATCATCGAGCAGGACTTCCGCCGCGTCGACCACCGCATGCCGCCCGCCCAGCTGTCGACCGCGGGTCAGGAACTCGAGGCGATGGCGCTCGCGCGTGCTCTCATGTGGCACGTCGAACACCGCGTGGTGCTGCGCGGGCGCCGCACCGTCGTCTTCGCCTGATCGCTCGTCACGTCAGGCCCGCGCGAGCACGATGTCGAGCGCCTCACCCGGCGTCTCGACGAGGTGCAGGTGTTCGGCGAATCGCTTGCCTTCGCTCAGCGCTGTGAGCGCCGGCCACACCGGAACCATTTCGGTCCACTGCCGCTGCCCGACCAGGACGAGGTCGGGCAGCGGCGCGTCGTCGGGGGCGTAGTAGAGCGGCGTGACGCTCTGGAAGATCTCCTGCACCGTGCCGGCTGCGCCCTCGAGGACGACGACCGCGTCGTTCGAACCCGCGAGGAGGTCGTCCTCGCGCAGCGCGTTCGAGAAGTACTTGGCGATGGCATCACCGAACACGTTGGGAGGCTCGTGGCCGTAGAACCACGTCGGGATGCCGACGCTGCGCAGGTCGTCGCCCGAGCCGAGCAGCTCCTTCGCGCGGAATCCTGCGCTCGCCCACGCGCCGATGTCCGGGCGGAACGAGGGCACCTGCGCCACGACATCGAGGGCCTCGTCGAGTCGCCCCGTGCGATCCGCGGCGCCGAGGTTGGCCGCCTCCATCGCGCCCGGCCCGCCGCCGGTCAGAACGACGAGGCCTGCGTCCGCGAGACGCCGCGCAAGGTGCGCGATCTCCAGGAAGGCAGCCTCGTCACGTGACATCGCGTGCCCACCCATGATGCCGACCGTGCGCCGACCGTCGAGGGCCTCCTGGAGCGCGTCGCGCATCGAGTCGTCGTGGAGCGCTCGTAGCGCCGTCGCGTAGGCGTCGTGACGGGCCGCGCAGTCACCGAACCACGCGTAGGCGCGGGCGTCGGGAGTCGCCTCGTACCCGGACGGCTCCAGGCCGTCGTACAGCTCGGTGGGGGAGTAGAGCGCGTGACGATAGGCGTCCACCGGCGCGCCGGGGTCCGCCGGAAAGATGATGGCGCCCCGGCGCGTGAGATCCATGGCGAGATCGCCCGGTACCTGACCGCCCAGCACGACGAGGCCGTCGAAGCGGTCCGCCGCCTCGCGCAGGCGGGTGCCCGCCGAACCGCTCAGGTCGACGTTCTGCAGTCGGAAGCCGTCGAGGCTGACGGAACCGTCGAGGGCCTCGTCGAGCTCGGCCGCCGAATGGATTTCGCGAAGCATGCGCCAACCTTGGCACAAACGTCGGGATGAACTCACGCGTAACCCGTTGGCGGCGGGCAGGATGTGTTCATGGCCGACAACGATGTGACCTACGCCGAGACGTACCAGCGCAGCATCGACGACCCCGAGGGTTTCTGGCTCGAGGCTGCCCGGGGCGTCGACTGGATCTCGCCGCCGAAGCAGGCGCTCGATTCGAGCAGCGCCCCGCTCTACCGCTGGTTTCCCGGGGCCCGGCTCAACACCTGTTACAACGCGCTCGACCGTCACGTCATCGCAGGCAATGCCGACGAGCTCGCGCTCATCCACGACAGCGCCGTCACCGGCGACATGCGCACCTTCACGTACGCGCAGCTCCTCGATGAGGTGGCCCGTGCGGCCGGTGTGCTCCAGGCCCTCGGCGTGGAGAAGGGCGACCGCGTCGTCATCTACATGCCGATGATCCCCGAGGCGGTCATCTCGATGCTCGCGTGCGCCCGCGTCGGCGCCGTGCACTCCGTGGTGTTCGGTGGCTTCGCGGCATCCGAGCTCGCTGCCCGCATCGACGACGCGCAGCCGAAGGTCGTCCTGTCGGCCAGCTGCGGCGTCGAGCGCACACGCATCGTCGAGTACAAGCCGATGCTGGACGCCGCCCTCGAGAAGGCGACGCACGAGGTGTCCCATTGCGTCATCGTCCAGCGCCCGCAGTACGAGGCCGAGATGGGCGAGCGCGACTTCGACTGGGAGAAGGTCATGGCGCCGGGCGCGGTGCAGCCCGCCGGGTGCGTCGCCGTCGAGGCCACCGATCCGCTCTACGTGCTCTACACCTCCGGAACCACCGGTCGCCCCAAGGGCATCGTGCGCGACAACGGCGGTCACGCCGTGGCGCTCACGTGGTCGATGGCGAACATCTACGGCATGCGCACCGGCGACGTCTGGTTCACGGCAAGCGACGTCGGCTGGGTCGTGGGGCACTCCTACATCGTCTACGCGCCGCTCTTCGCGGGCCTCGCCACAGTGCTCTACGAGGGCAAGCCGGTGGGCACGCCCGACGCCGGAGCTTTCTGGCGCGTCATCGAGCAACACAAGGTGGCGGGCCTGTTCACCGCCCCCACCGCCATTCGGGCCATCAAGAAGGAAGACCCGAACGCGGAGCTCCTTGCCGAACGAGACATCTCGACGCTTCGGACGCTGTTCCTCGCGGGCGAACGCCTCGACCCCGACACCTACACGTGGGCGCACGAGAAGCTCGGCGTTCCCGTCGTCGACAACTGGTGGCAGACCGAGACCGGCTGGCCGATCGTGGCGAACCCCACGGGCATCGAGACCTTCGAGGCCAAGCCGGGCTCGGCGACCAAGCCGATCCCCGGCTACGACGTCCAGGTACTCGCCCCCGACGGTACGGTGCTCGAACCGAACACCGAGGGCGCCGTCTGCATCAAGCTGCCGCTGCCGCCCGGCACCCTGCCCACGCTGTGGCAGGACGACGAGCGCTACGTCAGCTCCTACCTCGCCGCCTTCGACGGCTACTACCTCACCGGTGACGGCGGGTACATCGACGAGGACGGGTACGTGTGGATCATGGGCCGCACCGACGACGTGCTCAACGTCGCGGGCCACCGGCTCTCGACGGGCTCACTGGAGGCGGCGCTCGCAGGCCACCCCGCGGTGGCCGAGTGCGCCGTCATCGGTGTGGCCGATCCGCTCAAGGGGCAGGTGCCGCGCGCTCTCGTCGTGTTGAAGTCGGGACGGGAGTTCAGTGACGCCGAGATCGATGCCCTCGCGGACGAACTGCGCACACGGGTGCGTGACGAGGTGGGCGCGCTCGCTTCGCTGAGTGCGGTCGATGTCGTCCAGGCGCTGCCCAAGACTCGCTCGGGCAAGATCCTGCGCAAGACGATGCGTCAGATGGCCGACGGCGAGACGCCGCAGGTGCCGCGCACGATCGAGGACGCGGGCGTGCTGGACGCCCTGTCCGGAGTGCTCGGCACCCGCGGTGACTGAGGGCGTCAGGAAAGCTTCGTCGCCTCGAGCGTGAAGTCACGCGCGCGCAGGCGCTCGACGTACGGCATGCCGAGTGCGACCGCAGGAGTCAACACGCCGCCGTCGGCGCCGGTCGGCAGCTGCGGCAGGTCGCCTTCGGCCAGCGTGAGCGCGGCCTCGGCGAGCATGACGACGGTGGCGTTGTACCCCGGGTCGCCCTGGGCCGCCACGACGCCGCGGTAGCGTGCGCCCGTCGTCGTGGTGGTGCGCAGGTCCATGCGGAAGAAGCCGTTGACGCGAGACTTCTCGTCCGGCCCACTGCCCGGCTTGGGCACGAGGCGTTCCACGATCGGGCGAGCCTTCTGGCTGCCCAGCGCCGCGAAACCGCCCGCCAGGGCACCCGCGATGGCGTAGGCGCGCAGGCGTCCCTTGAGGCCGGCTCCGGCCTTCATCACCTCGCGGTAGTGGAACGTCTTGCCGTATCCGTGGCCGAACAGGGCGTTGCTGCGGCGCACGATGCGCGTGTTGTACGAGGCCATGACGAACGGCGCAGTCCAGGCCTCGAGGTCCTCCGAGTAACCGACCTTGAGCGAGTCCTTGTACTCGCCCTCGGGCTCGGCGGCGCGATCGGGGGAGAGGGAGAACTTGTCGCCCGCGATCTTGCGGCGTTCGGGCTGCGAGGCCATGTCGTCGGCCTGCTGAATGGCCGAGGCGACGGTGCCGCCGCTCATCCCGCCCTTCATCGAGGCGTAGACCGTGGTGTCCCCGAGGTCGCCGTCGTCGGCGTCACGAACGGTCTGTGCGGTGAGGAAGGCCGCCAGGTCGGACGGCACCGAGTCGTAACCACACGAATTAACGATGCGGGCGCCCGAAGCCCGGGCCGCCTCGTCGTAGTGGTCGATGCAGTCGCGGGCGAAGAGCACCTCACCGGTGAGGTCGACGTAGTGCGTGCCCGCGGTGGCGCAGGCGCCGACGAGGGGCAAGCCGTAACGCGCGTACGGGCCGACGGTGGAGATGACGACACGGGTGCTCTCGGCGAGAGCTCGCAGCGACGCCTCGTCGTTCGAATCGGCCTCGACGATGCCCCATCCCGCGGCGTTCGCGCCAAGATTCTGACGAACCGTCTCAACTTTGGAGCGGGTGCGCCCGGCGAGGGCGATTCGGGTGCCGGCGGGTGCGTGGGCGGCCAGGTCTGCGGCTACGAGCTCCCCGACGAATCCTGTTGCGCCGAAGAGAATTACGTCGAATTCACGATCTGTTGAGGTCATGTCGTCGAGCCTACCGGCTCGCCTGCGGCGAGGCCGATTGCCTCGTGATTCGTCTCAACTGGGAATCCGCCCGAGATGTGTGCCAATCTGTCCGCATGATGGATGGTGACGCATGGCACTGAGCGCATTCGAGCTCTATTCGATCGGAATCGGGCCCTCCTCCTCACACACCGTCGGCCCGATGAGGGCAGCCGCACGCTTCCTCGACGTCCTGCGAAGCGAAGGCCACTTCGACGACGCGGCCCGAGTGCAGGTCGAACTCTGCGGCTCGCTCGGGCAGACGGGCCACGGCCACGGTTCCGACAAGGCCGTCGTCCTCGGACTCATGGGGGAGGACCCGGAGACGGTCGACACCGACATTGCGGACGACCGCTTCCGTGAGGTCAAGGAGTCGCACCGCATCATGTTGGGCGGCACGCGCGAGCTTCCGCTCGACGACGAAGACCTCGTGCTGCACCGTCGCAAGACGTTGCCCGGCCACCCCAACGGCATGATCGCCCGCGCCCTCGACGACGCCGGCAACACTCTCGTCGAGCGCGTCTACTACTCCGTCGGTGGCGGCTTCGTCGTCGACGAGGACGCCCTCGGCGCCGACCGCGTCGTCCAGGACACGACGCAGGTCGAGTTCCCCTTCTCCACCGGCAAGGAACTGCTCGCCGTGTGTGAGCGCACGGGTCTGTCGATCAGCGACGTCATGCTGCGCAACGAACTCGCGTGGCGCTCCGCCGACGAGGTGCGCGCCGGCATGCTGCACCTGTGGTCCGTCATGGACCAGTGCATCGAGAACGGCTTCTCCACCGAGGGCACGCTGCCCGGCGGCCTCAAGGTCCCGCGCCGCGCCCCCGCGATCCGTCGCGCCCTCAACGCCCAGGTCGGCCCCGGCGACCACGTCGACCCGCTCGACATCATGGACTGGGTCAACCTGTTCGCCATGGCCGTCAACGAGGAGAACGCCGCCGGCGGCCGCGTCGTCACCGCACCGACGAACGGCGCCGCGGGCGTCATCCCCGCGGTGCTGAAGTACTACACGACCTTCGTGCGTGGCGCTGACGACGACGGCATCGTGCGCTTCATGCTCACCGCCGCCGCCATCGGCATCCTCTTCAAGGAGAACGCCTCCATCTCCGGCGCCGAGGTCGGCTGCCAGGGCGAGGTCGGCTCCGCCTGCGCCATGGCCTCCGGAGGGCTCTGCGAAGTTCTCGGCGGAAACCCGGAACAGGTCGAGAACGCCGCCGAAATCGGCATCGAACACAACCTCGGCCTCACGTGCGACCCCGTTGGCGGCCTCGTGCAGATCCCCTGCATCGAGCGCAACGCCATCGCAGCGGTCAAAGCCATCAACGCCGCGCGCCTGTCCAAGCGCGGCGACGGCAAACACACCGTCAGCCTCGACCAGGCCATGAAGACGATGCGCGAAACCGGCCGCGACATGAGCATCAAGTACAAGGAGACGGCCCGCGGCGGGCTCGCGGTGAACGTCATCGAGTGCTGAGTCCTCCCTTGCGCCGTCTTCCGGCCAGGCCCTAGGGGGCCTGTCTCGGTGCGACGGCGCTTCGGGCGTCTTCGCGACTGAGTGAGCGACCTTCCGCCTCGCAAGCTCGGCGGTCGGTTCGCTCACTCAGTCGCTCGACGGGTCCGCTTCCAGCGTGGTGCTGTTTCCGAAGAGTGTTGCGGCTTCCGTTCTTCGGCTGGCTATTTTGCCGTGGTCATCTTGTTCGCGGTCAGGGCGTTGACGATGTCGCGGATGTGCCAGTCGAGGCTTGGGCTGCCAGCTGCTCCAGGGCCGCGAGGTGGCCGTTCAGGGCCTGGTGGCCCGCCTTCGTCAGCGTCACCCACGTCGTCGGCCGCTTGCCCTTCGCACCCTCGCGGCGCAGCGAAACGTAGCCCGCCTCCGAGAGCGTCTTCAGGTGCTTGCTCAACACGCTGTCCGCCACGTCCAGATCCTCGCGCAGACCCTGGAACCCCGCGCTGGCGACCGGCGCCAACATGACGCAGATGCGCAACCGGATCGGCGCGTGAACCACCTCGTCGAACGCCGGCGTTACAGCGCTCAACGCGACGCCGCCTGCACGCCGCCCGAACGGATCCCGTCACGCAGAGCCTCGTCGACTCGTCGTCCCATGACGACCGTGGCAACGAACGCGACCGCCGCTGCGACGACGTTCACGCCGTAACTCCAGTCGAACGCGCCGCGCAAAACGGCTACAGCCATGCACTCGACGAGGACGACGACGTAGCCGATCCACCAGTGTCGCGCCGAGCCGCGTGCCTGGGCGGGACCGACCCACACGTTCGTTCGATCGCGGTAGGTCCGCACCAGAGCGCCCATGGTCGCTGCGGCGAGAAGGCACACCACGAGCATGACCGCCACGCCGGTGGGCGACGTGCCGAGACCCACGGCGAGGCACACGGCGGCAACGGCAAGGCCCAGCGTGGGGTGGTACCAGCGCGGCGTGACGAGACGATCGGCCGTGCGCTCACGCGTCGGCTGCACGTCCCGAAGGGCTTCCTGAGCTTCCATGTGATTTTCCATGGTGGAAAGTTCACCCCTGACTTTCCGATATGGAAAGTGTGAGCCTCGAAATCGGTGGTGCGCGGACGGCAGGCGTCAGCATCGTCGGTGGGGGATTGTCGGAGCCGTCCGTCACAATGGACGACGTGACAACGCAGCGCACCGTCTCCCTCCTCGGTTCCACCGGCTCGATCGGCACTCAGGCGTGCCAGATCGTCCGGGCCAACCCCGAGCGCTTCCGCATCGTCGCGCTCAGCGCGGGCGGACGCGACCTCGAGCTCGTCGCACAGCAGGCCGTCGAGTTCGACGTCGAACTCGTCGGCATCGCAGCGGGTGACCGGGCGAAGCTCGAGAGCCTCATCGCCGATGCCGCCCAGGCGACGGGCAAGCGCGCGGTCAGCCGTGTCGTCGTCGGCGACGACGCCTCCGTCCGCGCGGCCGGTGTCGGAGCCGACGTCGTCCTCAACGGCATCACCGGTTCCATCGGCCTGCGCCCCACCGTCGCCGCGCTCGAAGCGGGCAGCACGTTGGCGCTCGCGAACAAGGAGTCGCTCATCGTTGGCGGCCCGATCGTCAAGAAGCTCGAGAAGCCCGGACAGATCGTTCCGGTCGACTCCGAGCACTCGGCCATCGCACAGTCGCTCACCTCCGGCGCCGCGCACGAGGTGCGCAAGCTCGTCGTCACCGCCAGCGGCGGCCCCTTCCGCGGCATGACGCGCGAGCAACTCGGCGACGTCACGCCCGAGCAGGCGCTCAAACACCCCAACTTCGCCATGGGCAGGGTCATCACGACCAACTCGGCCACCCTCGTCAACAAGGGCCTTGAGGTCATCGAGGCGCACCTGCTCTTCGACATCCCCATCGAGCGGGTCGAGACGGTCGTGCACGCCCAGCAGTACATCCACTCGATGGTCGAGTTCCACGACGGCGCGGTTGTCGCTCAACTCGGTCTGCCGACGATGCTCGTGCCCATCGCCATGGGGCTCGACTGGCCGCACCGCATCCCTGACGTCGAAACGCCGATCGACTGGACCAAGGCCATGAACTGGACCTTCGAACCCCTCGACGACGAGGCGTTCCCCGCCGTGCGCCTCGCTCGTGAGGTCGGCGCCGCCGGGGCTACCTATCCGGCGGTCTACAACGCCGCGAACGAGGAGTGCGTCGAGGCCTTCCACGATCGGCGCATCGGGTTCCTCGACATCGTCGACACCGTGGAGAAGGTCGTCGGGCAACACACAGCAACGAGTGGTGAACTCGACGTCGACGGCGTCCTCGCCGCCGAGATGTGGGCACGAGCCGCAGCCCACGATGCAATCGACAAGGTGGCCCGCTGATGTTGTTCCTCGCCGGTGTGCTCTTCATGGTTGCGGGCGTCGCGCTCTCGATCGCCCTGCACGAATGCGGGCACATGCTGCCCGCGAAGAAGTTCGGCGTGCGCGTGCCGCAGTACATGATCGGCTTCGGCCCGACCATCTGGTCGCGCCACGGAAAGGAGACCGAGTACGGCATCAAGGGCATTCCGCTCGGTGGCTACGTGCGCATGATCGGTATGTATCCACCGAAGGCGGGCGATCCCGAAGGCACCGTGCGGGCTTCGTCGACCGGCCGCTTCACCCAACTCGCCGACGAGGTGCGTGAGCAGTCGTACGAGGAGATGCGCCCCGGCGACGAGAACCGGGTGTTCTACAAGCTCAAGACATGGCAGAAGGTCACGGTCATGTTCGGCGGGCCGTTCATGAACCTCGTCATCGCCGCCGTCGTGCTCGTCGTCATGGTCTCCGGCGTCGGCATGCCCAAGCTCGCCGGAACCAAGGTGACCTCGCTCACCACGTGTCTGACGAAGGTCGCCGACGGCGCGGAGTGCCCCGCCGGTCAGGAAGCACCGGCCGCCTCGAGCGGCATCAAGCTCGGGGACGAGATCGTCTCCGTCGCCGGTCAGAAGGTCTCGAGCAATCGCGACGCCACGCGCGTCATTCGGGAAAATGGCGACAAGCCCATTCCGTTCGTCGTGGAGCGTGACGGCAAGAACGTCACGCTCACCGTCACCCCGAAGACGACGAAGGTCGTCAAGCTCGACGGAAAGGGCGACCCCGTCACCGACGCCACCGGCAAGGACGTCATGGTCGACGCCGGATTCGTCGGGCTGTCGATCGGGCAGGTCACCCTTCAGCGCGACAACCCGGCGGCCGCCGTGCCGATGCTCGGCGAGAGCCTCAAGCAGACCGCCGGCGTCGTGCTCAACATTCCCTCCAAGATGCAGGGCGTTGCCAAGGCGGCGTTCGGTGACGAGGCGCGCGACCCGAACGGGCCGATTTCCGTCGTCGGTGTCACGCGAATCGCCGGTGATGTGGCGGAGTCGAAGCAGGTGGAGCTCGGGCAAAAGGTGCTCTTGCTGCTCAATCTCCTGGCCTCGCTCAACCTGGCGCTCTTCGTCTTCAACCTCATCCCGCTCATGCCCCTCGACGGTGGCCACATCGCGGGTGCCCTGTGGGAGGCGATCAAGCGCCCCATCGCCCGTGCTCGTGGGATCACCGGGCCGGTCTACGCCGACGTGACGAAGGCTCTGCCCATCGCGTACGCCGTCTCGATCCTGCTCATCGGCATGTCGGTGCTGCTCATCTACGCCGACGTCGTCAAGCCGATCACGTTCAACTGATCGGGACGTACCGCTCAGAAGTTGGCGTGCATCCGCCAGACGAGCACCTCGGTGACGTCGTCGCTCGCCGAACGCGCCGTGAGGGCGCCGGTCCACGAGCCGCGCACGGCATCACCCTCGCCCGCCTCGATCGAGGTGTCGACGTGGTCGGCCCTCACCTCGAGTGCGCCTCGCGTGACGTAGAGGTGCGTGTGCGGCGCGGCAGCAAACGAGACCTCGCGACCCGGTAGAACTCTGGCGATGTCGAGGGCCACCCAGTGGTTGGCGATGCCAAGTCCCGGCTCCTCGCCCTCACGCCCGGACAGCGCGGTCACGGCACGGCCCTCCTGCGCGGCCTCGTCGAGCGCGTCACTCAGGTGGCGCTGCGCGTAGGCAGGGCGAAGGCGCGGGGTGTCCGGCGGCACCCACATCTGAACGACGCGCGCGGGGTCTGAGTCACTCGGGTTGAGTTCGGAGTGCAGGATGCCGGTGCCCGCGCTCATGCGCTGCATCGTGCCTGCGGTGAGGTGCGCGGTGTGCCCGGCGGTGTCGGTGTGGCGTACCTCGCCCTCGACGACCCACGTGACGATCTCCATCTCGCTGTGGCGGTGCGGGTCGACGCCACCGCCCGGATCAATGATGTCGTCGTTGTGCACGAGGAGTGCGCCGTGCGCGTACCTGGCGAGGTCGAAGTTGCCCGCGAACGGGAAGGAGAAGCGCCCGAGCATCCCGTCGACGCGCTGCTCCGAGCGCTCACGCACCGGGTACAGACGCATCAGCGGCTGAGGGGTCGTCACGTTCGGGCCAACGTCCGCCGGGCAGAGGCGATTCCCAGCCGGCGGGGAGCGGGCATCCTGTCGGCAGGCTTAGGATTGGGGCATGCCGGTTTCTCTTGGGATGCCCTCGGCCCCCGCACCTGTCCTCGCGCCCCGCCGCAAGACCCGCAAGATCAAGGTCGGCAAGGTCGACGTCGGTGGTGACGCACCCATCTCCGTGCAGTCGATGACGACGACGCCGACGACGGACATCAACGCCACGCTCCAGCAGATCGCCGAGCTCACGGCGTCTGGTTGCGACATCGTGCGCGTGGCCTGCCCGAGCCAGGACGACGCGGAGGCGCTGCCCGCCATTGCGCGCAAGGCGCAGATCCCCGTCATCGCCGACATTCACTTCCAGCCCAAGTACGTCTACGCCGCCATCGAGGCGGGCTGTGCAGGCGTGCGCGTCAACCCGGGCAACATCCGCAAGTTCGACGACCAGGTCAAGCAGATCGCCAAGGAGGCGAAGGACGCGGGTGTCTCCATCCGCATCGGCGTCAACGCCGGCTCGCTCGACAAGCGTCTGCTCGAGAAGTACGGCAAGCCGACCGCCGAGGCGCTCGTCGAGTCGGCCGTCTGGGAGGCGAGCCTCTTCGAGGAGCACGACTTCCACGACTTCAAGATCTCGGTCAAGCACAACGACCCCGTCGTCATGGTGCGCGCCTACGAGATGCTCGCCCAGCGCGGCGACTGGCCGCTCCACCTCGGCGTCACGGAGGCCGGCCCCGCCTTCCAGGGCACGATCAAGTCCGCCACCGCATTCGGCGCCCTGCTCTCGCGCGGCATCGGTGACACGATCCGCGTCAGCCTGTCGGCCCCGCCGGTCGAAGAGGTCAAGGTCGGCAACCAGATCCTGCAGTCGCTCAACCTCAAGCCGCGCAAGCTCGAGATCGTGAGCTGCCCCAGCTGTGGCCGTGCGCAGGTCGACGTCTACACGCTCGCCGAGCAGGTGACGAAGGGCCTCGAAGGCATGGAGGTGCCGCTGCGCGTCGCCGTCATGGGCTGCGTCGTCAACGGTCCGGGCGAGGCCCGTGAGGCCGACCTCGGCGTCGCCTCCGGTAACGGCAAGGGCCAGATCTTCGTCAAGGGTGAGGTCATCAAGACGGTGCCCGAGTCGCAGATCGTCGAAACCCTCATCGAAGAGGCCATGCGCATCGCCGAGGAGATGGGCGAGGACGCCGAGGGCGGCGCGCCCTCGGTCTCCGTCAGCTGACGCCCCTCATGCTGCGCACCTCCGGCGTTCGGACGCTCAGTGCGGCCGACGTCGACGACGCCCGTGCGCTGTGCGACCTCGACCGCGTCCACAACGTCTTCGTCGCCGCACGTCTCGACGAAGGCCTGCTCGGCGCCGGGGGAGTGGCCTTCGGTCTCGGCGGCTCGCCGTTGCGCTCGATGGTGTGGGCTTCGGCCAACGTCGTGCCGGTGAACCTCGCGTCCGAGGACGTCGCCCGGTACGCGAGTCGCCTTCGGCGCGGCAAGCGGCGCTTTGCCTCGCTCTTCGGTCCGGCCGACCAGACGCTTGCCCTGTGGAACCACCTGCGTGGCTCCTTCGGTGAGCCCATGTCCTACCGGCCCGAGCAACCTCTCATGTTGGCGTCGCGCTCGGCGCGAGAGAAGACCGGGGTCACTCCCGACCGGCGCGTCCGCCCGGCACGGCGTGACGACCTCGACGCTCTCGTTCCCGCTGCCGCTGCGATGTTCACCGAGGAGATCGGGTACCGCCCGTACGTCGGCAGCGACGCGGTGTACCGCGCCGGCATCGCACGTCTCGTCGAGCAGGAGCGCACCTACGTCGTCACCGAAGGTGAGGAGATCGTGTTCAAGGCGGACGTAGGCTCGCTCGCGTCGGGCGTGGCGCAGATCCAGGGCGTCTGGGTGGCGCCGAGCCATCGAGGGCGCGGTCTCGCCGCACCGTGCATGGCCGCCGTCGCCGACCTCGTCGAGCAGGCTCATGCGGATACCGTGAGTCTCTACGTCAACGACTACAACCTCCCGGCGCTGCGTGCCTACCTCACGGCGGGCTTCGAGCGCGTGGGCACTTTCGCCACCGTCATCCTCTAGGAGATCGTCATGGACTTGCGAGCGAACATCACTCACCTCACGCCGGTGGCGCGGGGCCTTGTCGGCGCGTACGTCGTCTCCGGCGTCATCCACCTCGTCAAGCCTCAGGTGTTCGAGGGCATAGTGCCGAAGCAACTGCCGCGACGTCGTGAGCTCGTCTATGTGAGTGGTGTCGCCGAACTGGCCTGTGCAGCAGGGATGCTCACGCCGCGCACCCGTGAGGTTGCAGGCGCCGCGTCGGCTGCTCTGCTCGTGGCTGTGTTCCCCGCCAACGTCGAGATGGCGCGTCAGGCGCACTCGCGCATCACGCGCCGTGGCAGCACGCCGCAGCGTGAGGTGCAGCGCGCCCTGAGCGTGGCACGTCTTCCGCTGCAGTGGCCGCTCATCCGCTCGAGCGTCGCGATTGCTCGGGGCGGCCGCGGCTAGAGAGAGCCGCTCCTAGGGCTGCGTCGTTCAGCCCCGCGGGTGACGCAGCAGCGTTGCCTCCACGCCGTCGGGCGCTTCACCACGGACGGCGCGGGCAGGCGGTCGATCGCCGCGGATCGAGGCCACCATGTCCAGCACCCTTCGCGTCGCACGCACGTCGTGAGCACGAAAGACAGTCACACCGAGCCACGCCGCGACGGCGGTGGCCCCGAGCGACCCCTCGAGCCGCTCGTCGGCCGGCAGGTCGAGGCTCTCCCCGACGAAGTCCTTGCGTGAGATGGCCTGCATGACCGGCAGGCCGAGCGCGACGACGTCGGCGCTGTGGCGTAGCACCGTGAGGGAGTGGCGGGTCGTCTTGCCGAAGTCGAGCGTCGGGTCGAGCAGGATGCGTTCGTCCGGCACACCCGCAGCGCGCACTCGGTCCGCCTCCACGGCGAGGGCTTGCACGACGTCGTCCACAACGTCGAGCTCGTCGTCGCCGTAGGTGATGGCGACGGGGTCCGTGCGCGGGGGCAGCCCGCCCGTGTGACTGCACACGATGCCTGCCCCGATTCGGGCCGCGACGGTGGCGAGCTCACCGTCGTGCCCGGCCCAGGTGTCGTTGACGAGGTCGATCTCCGCGTCGGCGCAGGCGAGGACGACCTCGGAGCGCCACGTGTCGAGCGACAGCACCACGTCGGGATGACGCCGCCGGGCCTCGAGGAGGAAGGGCAGAACCCGGTCCGTCTCCTCCTCCGCACTCACCCACGCACCCTCGCCGCCTGCCCGTACTCCGCCGACGTCGATGATGTCCGCGCCCTCGGAGACCGCCGTGTCGAGCGCGGTCAGGGCGTCGTCGAGATCCGAGTGTCGGTTGCCCGCGTAGAAGGAGTCGGGGGTGCGGTTGACGATCGCCATGACGGCCGGCTGTCGCGCGTCGAAGCGTCGACCCCGCAGGACGAGGGGAGCCGGGGACGCGAGTCGGTCGTGCGGATTGTTGGGCACGTGGCGACTCTACTGGGGCGACGCGGGCGAGCGTGCTGTTCGCACGGAGGGCGCGGACCCCTAGAAGGGTGCGCGCCCTCGTCGTGCGTCGAGTGCGCCGTCAGTTGAAGGCGTTGAAGACGCCCCCGAGGCCGCCGGACTGGTTGCCGCTCGGGGCGATGCTGGACGCCCACGCGGCGAACGCCGACGGGTTACGCGACTGCAGGTAGACGCGGCCGGGGCCGACGAAGTCGAACACCAGACCCTCACCGGACTTCATCGACTGGATCGACTTGCCCTCGACGGCGCGGCGGGTGCGGAACTGCATGTTGAGGTCGTACGCGACGACGTGGCCCGTGTCGATGACGACCTGCTCGCCGGGCTGCAGGTCAACGATGTCGATGGCACCGTAGACGGACAGGAGGACGAGACCCTCGCCGCTGGCCTGCAGACCGAAGCCGCCCTCACCACCGAAGAGGTTGCCCATGCCGCCGAACTTCGAGGAGATCTCCGTGCCGTAGCTGTTCGCCATCCAGTTGCCGCGAGCCACGAAGAACGGGCGGTCGGGGCGCATCTCGATCGGCAGGATGTCGCCGGGCAAGACGCCGGCAACGTCGACCCAACCCCCGTTCTGGGGCGCCGTGTAGGTGGTGGTGAAGAATGACTCACCGGCGAGCACGGAGCGCTTCAGGCCCTGCATGACGCCGCCCGCTGCCTTGCTCGAGATCTGCCCGCCGGGGGAGTGCGCCATCATCGCGCCGGACTCGACCTGGACGGGCTCTCCGGGCGCGAGGAACATGCGGGCCACGGCGAACGAGGGGTTGTGGCGAAGGTTGATCTGCATACCGCCATCATGGCAGCGGAGGCGGTGAGTTTCGGGGGTTCTGGCCGACTATCATTGGCCGGTATGACGATTGCCCCGTAGGTGGGCTCGTCACCCGAGATCGAGGAGAGCCAACGTGGCACAGCGCATGTCCAACCTGTTCCTGCGAACGCTTCGCGAGAACCCTTCGGACGCCGAGCTGCCGGGTCACCAGTTGCTCGTGCGCGCGGGCTATGTGCGTCGCGCCGCCCCCGGCATCTACACCTGGCTGCCGCTGGGCCTCAAGGTGCTGCGCAAGGTGGAGGCCATCGTCCGCGAGGAGATGGAGGCCATCGGTGGTCAGGAACTGAGCTTCCCCGCCCTCCTGCCGCGTGAGCCCTACGAGGCCACGGGTCGTTGGGAGGAGTACGGCCCGAACCTGTTCCGCCTCGCCGATCGCAAGGGCGTCGACATGCTGCTCGGCCCCACGCACGAGGAGATGTTCACGGTCACCGTGAAGGACATGTTCTCGAGCTACAAGGAACTGCCCACGATCCTGTTCCAGATCCAGACGAAGTACCGCGACGAGGCGCGTCCCCGCGCCGGTCTGCTGCGCGGACGCGAGTTCATCATGAAGGACTCCTACTCGTTCGACCACACGCCCGAGGGCCTCGAGGAGAACTACCTCAAGCACCGCGGTGCGTACGTCAAGATCTTCGACCGCCTCGGCTTCGAGTACGTCGCCGTCCACGCCGACTCCGGCGCCATGGGTGGCAGCGCCTCGGAGGAGTTCCTCGCCGTCAGCCCGCACGGTGAGGACACCTTCGTGCGCAGCCCCGGGGGATTCGCCGCCAACGTCGAGGCCGTCGTCGTGCCGCAGGCCGAGCCCATCGAGGTGACCGCCGGCGCCGCGCATGTCGAGGACACACCTGACACCCCGACGATCGACACGCTCGTCGCGGCCCTCAACGCGAACCATCCGCGCACGGACGGCCGTGAGTGGGCCGCCGCCGACACGCTCAAGAACGTCCTCGTCATGCTCGTCCACCCCGACGGCACGCGTGAACCCCTGGCCATCGGTGTGCCCGGTGACCGCGAGGTCGACGCCAAGCGTCTCGAGGCGCAGGTGTCGCCGGCCGACGTCGAGGCCTTCGAGGAGAAGGACTTCGCCACCTTCCCGATGCTGGCCAAGGGCTACATCGGCCCGGGCGTCCTGGGGGAGTCGAACAGCAGCGGCATCCGCTACCTGCTCGACCCGAGCATCGCCGAGGGTTCGGCGTGGGTGACCGGCGCGGACGAAGCCGGCAAGCACGTCATCGACCTCGTGCACGGCCGTGACTTCACCGCTGACGGCACGATCCAGGCCGCGCAGATCAAGGAAGGCGACCCGGCGCCCGACGGTTCCGGGCCGCTCACGCTCGCACGCGGTATCGAGATGGGGCACATCTTCCAGCTCGGCACGAAGTACGCCGAGGCCCTCGGTCTCAAGGTGCTCGACGAGAACGGCAAGCTCGTCACGGTGACAATGGGCTCCTACGGCATCGGCGTCTCGCGCGCGGTGGCCGCCATCGCCGAGAGCAACCTCGACGAGCTCGGCCTCATCTGGCCGCGCCACATCGCGCCGTTCGACGTGCACGTCGTCGCCACGGGCAAGGACGCCTCCGTCTACGAGCAGGCCGAGAAGGTCGTCGCCGACCTCGAGGCACAGGGTCTCGACGTGCTGTACGACGACCGCCCGAAGGTGAGCCCCGGCGTGAAGTTCAAGGACGCCGAGCTCATCGGCGTGCCGACGATCGTCGTGCTCGGCCGCGGCCTGGCCGACGGCGTCGTCGAGGTGAAGGACCGCCGCAGCGGCGACAAGCGTGACGTCCCCCTTGCAGAGCTGACGCAGGCCGTCGTCACGGACGTCCGCGGCTGATCCGCGCCCTCCTTCTCGCCCACGAGGGCCCCGGCGCCGATGTCGGGGCCCTCGTGCGTGTGGAGACCCGGCCGCGTCGCACGTGAGACCGAGTTGCCGCAGCCGAGTGGCTGCACGACGATGTCGTGGTGAACGACCCGGAGCTGATGACCCTCGTCCTGCTCGGCCTGGCTGCTGCCTGCGCCGGCTGGATCGACGCCGTCGTCGGCGGTGGCGGGCTCGTGCAGTTGCCCGCTCTCATGGTCGCGTTTCCGCACGCTGCCCCGGCACAGTTGCTCGCGACGAACAAGCTGGGCTCGATCTGCGGCACGTCGGTGAGTTCCGCGACGTATCTGCGCCGAGTCAAACCTGACCTGCGCATAGCCCTACCGCTGGCGGGCTTCTCGTTTGCCGGTTCGGTGGCAGGCGCCGCCGTCGCGAGCCACATCCCGCGCTCGGCCTTCAACCCGATCATCCTCGTCGTGCTCGTCTGCGTGGGTGCCTACACCCTCCTCAAGCCGTCCATGGGTCAGCTCGAGAACCTGCGTCACGCCGGAACGCGCCGTCACTACGGCACGGCTGCGGCCATCGGGCTCGGCGTCGGTTTCTACGACGGCGCTCTCGGCCCCGGCACGGGCAGCTTCTTCGTCTTCGCCCTCGTGAGCCTGCTCGGATACCGCTTCCTCGAGGCGTCGGCCAAGGCGAAGCTCGCGAACTTCGCCACCAACCTGGCATCCCTCGTCGTCTTCATCCCCGCCGGAGCGGTGATGTGGAAGGTCGGGCTCGTGCTCGGGCTGGCCAACCTCGCCGGCGGCTACGTCGGCGCGCGCACGGCCGTGTCGAAGGGTGCCGGGTTCGTCCGCGTCGTCTTCGTGCTCGTCGTGGGCGCGTTCGTGGTCAAGATCGGCTACGACACAGCGCACCAGTTCGGGCTCGTCTGACGGTTCAGCTCGCCGGTTTCGCGTCGCAGCCCATGAGACCCATCGTCCTGACTGTCTTGCGGTAGGAGTCGGCGTTCGAGGTCGGGCTCGCCAGTTCCACGTGTCGCGTCGTCTGGTTCTGGTAGGTCGGCTGGAACGTCATCGACTGTTTCCACTTGCCGGCTGCGTCCCGCTCGAAGGTCACGGCGGCGAACGCTCGCTCGGCGGTTCCTGGCTTGATCGCCGCGATCTGCCCGCTGAAGAAGTTGCCGAGCGAGTAGGTCACATAGCGACCGTTCACCTTGTCGCAGGGTTGTACGACGTGCGGGTGGTTGCCGATGATCCAGTCGACCTGGCCAGAGCGCATCAGCTCCGCCGTCACCTGCTTCTGCTGAGCGTTGACCCCTTCGTACTCATAACCCCAGTGCATGGAGACGAGCACGAGGTCCGCGCCCTGGGCGCGCGCTGCGGCGGCATCCTTGACGACGCCCTTGGACGTGCGTGTGAACCACATGGCGTCCTTCAACCAAGGCGCTTCCTTCGGCACGCTCGACTGGTCGCCGACAGCGTTGATGAGGCTGTAGCTGTACGACAGCTGCGCGACCTTCAGACCGTTGGCCTCGTAGAACACGGGCTGGCCCTTCTCGCCCGCCTTCGTCCCGGGGCCGGAGGCTTTGAGATGGTTGGCCGCGAGGACTTCGCGCGTCTCCTCCATGCCCTTCTGGCCCCGGTCCCACGTGTGGTTGTTGGCCGTGCTGCACCCGTCGAAGCCCATTGATCGCGTCGCTGTAGCGAACTCGCGTGGCGCGTTGAAGCTGTACTCGACCGAAAGATCCGTGTTCGTGCGCGACAGCGGATTCTCCATCTGACAGATGGAGATCGTCGGGGCCCCGACCGTCGGCTTGAGGGCTGCGAAGAAGGGGCGAAGGCGTAGCCCCGCCCTCCCGCGGCCGCTCGCGCCTGCGCGACGGTGCTCGCGTGGGCGATGAGGTCACCGGAGGCACCGATGGTGATCGTGGCGGGCCTGCCGGTGACCGGTTTCGGCGCGGGGATCGAGGAAGTGCCCGAACCGGAGGGAGCCTGCGAGTTCGGTGTGGTGCTCGACTCGGAGGAGGAGTGACTGCTCGCCGAGGTGGCCGACGGCGACGATGTCGACGAGCCCGAGGAGCATCCCGCGGGGAGAACGAGCGCGGCCGCGAGGACGGTGGCGTGGGCGCGGGTCCGCATGGGACGCATCGTAGGTCGTGGTGAACGACCCATCAGGCGGAGAGTCCGGGAAGCGGACGCAGCGGTTCGCCGAGCTGCTCGGCCACCGCAGCCGCACCGGACCAGACCGAGAGCAACCCCGCAGCTTCGTGTGCGCTCTTCGTGGAGGACGAGACCTTGGCAGCGCCCGACACGACTCCCAACGCGGCCTTGCGGGCCACGTCGTGAGCCTGCGCGTGGGTGGAGTACGTGCGCCAGGGCGCGCGTTTGCCGGCGGCCTGCGCGGGCATACCGGCTTGGGTGAGTGAGCGCGCAGCATAGGCCCACTCGAGCTGCGCGGTGATCTCCTCGCGCGCGGAGAGCTTGGTGCGAGCCGCCGACCACTCGAGGGCGTCGATGACTGCTTCGACGGACGCGAGGAGAGTGCCGTCGGTTCGGGGCATGGCGATGGTCGAGGGCCACCGGACGGTGATGTCGGCGGGTCGTAACGACGCGAGACTCGCGGCAGCGATCGCCAGGGCGACCGGCCGTGAGTTCCTGCTGACGCGCTGCAGGACGACTGCTGCCTGTGCTCCGGCCCAGACGCTCTCGGCCCTCGTCCACGACGTCGATTCGCCGGTGGGCGAGGCCGAGGGTGATGCCGACGGCGGGACCTGCTCGGGCGTCGAACTCGGCGTGCTCGCGGGGGTCGACGAACTCGAGCTCGTCGGCGGAGCATTCGGTGTGCCGGTTGCCGTCACCGACGGAAGCGTCGTGGCACCCAGGCCCTTCAGCGTCGCGTCGAGACGGTCGAGTTGGGCGTTGTGCAACTTCTGCGCAGTTCCGGCCTGGGCATGGTGGATGGTCTCGCGCTCCGCGGCCGTCATCGCTTCGACGAGCCAGGCGCGAACCTGCTCGAGCGGTTTCGTGTCAGGCGCGGGCTCCGCCTTGGGGCCGGGAACGGGGGCGTCACTCTCGAGCCGGAGCCCGCACCCGGCGAGCGGTGCGACGAGCGCGGCTGCGACGAAGGTGCGACGGGCGAGCGCGTGAGGGGGACGAGCAGACGGCATGCGCTCATCGTCCCACGGACGACGGGGGAGCGTTCACAGTGTGGACCGCTCGGTAGTCATTAGTTGCAGTTGGGTGATGCAAAAGTAAGGGTTATGGGGCCGATGCGAGGAGTAGTGATGACGGCGACGACCCAGGCCCGCCCGAAGGGCCGTGCACGCAAGCCCGAAGGCCAGTGGGCCCTCGGGGAACGTGACCCCCTCAATCCGAACGAGGTCTTCAAGCAGGCCGACGCTCCGCTGAACGTTCGCCGCCGTATCCTCGAGGAGTACGCGGCCGGTGGATTCGACACGATCGAGGGCACCGACCTGCGTGGCCGCTTCCGCTGGATGGGTCTGTACACGCAGCGTCGCCCGGGTGTCGACGGTGGCAAGACGGCAACGCTGCCGCCCGAAGAACTCGACGACGAGTTCTTCATGATGCGCGTGCGCATCGACGGGGGCCAGCTCACCACCGAGCAGTTGCGAGTCCTCGCCGGCATCTCGACCGACTTCGCCCGCGACAGCGCCGACATCACGGACCGGCACAACATCCAGTACCACTGGATCGACGTCAAGGACGTGCCGGAGATCTGGGAGCGCCTCGAAGCCGTCGGTCTCGACACGATGGAAGCGTGCGGAGACTGCACCCGCACGGCCCTCGGTTCGCCCGTGGCCGGCGTGCACCCCGATGAGGTCCTCGACGCCACCCCGGCGCTCGAATACATCAAGAAGCACTACGTCGGCGACCCCGAGCTGGCCAACCTTCCGCGCAAGTTCAAGACGGCGATCGCGTGGCTGCCCGACATGGCGCCCGAGATCAACGACATCAGCTTCGTCGGCTCGATCCATCCCGAGCACGGACCGGGCTTCGACCTGCAGATCGGCGGGGGCCTCTCCACCAAGCCGTTCTTCGCCCTGCGCCTCGGTGCCTGGGTGCCCCTCGAGGAGGTGCCCGAGGTGTGGCTCGCCGTCGTCAAGCTCTTCCGTGACTACGGCTTCCGACGCCTGCGCAACCGCGCGCGCCTCAAGTACCTCGTCGAGGAATGGGGCGCCGAGCGCACCCGGCAGGTGCTCGAGGAGGAGTTCCTCGGTCGAAAGCTCGTCGACGGGCCGCCAGCGCCCACGCCGAAGCACACGATCGATCACATCGGTGTGCACCGCCAGAAGGACGGCGACAACTTCGTCGGCTTCGCCTCCGTCGCCGGTCGCACGAGCGGTACGGCGCTCGCGGCTGTCGCGGACGCCGTGGAAGCTGCGGGGTCGGCCAGGGTGCGACTCACGCCCTATCAGAAGCTCGTCGTGCTCGACGTGGCCGACGAGAACGTCGAGGCACTCGTCGACACGATGCGATCGCTGGGCTTCGAGGCCCGCCCGTCGCACTGGCGTCGCGCCACGATGGCGTGCACCGGCATCGAGTTCTGCAAGCTCGCCATCGTCGAGACGAAGAAGCGCGCGGCCGACCTCGTCGAGGAACTGGAGACGCGCCTGGCACACCTCAACGAGGTCTTGGAACACCCCATCGCGATCCACCTCAACGGTTGCCCCAACTCGTGCGCCCGCATCCAGGTGGCCGACATCGGCCTCAAGGGACAGATCGTCACGGACGAGAACGGCGAACAGGTGCCCGGCTACCAGGTGCACCTTGGAGGCGGTCTCGGGGAGGACCTCGTCGTCGGGCGCAAGCTACGCGCGCACAAGGTGGTCGCCACCGAGCTGGGCGACTACGTCGAACGCGTCGTCACCCGGTTCGTCGAACAGCGTGAGGTGAGCGAGACCTTCGGCGACTGGGCTCGTCGCGCGGACGAGGAGGCTTTGCGATGAGCGCCGTCCGTGACGCCGAGACCCTGCGATCCGTGGCGGAGGCTGCTCGCCGCGATCTCGACGGAGCTCCGGCGATCCGCGTGCTCGACTGGGCGCGCGAGGAGTTCGGTGACAAGTTCGCCGTCGCGAGTTCGATGCAGGACGCCGTTCTGCCGCACCTGGCGTCACGTGTCATGCCGGGTGTGGACGTGCTCTTCCTCGACACGGGCTACCACTTCGCCGAGACCATCGCGACGCGTGACCGGGTCGCGCAGGAGTACGACATCACCCTGCGCAACCTCACGCCGACCCAGAGCGTGGCCGAACAGGACGCGAGCCACGGCAAGGACCTGTTCTCCCGTGACCCGGACCTGTGCTGCACTCTGCGCAAGACGCACCCGCTCGACGATGCACTCGACGGGTACGAGGCGTGGGCGACGGGGGTGCGGCGCAGCGAGGCCGTGACACGCCGGGACACCCCGGTGGTCAGCTTCGACGAGCGCCGCGAACGGATCAAGGTGGCGCCGATCGTCGCGTGGAGCGACACCGACGTCGAGGAGTACATCGAGGCGTACGGCGTCATCAGTAACCCCCTGCTCACCCAGGGCTACCCCTCGATCGGGTGCGCCACTTGTACCCGCCGGGTCGCACCCGGAGAGGATGCTCGCGCCGGCCGCTGGGCGGGCCAGGACAAGACCGAATGCGGGATCAACCTGTGAGCGGCGCAACGGTGTGGCTGACCGGGCTCTCCGGTGCCGGCAAGTCGACGATCGCCCATGAGCTCGTGGAGGCCCTGCGCGCCCGGGGCGAGCGGGTCGAACTTCTCGACGGCGACGAACTGCGCGAATCCCTGAGCAAGGGACTCGGCTTCTCGCGCGAGGACCGCACCACGCACGTCACGCGGGTCGGCTTCCTCGCCGACATGCTGGCACGCAACGGGGTCTGGGCCGTCGTGCCTGTCATCGCCCCGTATGCGGACGCCCGCGAGCAGAACCGAGCACGCCACGAGGCGAGCGGTGCCCGTTATGTCGAAGTCCACGTCGCAACCTCGCTCGAGGAGTGCGCACGACGCGATGTCAAGGGCCTCTACGCCAAGGCTCGCGCCGGCGAAATCCCTGCGATGACCGGGGTCGACGACCCCTACGAGATTCCCGAGGACCCTGATCTTCGCCTCGAGACCGAGGGCCGCAGCGTGCGTGATTCAGCGGCTGAAGTGCTCGCCCTCCTTCTGTCCGACGAGTCGGAAAGGAACCTGTCATGACCGTGCTCGAGCACACCCCGACGAACCCCGCCGAAGCCTCGACGCTCCGCGCTCTCGAAGCGGAGGCCATCGAGATCATCCGTGAAGTCGTCGCCGAGTTCGACCGTCCTGCACTGCTGTTCAGCGGTGGCAAGGACTCGGCCGTGTTGCTCCACGTGGCGCTCAAGGCGCTCGCGCCGGCGCCGCTGCCCATCACGCTGCTCCACGTCGACACGGGACACAACCTGCCCGAGGTGATCGCCTTCCGTGACGAGATCGTCGCTCGCCACGGCCTGCGGCTGCACGTCGCGGCCGTGGAGGACTGGATCGCCGACGGACGCCTCACCGAGCGTCCGGACGGCACGCGCAACCCGCTGCAGACGGTGCCGCTCGTCGACACGATCGCCGAGCAGAAGTTCGACGCGCTCCTCGGTGGCGCACGTCGTGACGAGGATCGGGCACGCGCCAAGGAACGCATCTTCTCCGTGCGCAACGCGCTCGGCGGATGGGATCCGCGCAACCAGCGACCCGAACTGTGGAACGTCTACAACGGGCGGCACGCGCCGGGGGAGAACACGCGCGTCTTCCCGCTGAGCAACTGGACCGAGCTCGACATCTGGCGCTACATCGAGGCCGAGAACGTCGCGCTCCCGCCGATCTACTTCGCCCACGATCGCGAGGTGTTCGAACGTGACGGAATGTGGCTCACGTCGGGCCCGTGGTTCGGTCCGCGCCCCGACGAGAAGGTCGTGACCAAGAGCGTCCGCTACCGGACTGTGGGTGACGGATCGTGCACCGGCGCAGTCGAATCCAGTGCCCGAACCACCGCCGAGATCATCGCCGAAGTGGCCGCCAGCCACCTCACCGAACGGGGCGCCACACGCGCCGACGACCGCCTCTCCGAGGCCGCGATGGAAGACCGCAAGCGAGAGGGGTACTTCTGATGACAACGACCCACGTGACACCCACGAGCCGACCGGAGACGGGACGCGAGGTCGCGGTGCCATCACAGCCGGCTGACGCGAGCGGTGCCACGGCGGCTCCGGAACAATTGCGCCTCGTCGTCGCGGGCAGCGTCGACGACGGCAAGTCCACCCTCGTCGGGCGCTTGCTGCACGACACGAAGAACATCCTGGCCGACACGTTCGACTCCATGGTCGCGGCGAGCACGTCTCGCGGAGCCGACACCGTCGACCTCGCGCTGCTGACCGACGGTCTGCGTGCGGAGCGGGAGCAAGGCATCACGATCGATGTGGCGTACCGCTACTTCTCCACGCCGCAGCGCACCTTCGTCCTGGCCGACACCCCGGGCCACGTCCAGTACACCCGCAACATGGTGACGGGCGCGTCGACGGCGGATGCGGCGGTGATTCTCGTCGACGTGCGGCACGGCGTCTCGGCGCAGACCCGGCGGCACGCGGCTCTCATGGCGTTGCTGCGCGTGCCGCACGTCGTGTTCGCGCTCAACAAGATGGATGCTGTGGACTGGTCCGAGGAGCGCTTCGACGAGGTTGCCCGCGACACCCGTGACCTCGTCGAGAAGGTGGGCTTGGCGGGCGACGTCGCCGTCGTCCCCCTGTCGGCCCTCACCGGAGAGGGTGTTGTCGCGCCGGCCCCTTCCTGGTATGAGGGCGAGCCTCTGCTCACGCTGCTGGAGAACCTTCCGGTGGCTCGCGACCTGCGGGTCGAGAACTTCCGGATGCCGGTGCAACTCGTCATCCGCCCGCGCACGAGCGACCACCCCGACTACCGGGGAATGGCCGGACGCATCACGTCCGGCGTCGTGCACGTCGGAGACGTCGTGCGTGCCTCCACCCTCGGGCTGGGATCACGGGTGATCGGCATCGACACACCCACGGGCTCGGCGCAGGAAGCGGGCGCCGGTGAATCCGTGACGATCCGCCTGGCCGACGAACTCGACGTCGCCCGCGGTGACGTCCTCGTCGTCGAGTCCGAGGCGGACGCACCCGACGTGACGAGCGAGCTCAAGGGTGTCGTGGCGTGGCTCGCCGAAGGTTCGACCACGCCGCGCCAGCGTGTTCTCGTCAAGGCGGGTACGAAGGTCGTGCGAGCGGTCCTCACCGACGTCACCCATCACTGGGACGTCGAGGAGAGCACGTGGCACCCGGCCGACGGAGCGCATTCCCTTGGCCTCAACGACATCGGGCAGGTCGTGCTCCACCTCGCGGAGCCGGTGGCCGTCGACGCCTACTCCCGTCACCGGGGCACGGGCGCCTTCCTCGTCATCGATCCTGCGAGCGGGGCCACGATCGGGGGTGGCATGGTCGGGGCCGACCTCGGCCTCGGGGCGCAGGCGGCCGGCGAGGAGCCGGAGGAAGAGTCCGAAGAGGATTGGCTGGCCGGCTGACATGAACACCCTCGATCGTCCCTCGCGACGCGCCGTTCTCGCGGCCGCTGTGGGGGCACCCTTCGTCTTGCCCGCCCTCACCGCGTGCGGCGCCGCTGAGGCGTCCCCGCACAGGCTTCGCCTCGGCTACTTCGCCAACGTGACGCACGGTGTGGCCGTGGCCGGCATGGCTCGGGGCACGTTCGCTGAGCGTCTGCCCGGTGTGCGTCTTGAGCCACAGATCTTTCCGAGCGGACCCTCGGCCGTTCAGGCGATGCTCGCCGGCGCGCTGGACGTCGCCTACCTCGGACCCAACCCGGCGATCACCGCGTGGGTGCGGACGAAGGGTCAGGGCGTGCGGCTCGTGGCCGGTGGTGCCTCAGGAGGCGCCGCGCTCGTGGCACGCAAGGGCATCGAGAGCGTCGAAGGCCTGCGCGGTCGTCGGGTCTCGACGCCGCAGCTCGGCGGCACTCAGGACGTTGCGCTCAAGACGCTGTTGCGGGAGAAGGGCATCTCCACCGGTTCCGGCAAGGACGCGGTCGAGGTGCTGTGGATGGCCAACAGCCAGACTCTCGACCAGTTCAAGCAGAACCGCCTCGATGCGTCGTACCAGGCCGAACCGTGGGTGTCGCGGCTCGTCGAGGAAGCGGGGGCGCACGTTCTCGTGGACGAGCGCACCCGGTGGCCGGGCGGGCGCTTCGCCACGACCTGCGTCGTCGTGTCCGAGGACTACCGCCGCCGCTGCCCCGAGCAGGTGGAGGCGCTGCTCGGCGCGCATGTCGACACGGTGCGATGGATCCGGGCGCACCGCGACGAGGCATCGACCCTGCTCAACTCCGAGATCGAGCGAATCGCCGGGAAGAAGCTCAAGCCCACCGTGATCGAACGCGCCATGAGGAGCGTCGAGTTCGGCTGGGATCCGATGCTCACCAACGTCGCCGAGGTGGCCGAGCACACCTGGGCCACGGGCGGTATCGAGGTGAAACCGAATCTGCACGGCATCGCGGATCTCGCGCCGCTCAACCGAGCGCTCGCCGCACGCAGTCTCGAGCGCGCCGACGACGGCGGTTACGGCGCACGAGGAAAGGCCTGACATGACCGACACCCGACCACAGCTGCGCCGACCCGAGCCGACGAGCCCGGGGGAGCACGACGTGCGCCCGGCCGTCTCACTGCGCGCGCTGCGCAAGGTCTTCGGCCACGGCGAGGACGCCGTCGAAGCCATCGGTGGCATCGACCTCGACGTCGCGCCGGGTGAGTTCGTCTCCGTCCTCGGAGCCTCCGGCTGTGGCAAGTCGACCCTCCTGTCGATCGTTGCGGGACTTGAACCCGCCACATCCGGAGTCGTGGAGGTCGACGGACCGCAGCCCGCGCTCATGTTCCAGGAGAGCGCACTGTTCCCGTGGCTCACGGCACGCGAGAACGTCGAGGCCCCGATGCGCTTCGGGGGAGTGGCGGCTCCAGAGCGCCGCGCACGAGCCGAAGAACTGCTCGAGACGGTACGCCTCGCCGGTGCCGGCGGCCGTCGCGTGCACGAGCTGTCCGGTGGTCAGCGCCAGCGCGTCGCGATGGCGAGGGCTCTGGCCCAGAACGCGCGGGTGCTGCTCATGGACGAACCGTTCGCGGCGCTCGACGCCATGACCCGTGACCTCCTGCACGGCGAGCTCACCGAGGTGTGGCAGCGCGAGCGGATGGCTGTCGTCTTCGTCACTCACAACGTGCGTGAGGCCGTGCGCCTCGGCCAGCGTGTCGTCCTGCTCTCCTCGCGCCCCGGCCGCGTGGCGCGGACGTGGGACGTCGACCTGCCGCACCCGCGCATCATCGAGGACTCGGGCGTGGGTGACCTCTCCCGGGAGATCACCGCCCGCCTGCGAGAGGAGATCAGCCGCCATGCCCACGCCTGATTCGAGCCGTAGCTACGCGGAGGACCCGTTCGAGGTCGATGCGCACCGACACCGTTCCGTCGTGCGCGCCACGCCGGCGATCAGCGACGCCGACGTGACCTCGGGCCTCGACCGTCTCGAGGTCCAGGCGCGACCCAAGCGTCGCCGCGTCGACCTCACGTCCGTCCTCGCGCCGCTCGGCGCGCTGGCCCTCGTCGCCCTCGGGTGGCAGTGCCTCGTCTGGTTGCAGGTGAAGCCGACGTGGGCCCTGCCGCCGCTGGGCGACATTGCTGCCGCGCTGTGGCGCTCGCTCACCTCGGGCGACGCGCTCTCGGCGATCTGGGTGAGCCTTCGCCGCGGGGTGATCGGGTTCCTCGTCGCCGTCGTGTTGGGCAGCGCGCTCGGCCTGCTCGTGGGGCGTCACCGGTTGGCGCGCAAGGCCTTCCGGCCCCTGCTGGCCGCCATCCAGTCCCTGCCGTCGGTGGCGTGGGTGCCGTTCGCGGTCATGATGTTCTACCTCACGGACACGACGATCTACGCCGTCATTCTGCTGTCCGCGGTGCCGTCGATCGCGATGGGCCTCATCGGCGGCCTCGACCAAGTGCCACCGCTGCTCGAACGGGCCGGCCGGACGCTCGGTGCGTCGCGCACGCAGCTGGTACGTCACGTCCTGCTTCCCGCCGCGATGCCGACCTACCTCGCCGGTATCAAGCAGGGGTGGGCCTTCGCGTGGCGTTCCCTCATGGCCGCCGAACTCATCGTCTCCTCGCCCGAACTGGGCTTCGGTCTCGGCTCGATGCTCAGCCAGGGACAGGCGAACTCCGACATGCCGACGGTCGTCGCCGCGATCGCTCTCGTCCTTGTTGTCGGTCTGGCCGTGGAATTGCTGCTCTTCAGCCCGATCGAGCGCAGCTTGCTGCGTCGCCGCGGCCTCACCGCGGGCGGGCTGTGACCTCAGGCAGAGCCGACCCACCCCAAAGGCGCGTGTCCCGTGGGGGTCAGGTTCGGTAAGGTGGACGCGCGCGGGCCGAGTGCTCGCGCATTTCGCACCCTCGCTCGGGTGCGTGACGACAACTCCAGGAGGTCCGGTGGCAGGCGCGGAACGAACGATCATCGAAACCCTCGCACCCAAGCTCGAACCCCTGGGAATACTCGTCGAGGACGTCACCGTCGTGCCCGCGGGCAAGCGTCGCCTCGTGCGCATCCTCCTCGACCGCATCGTGGCGATGGACACGGCCACGACGGAGCCGGTTGCTCCCGTCACGCTCGACGAGGTCGCCGAAGCCACCCGCGTCGTCAGCGACGAGCTCGACGCCACGAACGTCATGGGCGAGCAGCCCTACGTTCTGGAGGTCAGCTCCCCGGGAACCGACCGCCCGCTCACCGAACCCCGTCACTTCGCCCGCAACGTCGGGCGACTCGTGGCGATCACCCTCGACGACGGCTCGAAGATCGCCGGACGCCTCACGTCCGCCGATGCCACCGAGATCGTCGTCACCCCCGAGCAGGGCGGCACGAAGGCCGGCGGCCACGCCTCGGCCGAGCCGACCCGACTCGAGTACCCAACGATCACCAGCGCCAAGGTGCAGGTGGAATTCACGCACGGTGGCGACACCGACGGCGTGGGAGAGGACGTCTGATGGACATCGACATGGCAGCACTGCGCGCCCTGGAGCGGGAGCGCGAGATCCCCATGGACGTCATCGTCCCGGCGATCGAGCAGGCCCTCCTGCTCGCGTACCAGAAGGAGGAGGGCGCCTACCGCCGCTCCCGCGTCGAGCTCGACCGCAAGAGCGGACACGTCGTCGTCTGGGCGCGCGAGGACGGGCAGAAGCAGGAGGACGGCACCTGGAGCGAGCCGGGCCCCGAGTTCGACGACACCCCGAAGAACTTCGGCCGCGTCGCCGCGAGCACGGCGCGCCAGGTCATCGTGCAGCGCATGCGCGACGTCGAGGACGAGGCCATCCTCGGTGACTTCGTCGGCAAGGAAGGCGACATCGTCGCCGGCACGATCCAGCAGAGCAACGACTCGCGGTTCGTCAAGGTCGACTTCGGCACGATCGAAGGCATCCTCCCGGCCGCCGAGCAGGTGCCGGGTGAGGTCTACCGCCACGGCGAGCGCATTCGCTGCTATGTCGTCTCCGTGCGACGCGGTCCGAAGGGCCCGCAGATCTCCCTCTCGCGTACCCACCCGAACCTCGTGCGCAAGCTCTTCGCGATGGAGGTGCCCGAGATCGCCGACGGCACCGTCGAGATCGCGGCCCTCGCCCGCGAGGCCGGACACCGCACGAAGATCGCCGTGCACGCGACGCAGCCCGGCGTCAACGCCAAGGGCTCCTGCATCGGGCCCATGGGTCAGCGCGTGCGCGCCGTCATGTCGGAGCTGCAGGGCGAGAAGATCGACATCGTCGACTTCTCCCGCCAGCCCGAGGAGTTCATCGCGGCTGCACTCTCGCCGTCGCGCGTGGAGTCCGTGGAGGTGACGGACCCGAAGGCGCGCGCTGCGCGCGTCATCGTGCCCGACTTCCAGCTCAGCCTCGCCATCGGCAAGGAGGGCCAGAACGCTCGCCTCGCGGCCAAGCTGACCGGCTGGCGCATCGACATCCGTCCGGACACGGCCGTGGGCGCTCCGGTGGTTGCCGACGAGCGCTGATCCGGGCCGGAAATCCTCCGGGAGCGAGGGCACCCGGGGGATTTCGCGTTTTCCCGCCCCGGGCGCGAACAGGTAGGCTAGGGGCGAACGGTGACAGACAGAAGGTTGGCGACGTGATCAACGTGACCGACACGGATGTCGAGCTCTCCCGGAAGTCCGAACCGCAGCGCACCTGCATCGGATGCCGGGGCAAGGGCGGCCGTTCCGTTTTGCTGCGCATCGTGTGCGATGAGAATGCCGTCCTGGTACTCGACTCGCGCAAGGCGATGCCGGGCAGGGGAGCGTGGCTCCACGCCGACGAGACGTGCCTTTCCCAGGCCACGACCCGCCGCGCTTGGGGACGGGCACTTCGCCTGCGATCGGCGGTTTCCACCGACGCGCTGGCGGAACAGGTGGAACGGGAGATTCGTTCCACGTCGTACGACGACGAAAACACCGGAAGGACCCGCAGGGGGACTTCCACGACAGTGACCGAAAGCGGGTTTGACGCTATGAGCACCCGATGAGTTCTCAGCGATGAGCACCCTCAACTGACGGTCTGCCGGGCTCGAAGCCTTGGCGGTCCGTCGAAAACCGACAGGAGAAACGTGGCCAAGGTTCGAGTCCACGAGCTCGCCAAAGAGCTCGGAGTCGAAAGCAAGGAACTCCTTGCGCATCTCAAGGCGCAAGGCGAGTTCGTGAAGTCCGCAAGTTCCACGATCGAGGCGCCCGTGGTGCGCAAGATCAAGGAGAACCCGCCGAAGCCGACGAAGGCAGGCGGCGAGTCCGCGGACGACAAGTCCAGCGCGCCCGCGAAGAAGGCAACGCCGTCCGCGGCGAAGCCGGGCGCCCCCAAGCCGGGCCCGAAGGCACCGGCATCCAAGCCTGCGCCGAAGGCCGAGACCCCGGCTCCCACGCCGTCGCCGGAGCCCAAGCGCGAGGCCCAGGCTCCCAAGCCCGCCGAGGCGAAGCCCGCGACGCCGAAGTCGGAGGCTGCAACGCCGGCGCCGGCACCCAAGGTTCCCGGTGCGAAGCCCGGCCCTGCAGCGCCGAAGCCGGCTCCGACCGCGCCCGCTCGCAACGAGCGTCCCGGTGCCGGCCGTCCCGGCCCGCGCCCCGGTGCTCCGCGTCCGGGTAACAACCCGTTCAGCTCGAGCCAGGGCATGGGCCGCAGCGAGCGTCCGCAGGGCGATCGTCGTGGCGGCGGCCGCGAAGGCGGCTCCCCGCGTCCGGGCAACAACCCGTTCGCGCCCAGCCAGGGCATGCCGCGTCCCGGCAACCGTGGTCAGGGTCAGGGCGGTCCGCGTCCGGCCGGTCCGGGCGGTCCCCGTCCCGCTGGTGCGGGCGGTCCGCGTCCGGCCGGTGCAGGTGGCCCCCGTCCCGCGGGTGGCTCCGGCGCACCGCGCCCGAACCCGGGCATGATGCCGTCGCAGGCTGCCGTTCCGCGTCCGGGCGAACGCCCGGCCCGCGGTGGTGGCGCAGGTCGCCCCGGTGGCGGCGGCCGTCCCGGCGGCTTCGCCGGTCGTCCCGGCGGTGGCGGTCGTGGCCCCGGTGGTCGCGGCGGCACCCAGGGTGCCTTCGGTCGCGGCGGCAGCAAGGTCCGCGGTCGTAAGTCGAAGCGCGCGAAGCGTCAAGAGTTCGAGCAGATGCAGGCTCCGTCGATCGGCGGCGTCAGCGTCCCGCGCGGCAACGGTTCGACCGTCATCCAGGTGCGCCGCGGTGCGTCCCTGACGGACTTCGCCGACAAGATCGACGCGAACCCGGCGAGCCTCGTCACCGTGCTGTTCCACCTCGGTGAGATGGCCACGGCGACGCAGTCGCTCGACGAGGACACGTTCCAGCTGCTCGGTGCCGAGCTCGGCTACGACATCCGTGTCGTCTCGCCGGAGGACGAGGAGAAGGAACTCTTCTCCCAGTTCAACATTGACCTCGAGGCAGAGGCCGAGGGCGAGGACGACGAGATGCTCGAGCAGCGTCCCCCGGTCGTCACCGTCATGGGTCACGTCGACCACGGTAAGACGCGCCTGCTCGACGCCATCCGCAACGCGGACGTCGGCAAGGGCGAGGCCGGTGGCATCACGCAGCACATCGGTGCCTACCAGGTCCACAAGGAGCACGAGGGCGTCGACCGTCCCATCACCTTCATCGACACCCCCGGTCACGAGGCATTCACCGCCATGCGTGCCCGTGGTGCGAAGGTCACGGACATCGCCATCCTCGTGGTCGCGGCCGACGACGGCGTCATGCCGCAGACGATCGAGGCGCTCAACCACGCCCAGGCGGCCGACGTTCCGATCGTCGTGGCGGTCAACAAGATCGACGCCGACGGCGCGAATCCGGCCAAGGTGCGTCAGCAGCTGACCGAGTACAACCTCATCGCCGAGGAGTACGGCGGCGAGACGATGTTCGTCGACGTGTCGGCCAAGCAGGGGCAGAACATCGACAGCCTCCTCGAGGCCGTCCTGCTCACCGCCGACGCCGCGCTCGACCTGCGCGCCAACCCGGACAAGGACGCCCGCGGTGTCGCGATCGAGGCCAACCTCGACCGTGGTCGCGGTGCCGTCGCAACGGTTCTCGTGCAGTCCGGTACGTTGCGCGTCGGTGACGCCATCGTCACCGGCCAGGCCTACGGACGCGTTCGCGCCATGCTCGACGAGCACGGCGAGAACGTTCAGGAAGCCGGCCCGAGCCGTCCCGTGCTCGTCACGGGTCTGGCCTCCGTGCCGCGCGCCGGTGACACGTTCATCGTGGCCCCGGACGACCGCACGGCCCGTCAGATCGCCGAGAAGCGTGAAGCGGCAGACCGGCAGGCCTCGCTCGCCAAGGCTCGCAAGCGCATCAGCCTCGAGGACCTCAACGAGCAGCTCGCTGCCGGCAAGGTCGAAACCCTCAATCTCATCCTCAAGGGTGACGTGTCGGGTTCGGTCGAAGCACTCGAGGACGCGCTGCTGCAGATCGACGTCGGCGACGACGTGGACCTGCGGATCATCGACCGTGGTGTCGGCGCGATCACGATGAACAACATCAACCTCGCTGTCGCCTCCAACGCCATCATCGTCGGATTCAACGTTCGCGCCGAAGGCCAGAACGCCGAATACGCCGAGAAGGAAGGCGTCGAGATCCGCTACTACTCGGTCATCTACCAGGCGATCGACGAGATCGAGCAGGCCCTCAAGGGCATGCTCAAGCCGGAGTACGAGGAGCACGAGCTCGGTTCCGCCGAGATCCGCGAGATCTTCCGATCGTCCAAGTTCGGCAACATCGCCGGATCCATGGTGCGCAGTGGTGAGATCAAGCGCGGCTCCAAGGCACGCATCACGCGTGACGGCGTCGTCATCACCGAAAGCCTCGAGATCGCCGGTCTGCGTCGCTTCAAGGACGACGTCACCGAGGTCCGCGAAGGCTTCGAGTGCGGTATCAACCTGGGCTCGCACAACGACGTCCAGGTCGGAGACCTCATCACGACGTACGAAATGCGGGAGAAGCCGAGGGACTAGCCGCTCCCTTGGGCCGTCTTCCGGTCTGAATCCCTCGCAAGCTCGGGATTCAGCCTCGGTGCGACAGCCCTTCGGGCCGCATCACAAGCGAAAGCCCTCACCACCCCTCGCAAGCTCGGGGTCGTGAGGGCTTTCGCTTGCTCTGCGGAGTCCGCTTCCAGCGTGGTTCGGTCATGGGGAGTGTTGGGCTTTCCGCATGTGGGCTTCTAAAGTCGCATCTCCGTTCGATGGTGGCCGCGTTCCGCACTCTCGACTTGGAGATCTGAGCTCCCGCAGCCTGGACCTTCGTCGCCTGGCTGGAACGCCGCTGATTCGGGGGAGGGGTTGTCACTGCGGCACACTGGAGCCCGTGAATTCCGAGAACGCCGCCGACGAGACCCAGCCCGAGCTTCGCTCATCGCTCGACACCGCGCCCGACGGGCGCCTCCTGCTTCTCGCACCCTCGTCGAACCGCGTTTACGCCGGAGACGCCGCGCGCCTCAACGCCGCGGAGATCACGGTCATGGCCGACGCTTTGGACCTGGACGCCCGCGTACGACCCGTCACCGTCGCCGGAGTCGATTACCTCAACATCGAAGGCGACGACGACCTGCTCACCCGCGTCGTGAGCGAGGCCAGCGGCGCCTTCGCCCTCTTCGGTTCGGCCGACGGGCTGCTGCGTCCGACGGCCCTCGAACGTCGTCGCCCCTACAGCGACGACCTCGTCACGATCCAGAAGTACCAGGGCAAGACGAACGAGCAGTTCACCCACCTGCTGCTCAACGTCACCACTGCGCTCGCAAAGCGCCCGCAGGCGCTGCTCGACGGCTCCCTCCACGTGCTCGACCCCATGTGCGGTCGCGGCACCACCCTCAACACCTGCCTCCTGCGCGGTATCGACGTCACCGGCGTCGACCTCGACAAGAAGGACTTCGAGGCCTACCAGGCGTTCATCACGACGTGGCTTCGCTCCCACCGCCTCAAGCACGAGATCGATGCCAGCCAGGTGCGCCGCGAAGGCCAGACGCTCGGGCGTGCGCTCGAACTCGAGACCGCACCGACGAAGGAAGACTGGAAGGCCGGACGCACCCAACAGGTCACCTACCTCAACGTCGACACCACCAGGCTCGGGCGTGTCATGCGCAGGACGAGCGTCGACGTCGTCGTCGCCGACACGCCCTACGGCGTCCAGCACGGCTCCCACGGCGACAAGCTGGACCGTTCCCCGGTGCAGCTCCTCGAGCGAGCGCTGCCGTCCTGGCACGACACCCTGCGCACGGGCGGCACGGTCGGCCTCGCCTACAACCGCCACGTCGTGAAGCCCGGCGAACTCGCCGACGTGCTCGACGCGCATGGTTTCTCGGTCGTCCACGGCCAAGGCGCGCCTGCCGCCGGCCTCGATGAGGACGCGTTCCGTCACCGCGTCGACGCCTCGATCGACCGCGACATCGTGGTCGCCCGCAAGGGCTGACGCACGCCGGGGCGACGGCGTGCGCGACAGCCCGCCGCGCCACGGCTGTTGCCCGGCGAAACGCCGGAGCAGGCAGCTGCCACACACGCGAAAACCACGGTGCTCACGCGCCGACACATCACATAGGGTTGGGGCGAAAACGTCGCCCGGCTCAAGGAGGATCCCATGGCCGACCAGGCTCGCGCCCGCAAGGTCGCTGACCGCATCAAGTCGCTCGTCGCCGAGTTCGTCGAGTTCCGTCTCAAGGACGAGCGGGTGGGCTTCCTCACGATCACCGACGTGCGTGTCACGGGCGACCTGCAGAACGCCTCGGTGTTCTACACCGTCTTCGGCTCGGACGCCGAGCGCGCCGCCACCGCCGAGGCGCTCGCCGACAACCGCGGTCGCATCCGCAGCCACGTCGGCAAGGGTCTCGGCATCCGCCTCACGCCGACGATCGAGTTCTTCCCCGACGCCCTGCCCGAGGGCGCCGCTCACCTCGAGGACGCGCTCGCCAAGGCGCGCGCCCGCGACGAGGAACTCGCGCGGTCCTCGCAGGGGGCTGCGTTCGCCGGCGAGGCCGACCCGTACAAGAAGCCCGAGGCCGCGGACGAGCAGTGAACGACGCGCGACCGCAGACACCCGACGGCATCCTCGTCGTCGACAAACCGGCCGGATGGACGTCGCACGACGTCGTCGGCCGGATGCGACGCCTCGCGAACACGCGCCGGGTCGGGCACGCCGGCACCCTCGACCCGATGGCGACCGGCGTGCTCGTCGTGGGCGTCAATCGCGCGACGAAGCTGCTCACCTTCCTCGTCGGCTGCGACAAGGAGTACACGGCCACGATCCGGCTCGGGCAGTCCACCGTCACCGACGACGCCGAAGGTGATGTCGTCGATGCGCCCGGTGCCACGCGCGAGGTCGTGACCGAGCAGGCCCTCAGCGTTGCTGTCGCCGAACTCACCGGCGACATCGACCAGGTGCCGAGCAGCGTGAGCGCCATCAAGGTCGACGGCAAGCGCTCCTACGCCCGGGTGCGTGGGGGAGAGGACGTCGAACTCGCCGCCCGCCCCGTCACGGTCGGCCGCTTCGATGTTCTCGAGGTGCGCGAAACGAGTGCCGATGGTGCCACGCGCGTCGTGGACGTCGATGTCGTCGTCGAGGTCTCCTCGGGCACGTATGTGCGTGCCCTCGCACGTGACCTCGGAGCCGCCCTCGGCGTGGGCGGCCACCTCACGGCCCTGCGCCGTACCCGCGTCGGCACCTTCACGCTCGACGCTGCCCGCACCCTCGACGACATCTCGACCGAGGTCGACGCCGGCCGGGCCCCGAGCGTCATCCCGATGGCGGATGCGGCCGCAGACGCCTTCGCCGTTCATCACGTCACCGAGGACGAGGAGCGGGCGCTGACCTTCGGCCAGCGCATCGCCTCGGCACCGGAGCGCGCCGAGACCGTGGCCGCCATCGCCCCCGACGGGCGCCTCGCGGCGATCCTCGACGAGAGCACCCCGAAGGCGAAATCCCGGGTCACCTTCCCGAAGTAATCCACCGGCCAGCCGGTTTCTGCGACGCCGTCGCAACAGTCGGTGCTCCGGGCGTACGATGCTCAGGTTTCGCACCGTCACCCGAGAGGCCACCGTGTCCAAGCTCCCCACCTGGTGGAAAGGCTTCAATGCCGCCGAGCGGCGTTCGATCCTGGGGATGACGGCTTTCGTCGCCCTCCTGCACGTGCTCGGCTGGGGTGTGATCGCGCTCATCGTGGCGCCCCAGAACCTCCATCTCGGCACCGACGGACGGGGCCAGGTCTTCGGCATCGGGCTCGGAATCACGGCCTACACGCTCGGGATGCGCCACGCCTTCGACGCCGACCACATCGCGGCCATCGACAACACGACACGCAAGCTCCTCAACGACGGGCGCGATCGCAAACCGGTGAGCGTGGGCTTCTGGTTCTCGCTCGGCCACTCGAGCGTCGTCTTCACGATGTGCCTCCTGCTCGCCCTCGGCGTCAAGGCCATCGCCGGACCGGTGGCCGACGACGATTCGAGCCTGCACCGGTGGCTCGGCATCTTCGGGCCCACCGTCTCCGGCAGCTTCCTGTGGCTCATCGGCATCCTCAACCTCGTGAGCCTCATCGGCATCGTGCGCGTCTGGCGTCGGGCCCGTCGTGGTCACCTCGACGAGGTCGCCCTCGAGGAACACCTCAACGGCCGTGGCTTCTTCGCGCGCTTCTTCCGCGGTGCGACGAAGTCGATCACCAAGCCGGCCCAGATGTACCCGCTCGGCTTCCTCTTCGGCCTCGGGTTCGACACGGCGACCGAGGTCTCGCTGCTCGTCCTCGCCGGCGGAGCGGCGGCCTTCGCCCTGCCCTGGTACGCCATCCTCACCCTGCCCGTCATCTTCGCCGCGGGCATGAGCCTGCTCGACGCCGCGGACGGCGTCTTCATGACGCGTGCTTACGACTGGGCCTTCGCCAAGCCGTTGCGGCGCCTGTACTACAACGTCACCGTCACCGGCCTCTCGGTCGTCGTCGCCCTCGTCATCGGCACGATCGAACTCGCCTCTGTCGTCAGCGACAAGTGGGGCATCACGAGCGGGCCGGTGGCGTGGCTCGGCGCGATCCCGCTCGACGAGGTCGGATACGTCATCGTCGGGCTCTTCGTCGTGACGTGGCTGCTCGCCGTGGCGGTGTGGCGCCTGGCACGTATCGATGAGCGCGAGCTCGGCGTCAACGGCTAAGGTGGGCGAGTGTTGCGCCTGAGTGATCCTTCCGACCTGCCGACCGATTTCGGTCCCACCGTCGTCACCCTGGGAAACTTCGACGGCGTCCACCAAGGGCACGCCGCGGTGATCGCCGAGCTCCACGAGCAGGCAGCCAAGCATGACGCCAAGACGGTTGCGGTGACGTTCGACCCGCACCCCCTCGCGGTCCTGCACCCCGACCGTGCGCCTGAGCTGCTCACGGGCCTCGAAGACCGTCTCTATCTGCTCGAACAGCGCGGCCTCGACGCCGTCGTCGTCATGCCGTTCACCCGCGAACTGGCCGCCGAAACGCCCCGCGAGTTCGTCGAGGGCACCTTCGTCGACGCGCTCGGCGCCCGCGCCGTCGTCGTCGGCAAGGACACCCGCTTCGGCATCAAGAACTCCGGTGACATCGACACCCTGCGCGAACTCGGCCAGGAGTTCGGCTTCGACGTCGTCGCGCTCGACGACGTCGGCCCGGGCGTCCGCTGGTCGTCGACGCAGGTGCGTGAGTTGCTCGCCGCGGGCAAGGTCGACGAGGCCGCCGACGTGCTCGGGCGTCACCACTGCGTCGTCGGCGAGGTCGTCAAGGGCTTCCAACGGGGCCGCGAGCTCGGTTTCCCGACCGCCAATCTCGCCCGTGACGCCGACGGCGTCGTACCCGCCGACGGCGTGTACGCCGGGTGGCTCGTGCGTCGTGAACTGCCGCAGGACCACCCCGAGTACCGGCTGCCGGCCGCGATCTCCGTGGGCACCAACCCGACCTTCGACATTCCGGAGCGAACGGTGGAGGCCTACGTTCTGGACCGCGACGACCTTGAGCTGTACGGCGAACGCGTCGCCATCGAGTTCGTCGGCCGCCTGCGCGGCAACGTAAAGTTCGACTCCATCGACGAACTCATCGAACAGATGCACGCCGACGTCGCCGCCTCACGCCCTGTCCTTGGCTGCTCGTGAACGACGCGGTCGGGGCTTGCGCGACCTCGCGCACCTCGACCTCGGCCTGCTCGTTGCCGCGGCGGGCCTGAGCCTCGTCGGCATCCTGCTCACATGGTCGGCAACGGCCACGACGAGCGGAAGCTCTTTTGCCGTCCGCGGAGCACTCAACGTCGCCGTCGGTATGGCTTTGGCGTTTGCCGTGTTGCGCCTCGACGCTCGCACGCTGCGGGCTGCCGTTCCGCTGGCCTACCTCGCCGGGGTTCTCGGACTCCTCGCCGTCCTCAGTCCACTGGGCAGCACGATCAACGGCTCGCGATCGTGGATCGAGCTGCCGGGTTTCTCCGTCCAACCCGCCGAGATTGCCAAGGTGGCTCTCGGCCTTGCCCTCGCGTCAGCGCTCGCCGACACCGATCAGGTGAGGGGCGCGCTCGCCCGGCGTGACGTCCGTGTCGGCCTCGGTCTCGCGGCCGTTCCGCTCGCGCTCATCATGGCGCAGCCGGACCTCGGCTCGGCGCTCGTCGTCACCGCGATGGCGGTTTCCGCGTTCGCAGTCGCGGGGCTTCGTGCGCGGGTCTTCGCCTGGCTGTTCGCCGCCGCCGTGGCCGTGGCGGTCCTCGCCTTCACGACGCCGTTGCTCGCTCAGTACCAACGCGACCGGCTCCTCGCGTTCTGGCGGCCCGAGGCCGACCCGTCGGGCATCGGTTATCAGGTCGCGCAGGTCAAGCTCGCCATCGGTTCGGGCGGCTGGTTCGGTCAGGGGCTGTTCGAGGGCCGCTCGACCCAGGGTGGATTCATCCCCTTCCAGTACACCGACTTCGTCTTCTCCGTCGCAGGGGAGGAGCTCGGCTTCGTCGGTGCGCTCGGCATCGTCGCCCTCGAGATGTTCGTCGTCGTGCGGACGCTCGTCATCGGCATCCGCTCGCGGGACGCCTTCGGCCGCATCCTGTGCGGAGCGATCGCGGGCTGGTTCCTCTTCCAGAGCGTCGAGAACATCGGGATGAACCTGGGGCTCATGCCCGTCACCGGTGTGCCGTTGCCGTTCGTGTCCTACGGCGGTTCGAGCATGTTCTCCTGTTGGATCGCGGTCGGGCTCGTCGGAAACGTCCATGCGGCATCGCGCCGTCGCATATCGTGAGGAAAACACGATGTGAACCCGCGGGTAACTGCCGGCGCCGAACCTCTGGAGGGCACACCATGGTCATGAACAAAGCTGACGAGACCTTCGATCGGAGCATCCTCGACAACCGGGCACGCTCCGTCGCTCACCTGTTCACGCAGCGTGTCGCGAAGACGCCGCACGAGGAGGGCTTCCGCTTCGCCAAGGACGGCGCCTGGAAGTCGATGACGTGGGCGCAGACCGACAAGGACGTGCGCGCGATCGCCGCCGGTCTCATCTCCCTGGGCATCGAAGGCCAGGAGCGTGTCGCCATTGCCTCGTCGACGCGCCTCGAGTGGGTGCTCGCCGACCTCGGCACCATGCTGGCCGGTGCCGCCACCACCACCGTCTACCCGACGTCGCAGCTCAAGGACGTCGTCCACATCCTCACCGACTCCGGCTCGCGCATCGTCTTCGCCGAGGACGCCGAGCAGGTCGACAAGCTGCGCCAGGGTCGTGACCAGATCGGTGAGATCGTCAAGGTCGTCACGTTCGACGGCGAGGGTGACGGCGACTGGGTCATCACCCTCGACGACCTGCAGAAGCTCGGTGAGGAACTGCTCGCCAAGGAGCCCAACGTCGTCGAGGAGCGCATGGAGGGCATCCAGCCCGAGCACCTCGCCACCCTCATCTACACGTCGGGAACGACCGGCCCGGCCAAGGGCGTGCGTCTGCCGCACTCCGCATGGGCGTACGAGGCGGCCGCCGTCGACTCGACCGGGCTGCTCAACTCCGACGACGTGCAGTACCTGTGGCTCCCGCTGGCCCACGTGTTCGGCAAGATGCTTCTGTGCCTGCCGATGCAGGTCGGCTTCCCGACGGTCGTCGACGGTCGCGTCGACAAGATCGTCGAGAACCTGCCCGAGACGAAGCCGACGTGGATGGGCGCTGCGCCGCGCATCTTCGAGAAGGTCTACGCCCGCATCAACGGCATGATGGAGGCCGACGGCGGCGTCAAGCTCAAGCTCTACAAGTGGTCGGTCGGTGTCGGCATGCAGGTGGCCGAGGCCCGCGCCCAGGGACACGAGCCGAGCGGCGCCCTTGCGGCGAAGTACAAGCTCGCGGACAAGCTCGTCCTCGCGAAGATCCGCGACCGCTTCGGTGGGCAGATCCGCTACTTCATCTCCGGTTCGGCGGCCCTCAACAAGGACGTCGCGCTGTGGTTCTCCGCCGTCGGCATGCCGGTGCTCGAGGGTTACGGCCTGTCGGAGTCGTCTGCTGCGGCCTCGGTCAACCGCCCCTACCTCGGCGCCAACCAGGCCGGCACCGTCGGATGGCCGCTGCCGGGCACCGAGTTCAAGCTGGGCGAGGACGACGAGCTTCTCGTCAAGGGCCCGGGCGTCATGCAGGGGTACTGGAACCTCGAGGAGGAGACGAGTCGCGTGCTCGTCGACGGCTGGTTCCACACCGGTGACATCGGTGCGATCGACGAGAGCGGCCACATCCGCATCACCGACCGCAAGAAGGACCTGTTCAAGACCTCGAACGGTAAGTACGTCTCGCCGGGTGCTATCGAGGCAATGTTCAAGGGCGTGTGCCCCTACGCCTCCAACCTCGTGGTCGAGGGTGACGGTCGCAAGTTCGTCTCCGCCCTCATCACGCTCGACGAGGAGGCCATCGCGGGCTGGGCCGAGAAGAACGGCATGGCCGGCAAGAGCTACCGCGACATCGTCACGAGCGACGCCTGCCGCGAGATGGTGCAGGGCTACGTCGACGAGATGAACCTGCAGCTCAACCGCTGGGAGCAGATCAAGCGCTTCATCATCCTGCCGCGCGACCTTTCCATCGAGGAGGGTGAGATCACGCCGAGCCTCAAGCTCAAGCGTCGCGTCGTCGTCGAGAAGTTCAAGGGCGATCTGGACGGCCTCTACACCGACTGATCAGCACCCTCAAGACGAACGACCCGGTCCGCATCGGACCGGGTCGTTCGTCTGTGTGAGGCGGCACACCTTCGGCTAATGTTAGAGCCGTCAGCTACGTTCGCCGCTTACATCGACCCGGGGTGGGTCCAGCGGCCGCAACTCCTCGATTGGAGGTTTTCCATGTCCGTCGACACGACCTTCCGAAACCGTGAGCACAAGGAGATCGTTGGGGAGCCCGAGGTCGTCGAAGACGGCGCTGTGGAGAACAGTGCGGCCTGGAAGCGCCTCAAGGAGGCCGCGCGCAGCATCGCGAGCGTGCAGGTCAAGGACGGTTCGATTCCGGATGCGGCCCACCACGAGCAGGCTCGCCAGGACGTCACCGTCCTCGTCGATGCCGTCGAGACGCTGCGCCCGCGTTTCGCTCACGACGACGCGTACCTGCGTGCGCTCGTCGTCGACTTCGAGCGCTGGCGTGACGGCGGCTTCGGGGTGCCGGACTTCCTCGACTCGCTCGTCGAGTTCCAGCCGCAGCAAAACCGCGTCGACGGGCTGCAGCACCTCGTCGTCTTCCCGATGTACACCCAGAACGGCTCGCCGAACCGTCACATGGAGGCCGTCCTGACCGAGGTCATCTGGCCCGGCTTCATCGAGGACCTCGAGCGCGCGTACACGAACCGACTCTTCGTCTCGCTGCGCTTCCTCGACTTCACCGACGGCTACGACACCAACTCGGCCGTGCTCTTCCCGGAGACGGTGGCCATGCGCGAGGCGCCCACGTTCACCTGGGGGGCGATCTTCCAGGACCGCGAGGCAGCGCGCTTCCGCACGGTGCTCAAGGCTGCCGCGGACGTGACGCGCCTCGAACTGCCGGAGGGCGCCGAGCGCCTGGCGCAGGACCAGGAGCTCACGGAGAAGACCTTCGTCATGTGGGATCTCATCCACGACCGCACCCACATGCGCGGTGACCTTCCGTTCGACCCGTTCATGATCAAGCAGCGCATGCCGTACTTCCTGTACTCCCTCGAGGAACTGCGCTGCGACCTCACGACCTACCGTGAGTCCGTCGCGCTGGAGAAGAAGCTCGCCGCTCGCCGTGACGAGGGCTTCGGCCTCTCCGACGATGAGCTGGAGATGCTCGACCACGCCGGACTCGTGCAGTACGCCGTGCTCTTCGACCGCATCTTCCGCTTCGCCATCACGGGGGACCGCACGCGCAACTACGACGGCCTCGGCGGGCAGCTGATCTTCGCGTGGCTGCACCAGAAGGGCGTCCTTCACTGGACCGACACGTCGCTCGCGTTCGACTGGGATGCCGTGCCGGCCGCCGTCGTCGAACTCGGTGACGCGATCGACGACCTCTACTGGCGTTCGATCGACCGTCCCAAGGTGACGCACTGGCTCGCCGCGTACGACCTCATTCGCGGCGTGCTCACGCCGCACCCGGCGTCCGCATGGGCCAAGGGTCTGCCGGACGAGGTGCTCGCCGGTCCGCCGAAGGGTTACACCGACACGGTGCTCGACGACGAGTTCCCGCTGTCGATGTTCTACGAGGCCTTCAACCGCAAGATGCAGCCGGTGATCCTCTCCACGAGCGGGATGACGGGCAAGGATGTCTGATCTGAATTCCCTGACGGTGCTCGTCGCGGGTGCCACGAGCACCAGCGGCGAGGTGATGGCGCGCGCCCTGGCCGGTGCCGGGGCGCGCGTTGTCGCCGTCGGTCGCAGTGATGACAAGCTCGCTGCGCTGCGCGAAGCCGTGCCGGGCACCGTGACGATCACCGCGGACCTCGCGAGCGAGGACGACGTCGCGAGCCTCACCGAGCGCGTGCACGCCGAGGTGGGCCCCATCGACGGACTCGTCCACCTCGTCGGTGGGTGGCGCGGCGGGGGAGGCCTCGCCGGTCAGAGTGAGGCCGACTACCGGTTCCTCGAGAACTCGTTCACCGCGTTGCGTTTCGTCTCCCGCGCTTTCGACGCCGACCTGCAGGCCTCGAGCCGGGGCCGGGTGGCCGTCGTGTCCAGCGCGGCGCTCAAGCGCCCGCTCGCCGGTGGTGCCAACTACGCCGCGGTCAAGGCCGCGACGGAAGCCTGGACGCGGGCCCTCGCACATGGATTCACCAAGGCAGCGCGTGACGAGGGACGTGACCTCTCCGGTGCCGCGGTGATCTACCGCGTCAAGGGGTTGGACGGTCTGGAAGAATCGCTCGCCGACGCCGTGGTCACCGACTTCGCGGGCGACGCGGCCGACGTGAACGACCAGATCATCCACCTCACCGGGAGTCAGGCGTGAAGACGGAGCACGACCTCAACGAGCGCGGTTTCGCCTCGGACAACTATGCCGGGGTGCACCCGGACGTCATGGCAGCCCTCGTGGCGGCGAACGGCGGACACCAGGTGGCCTACGGCGCCGACGTGTACACGGCGCGGCTACAGGAGGTCATGGCCCGTCACTTCGGTGACGACGTCGAGGCGTTCCCCGTCTTCAACGGCACCGGCGCGAACGTCGTCGGGTTGCAGGCCATGTTGCCGCGTTGGGGCGCGGTCATCGCTGCGACGACGGCGCACATCAACGTCGACGAGGGCGGTGCCCCGGAGCGCGTGGGCGGGTTCAAGATCCTCAACGTCGTGACGCCCGACGGGAAGCTGACGCCGGAGCTCGTCGACACCGAGGCATGGGGTTTCGGTGACGAGCACCGCGCGCAGCCCGGCGTCGTCTCGATCACGCAGTCGACCGAGCTGGGCACGCTCTACACGGTCAAGGAGATCAAGGCGCTCGCCGACCACGCCCACTCGCTCGGCCTCAAGCTGCACCTCGACGGCTCGCGGCTGTCGAACGCAGCGGCGTCCCTCGGCGTCAGTCTGCGCGAGATGACGACGGACGCCGGCGTCGACGTCCTCAGCCTCGGTGGCACCAAGAACGGTGCGATGCTCGCCGAAGCGGTCGTCGTCATCAACCCGGAGGCAGCCGAAGGCCTGCCGTACGTGCGCAAGTACACGATGCAGCTGTCGTCGAAGATGCGGTTCGTCGCCGCGCAGCTCATCGCCCTGTACGAGGGCGAGCTGTGGCTCGAGAACGCCCGTCACGCCAACGCGATGGCGCGTCGTCTGCGCGACGGCGTGGAGGCCGGTCTCGCGGACGGTTCCATCAAGGGTGTGGAGTTCACCCAGGACACGTACGTCAACGGCAACTTCGCGGTGCTGCCCGAAGGTGTGGCCGACGTCCTGCGCGAGAAGTTCCGGTTCTACGACTGGGACGCGGCGCGCCGCGAGGTGCGCTGGATGTGCTCGTTCGACACGAGCGAGACCGACGTGGACGCGTTCGTCGCCGCCATCGCTGAGGCAACCACCGGCTGACCGTCCGGCGGGCCGTCGCACTCACGCGACAGGCGCGCCCACGGCAACCTTTTGGGGTTGTCCGTGGGCGCACCTATTCTTGAAACATGCCTGGTGAGTCCCTCTTCCACGACCTTGAGCCCCTGCTGGAGCAGGTGAACAAGCCGATCCAGTACGTCGGCGGCGAGCTCAACGCCCAACTCAAGGACTGGAACTGCGGCGGCTACGGCCCCGAGGGTGAGGAGCTGACCACCCGCTGGGCGCTCATGTACCCCGATGCCTACGAGGTGGGCGTGCCCAACCAGGGCGTCATGATCCTCTACGAAGTGCTAAACGAGCGCGACGACGCTCTCGCCGAGCGCACGTACTCGATGTGGCCGGACATGGAAACGCTCATGCGCGAATCCGGCGTTCCGCAGTTCACCGTCGACGGTCACCGCAGCGTGCGCGACTTCGACGTGCTGGGTGTCTCGTTCTCCACCGAGCTCGGCTACACGAACCTGCTGACGGCGCTCGATCTCGCGGGTATCCCGATGCACGCGAACGAGCGGGGTCTCGACGACCCCATCGTCCTCGCGGGCGGGCACTCGGCCTTCAACCCCGAGCCCATCGCGGACTTCATCGATGCCGCCGTCGTCGGTGACGGCGAGGAGGCCGTCCTCCTCATCACCGACATCATCAAGGAGTGGAAGAGCAGCGGTAAGCCCGGCGGACGCCGTGGCCTCCTGCTCGAGCTCGCGCGTACCGGCAGTGTCTACGTGCCGTCGATGTACCAGGTCGACTACCTGCCCGACGGGCGCATCCAGCGCGTCGTCCTCACCGAGGAGGCGCAGGGCGTGCCGTGGCGCGTCTCGAAGCACACGGTGATGGACCTCGACGAGTGGCCGTACCCGAAGCAGCCGCTCGTACCGATGGCCGAGTCGGTGCACGAGCGCATGAGCGTCGAGATCTTCCGCGGCTGCACCCGCGGCTGTCGCTTCTGCCAGGCAGGCATGATCACCCGCCCGGTGCGCGAGCGCTCCATCACCGGTATCGGCGAGATGGTCGAGAACGGCCTGGCCGCAACCGGTTTCGAGGAGGTCGGCCTGCTGTCCCTCAGCTCCGCCGACCACACCGAAATCGGTGATCTCGCCAAGGGCCTGGCCGACCGTTATGAGGGCACCCAGACGGGTCTGTCCCTGCCCTCGACCCGCGTCGACGCGTTCAACATCGACCTCGCCAACGAGCTCACCCGCAACGGTCGACGCTCCGGCCTGACGTTCGCGCCCGAGGGCGGCAGCGAGCGCATCCGCAAGGTCATCAACAAGATGGTCTCCGAGGACGACCTCATCAACACGGTTGCAGCGGCCTACGGCGCCGGCTGGCGTCAGGTGAAGCTGTACTTCATGTGCGGGCTTCCCACCGAGACGGACGAGGACGTCCTGCAGATCGCCGACATGGCCAAGCGCGTCATCGAGACGGGCCGCCAGGTCTCGGGTCGCAAGGACATCCGCTGCACCGTCTCCATCGGTGGCTTCGTCCCGAAGCCGCACACGCCGTTCCAGTGGTGCGGTCAGCTCTCCGCGGAGGAGACCGACGAGCGCCTCAAGAAGCTCAAGGACGCCATCCGCTCCGACAAGAAGTTCGGTTCGAGCATCGGCATGCGCTACCACGACGGCAAGCCCGGCATCGTCGAGGGGCTGCTCAGCCGCGGTGACCGCCGCATCGGTTCGGTCATCGAGGCGGTCTGGCGTGACGGCGGCCGGTTCGACGGCTGGAGCGAACACTTCAGTTACGAGCGGTGGATGGAACAGGCCGCCCGCGTCTTCGCGGAGATGGACGACCCCATCGACGTCGACTGGTACACCACGCGCGAGCGCGGCGAACTCGAGGTGCTCCCGTGGGATCACCTCGACTCCGGCCTCGACAAGGAATGGCTCTGGCAGGACTGGCAGGACGCCCTCGACGAGGAAGAGGTCGACGACTGCCGCTGGACGCCGTGCTTCGACTGCGGCGTGTGCCCGCAGATGGACACCGACATCCAGATCGGCCCCACGGGCAAGACGTTGCTGCCACTCACCGTTCTCGGCTCGGGAGCCAAGAAGCTGGCGTCAGCCGAGCACTCGCACTGATGGCCACACGCTCCAGGGCGTCCCGGCGAGGACGCTCCGGACGCGCACGTCGAGCTCCGGCGAGCGTCAGGGGCCGTGACACCCGCGTCGACAGTCTGCGCGGACTCGTCCTCATCGCGATGTTCGTGGCGCACTGCGCTCCGAGCCCCGGGCCGCTGCGCCTGTTCAACCTGACGGAGTTCGCCACGGCGCCGCTGTTCGCTCTTCTCATCGGCATCGGCGCCGAACTGGGCGACCGAGGAAGCCGCGGGCTCCCGGCAGCGTTCGTGCGCGCCGGCATTCGCGCCGCTGTGCTGGTCGCTCTCGGTTTGTGGCTGGAGACGTGGGGAGCCCAGGTCGACATCGTCCTGCTCTACCTCGCGTTGCCGACCCTTCTGGCTCCGTTGCTCGCTCGACTTCCCGTGACGGCGCTTGCCGGTGTCGCGACGGCGCTGTGGGCTTCGACCCCCTACTTCATGGAGTCGTTCGGCTCGAAGGCGGCCGAGGCTGCCGTCCGGGGCGACCAGGTCGGTGCGCGTTTGTGGAATGTGGTCTTCACCGGCACCCACTATCGCCTGACGACGCTCCTCGTCTTCACGTGCATCGGCATCATCCTCTGGCGAGCGATGTCGTCGGTTCGCCTCAATTGGCACATCGCGGTAGCAGGCGCCTTCTCGCTCCTCCTGGCTGCAGGGCTGATGCTCGCCAAGGAGGCCGGCCGCATCGACTTCGAGCCCTACAGCGGCACGCACCTCGAGGTCGCCTTCTGCGCGCTGCTCGTCGTCGGTATCTCGGGCGTCTGGCTCGGGCTCGCTCCCGACCACGTCGACATCCCGCTGCTTTCCGTCGCGGGTGCCATGACGCTCAGCGTCTACGTTGTACAGATCGGCTACCTCGCCTGGTACGTACGCTCGTACGCACCAGGTCAGCCCGACGACAGCTGGGCGAACGTCGCGATCCTCACGGCTCTCGGACTTGTCCTTCCTCTCCTGTGGCGCTCGGCCGTTCCGCGCGAACCGCTCACGAAGGGCCCGATCGAAGGCCCGACGGCCGTGCTCACCCGCATCTTCCACTGACGGCCGAGGCGGCCCACCCGGATCAGGCCGGGACGGTGATGTCGCTCGGCACGCGACCCCGACGCACCATGCCCAGGCATGCCACGGCCGCGAGTCCGCACAGCACGGCCCCGACCATCCAGGCCCACGTGTAGGTGCCGAGTTCGTCGCGCACCATGCCCGCGGCCGTCGCGGCGATCGCCGCCCCGATCTGGTGGCTCGCGAAGACCCAGCCGAAGACGATGGCGCCTCGCTCCGGGCCGAAGTACGCGCGGCACAGGGCAATGGTGGGCGGCACGGTTGCCACCCAGTCGAGGCCGTAGAAGAGGATGAAGACGAACATGCTCGGCTTCACGTCGTCGGTGAAGAGCATGGGCAGCACGATGAGGCTCAGTCCCCGGCCCGCGTAGTAGATCGTGAGCAGCAGCGCTGGGTCGACGCGGTCGGTGAGCCATCCCGAGAAGACCGTGCCGATGATGTCGAACACCCCGACGAGCGCGAGAAGGCTCGCGGCGGCTGTGCCGGCCATGCCGTGATCCATGGCTGCCGGAATGAAGTGGGTGCCGACAAGGCCGTTCGTCGTCGCGCCGCACACGGCGAACGTGAAGGCCAGGATCCAGAACGCCGGACGGGCGGACGCGTCCTTGAGGGACGAGAGCGCGAGTCGGGCGGCGCCCGTGGAAACCGGTGGGGGAGTGCGCACGGGCTCGTCGGCCGGAACGCCGTAGGCGTTGACGCCGAGGTCGGAGGGGTGATTGCGCATCCGCCACAGCACGAGCGGGATCGCGACGAGCGCCAGTGCACCGATGGCGACGGTGGCCGAGCGCCAGCCCGACGCATCGGTGAGCTGCGCCGTGATCGGCAGGAAGATGAGCTGACCCGTGGCAGCCCCGGCGGCCAGAACACCCGAGACGGTGGCGCGGCGCTTCTCGAACCACCGGTTGCTCACCGTCGCGACGAGCGACATCGACATGACGCCGGCGCCGAGGCCGATGAGCACGCCCCAGCACGCGATGAGCTGCCACGGCTGCGTCATCCACACCGGCAGCACGGCGCCTGCGGCGATGAGGGCGAGCGCGGCCACCACGACCGCGCGGACGCCGAAACGCTCCATGGCCGCGGCGGAGAACGGAGCAGTGAGGCCGTAGAAGAGGAGATTGACCGACACGGCGGAGCCGATGAGGCCCATCGACCACCCGAACTCCTCGTGGAGCGGATGCATCATGACGCTCGGTGCCGAACGGAAACCGGCGGCGGAGATCGCTGTGATGAAAGTGATGCCCGCGACGATCCAAGCGGGGTGGAGCCGCGGTGCGCGCGGGCGCATCGGCTGCGTCATGAACGCATGGTAGAGGCGCTCGACGCGAGCACGGGTAGGCTTCTCACTCGTGGCACGTCAGCGAGTTCCCGAAGGCCCACCTCCTGCACCGGCAGTGCAGAAGGTGTCCGTGCGCTACGCCAAGCGTGGGCGCCTGCGCTTCTCCTCGACACGCGACTTTCAGCGCGCGCTCGAGCGAGCGGTCCGTCGCGCGGGCGTGCCGATGGCCTTCTCCGCCGGCTTCCACCCTCATCCGCGTATTTCCTATGCCAACGCTGCCCCGACGGGAACGGCGTCCGAGTCGGAGTACTTCCAGCTCCAACTGACGCAGGTGTGTGACGTCGAGAAGCTTCGTGAGGCACTCGACGAGTCACTGCCGACGGATCTCGCGGTCCTGCGTGTCGTGGAAGCCGCACCGGGTGCGCTCGCGGATCTGCTCCAGGCCAGCGTCTGGCAACTCGACTTCGAGGGCATCCCGCTCGAGACCCTCACCGAAGCCGTCGACGCGTTGATGACGCGCACCGAGCTGCTTGTCACGCGCATGACGAAGTCGGGCGTGCGCGAGTTCGACGTCCGCCAGGCCGTCCTCACCTCCGAAGTCGTCGGGGTTCGTTCCGACGCCGGTGCCGAGATCGCCCGGTGGACGATGACGATCCAGCACACCACGCCCGCCGTGCGACCCAACGACGTGCTCAAGGGCATCGGTGAACTCACGGAACTCGTCGTTCCGCGCCCGCCGCTCATGACCCGCCTCGCGCAGGGCACTCTGGAGCCCGGCAACACGGTCGGAGACCCGTTCGAGCAATGATGTCCTCGCGTGGCGAGTGGGCCGCACGGTGACGACCTGTGCGATAATGCCTGTGGTTCGCGTGAGTCTCACAGAACTCGCGGCGAACCCGCAGAACCTTCCGACCGCGCCGACGGGACGTGGGGGACGACGGCGCGAGCCGCACCTCACCCGAAGCCGTCCGGAGCGAGGGTGGCCGACGCACACACTGCGAAGCTGCCGACCGCGAGGGGCTGCGGCGTGACGTTCGGTGCCGCGCGATGCGCGAGCCGACGATCCACGTAGAAGACGACTTCCGTCGTTGCGGGTCACGACCCGAGACGGCGATTTGCTTCATCCGCGCCGCGGCGCGTGCAAGGCCAAACGGGCCTTTCTGTGGCACACGCCGTGCCGACGAGAAGGAGGGCCCATGGCCCCCGAGAACAACGACGAGACCACCTTCGCGAGCCCCTTCTTCGCAGGTAGTCCTTTCGCCTCACAGCAGGCTCCCGAAACGCCGGAGGTCGACGAGACCGAGGAAACCGACACCACCGACGAGGCAGCTGCGGCTCCCGCGCCCGGCGCCGCCTTCGGTCTGCTCTTCAAGGCTCCGGACCCGCAGAAGCGCGCTCCCAAGCGTGAGCGCGTGCCCCGCGAGGACGAGCGTGATGAGGTCTCCGGTTCGGACGACGACGCCGAGTCCCGCTCGGAGGACGGCGACGACGGGGACGACACCTCGCGTGGCAACCGCGGGCGAGGCGGTCGTCGCGGATCGCGCGACGGGAACAGTGAGCGCAGCGACAGTTCGGCCAACTCCGGCGACGCCGACGACGTGAACGCCTCCGGCGACGACGACACCGATGACAACGACGACGACCAGACCCCGCGTCGCCGCCGGCGCGGTGGCCGCGGTCGCCGCTCGAACTCCTCCAAGAACTCGAGCGATTCCGGCGATTCGAACAACTCGGGCGACAAGAACTCGAACGAGTCGAACGGCTCGAACAACGGCAAGAACGCCGAGCGCGACGGCGACGCAAACGAGGACGACACCTCGGACAACGCCTCGAACGACTCCGACAACGGCGACGACGACTCCAACGACTCGGGTTCGCGCAAGCGCACCCGCCGTCGTCGCCGCAGCGGTTCGGGCGGCTCGGACTCCGACGACCCGAACACCGTCACCCGCGTCCGCGAGCCCCGCAAGGCCAAGGACGAGGTCACCTCGATCAAGGGTTCGACGCGCCTCGAGGCGAAGAAGCAGCGCCGCCGCGAGGGCCGCGAGGCCGGTCGTCGCCGCACCGTCATCACCGAGGCCGAGTTCCTCGCTCGCCGCGAGAGCGTCGAGCGCGTCATGGTCGTGCGTGAGCGCGAGGGCCGCACGCAGATTGGTGTCCTCGAGGACGGCGTGCTCGCCGAGCACTACGTCTCGCGCCAGGAGCAGGCCTCGTCGATGGCTGGCAACGTCTACCTCGGTCGCGTCCAGAACGTCCTGCCCTCCATGGAGGCCGCGTTCATCGACATCGGCCGCGGCCGCAACGCCGTGCTGTACGCCGGTGAGGTCAACTGGGACGCCGCCGGCCTCGACAACCAGCCCAAGCGCATCGAGCACGCCCTCAAGGCGGGCGAGAGCGTCCTCGTCCAGGTGACGAAGGACCCGATCGGCCACAAGGGCGCCCGCCTGACCTCGCAGATCTCCCTTCCGGGGCGCTTCCTCGTCTACGTGCCGGGCAACTCGATGACGGGCATCAGCCGCAAACTGCCCGACGTGGAGCGCGCGCGCCTGAAGAAGATCCTCAAGGAGGTCGTGCCCGCCGACGCCGGCGTCATCGTGCGCACGGCTGCTGAGGGTGCCTCCGAGGAGGAGCTGCGCGCCGACGTCGAGCGCCTCACGAAGATGTGGGAGAAGATCCAGAAGAAGGCCGAGAGCGGCAACGCCCCGGTGCTCGTGCACGGCGAGCCGGACCTCACGGTCCGCGTCATCCGTGACGTCTTCAACGAGGACTTCGCCAAGATGGTCGTCTCCGGCGACCGCGCCTGGAACGAGGTGCACTCCTACATCTCCGAGGTGGCTCCGGACCTCACCGAGCGCCTCGAGAAGTGGACCGGCGAGAAGGACGTCTTCGCCAAGCACCGCATCGACGAGCAGCTCGCCAAAGCCATGGACCGCAAGGTCTGGCTGCCGAGCGGTGGTTCGCTCGTCATCGACCGCACCGAGGCCATGACGGTGGTCGACGTCAACACGGGCAAGTTCGTCGGCTCCGGCGGCAACCTCGAAGAGACGGTGACGAAGAACAACATCGAAGCTGCCGAGGAGATCGTGCGTCAGCTGCGACTGCGCGACATCGGCGGCATCATCGTCGTCGACTTCATCGACATGGTGCTCGAGAGCAACCGCGAGCTCGTCGTGCGCCGTCTCCTCGAGTGCCTTGGACGTGACCGGACGAAGCACCAGGTTGCCGAGGTGACGTCGCTCGGCCTCGTGCAGATGACGCGTAAGCGTGTCGGTTCGGGCCTCGTCGAGGTGTTCTCCGAGCAGTGCGAGTCGTGCCATGGGCGCGGCATCATCGTGCACGACCACCCGGTCGAGAACCGTGACATCAACGGCAACGACACGAACCGCAAGGGTCGTGGCTCGCGTCGCGGTGGCAACGGCAATGGTGGCTCCAACAACGGAGGCGGCAACGGCAACACCTCCGGCGGCTCGAACTCCAACTCCAACGACTCGTCCCACGACAAGAAGGGCGACGAGCGCGACAAGGGGTTCGCCCAGATCGCGGCTGCGGCGCACGCTGCTGCCATCTCCGCGGGCGACAAGTCGGCCACGTCCGAACCGGTCTCCACGGCCTCGTCCGAGGACGCAGTCGTGAGCGAGAAGGACGCCGCGACGAAGGCGGCCGCACCCGAGCGCACCACGGTGCGTGAGAACGTCGGGCACGTCGAGTCGTCGTCGAGCACCTCGACGAAGAGCGCGCCGCAGGAGCCGGGCAAGGCCCCGGCTCGCCGTCGCGGTTCGCGTCGTGCCGCCACATCGACGGGTGCGCCCACGGCAGCCGGAGAGGCGACCGTCATGACGGTTCAGGCCTCCACTACCACGAGTGACGCTCCGGCAGCTGCCGCTGCGTCGCCCGAGACGCCCGCTGATGCTCCGAAGGTCGCGGCTGACTCGGCCCCGACTCAGGCGGAGGCCCCCGTCGTCACGCAGGAGGCGACGGCCGCCGCGAAGCGTCCGCGTCGTCGTGCGGCGTCGAGCTCGGGTGCGCCCGTGAGCCTGCAGGCCGTCGACCTGGCTGCCGCGCCGATGTCGAGCGCGCCGCTGACGAAGGTCGCCGGTGAGGCGAGCGACGCCGCCGGTTCCGCGCAGAGCGCTCCGACGCAGGCTGCGGTCACCTCCGAGGCGAAGGCCCCGGCCCGCAAGAAGCGCACGCGCGTCGTCGCCCCGGCCGGTGCGCCGGTCACGAAGGCCGACGAGTCCTGATCGCCGAACACCACGAGAGCGCCCCGCCTCCTGCCGTATCGCAGGTGGCGGGGCGCTTTCGACGAATGCGTCAGTAGCCGGTGCGGCCGTCCACGGCTTCGCGCAGAAGATCCATGTGCCCGAGGTGGCGGGCGTACTCCTCGACGAGGTGGACGAGGATCCAGCGCAGGTTGACCGGTTCGCCCCTACGCAGGCCGCGCACGGGGGAGTCGAGGTCGCTCCACGCGGCGGCCCGCGCTCGCGTCACGTCGAGTTCGTGCTCGTAGGCGGCGACGTTCTCGGCCGCGTCGGCGGCGTTCGCGAGGTCGAAGTCGCCGTCGGGCTCGTCCGCGGTGGAGTAGTAGTCGGGCACATCCTGTTCGTCGTCGAGCACGACGCGCAGCCAGTACGCCTCGGCCTCCGTGAGATGGCGCACGACACCGATGAGGCTGAGGGTGGACGGCGGAACGCTGCGGCGAGCGAGCTGCTCCGCGTCGAGGCCGGCGATCTTGAGCAGAACGGTGTCGCGGTAGAGATCGAGCCAGCCGTCGAGCACGGCGCGTTCGCCGCTCACCTTCGGCGGATCGCCTCGTTCGTCGTCGCGCTCGGGCACGATGGGTGTCGTCATGCGTGCAGCTTGGTGGCTGCGCGCCGGCGGGGGCAAGCGAATTTCGGGGCCTTCGCGGATTTGGGGCGAGCCACCGCGCACGGTACTCTTGATCTTTGGTGCGCCCACCGCGCCCGGTGTCCTGCTCGCAGGGTAGCTACCGGCCGGTCAGACAGAGCGAGTGCGCCATGACGAAAGAGAGTCCCACGTGTACGCGATTGTTCGCGCAGGTGGCCGCCAGGAGAAGGTCTCCGTCGGCGACACACTTCTGATCGACAAGGTGACGACGAAGCCGGGCGAGTCGTTCGAGCTCAAGCCGCTCATGCTCGTCGACGGTTCCGACATCACGGTCGACGCCGACGCGCTGGCCAAGGTCACCGTCACGGCCGAGGTCATCAAGGCCGCCAAGGGCCCGAAGATCACGATCATGAAGTACAAGAACAAGACGGGTTACCGTAAGCGCCAGGGCCACCGTCAGCCGCTGACGCAGATCAAGGTCACCAAGATCGGCTGAGCCACGGCTCAGAACTGATCTTCCACAGATTTTCGAAAGAGGCTTCGACATGGCACACAAGAAGGGTGCATCCTCGACCCGAAACGGTCGTGACTCCAACGCACAGCGACTCGGCGTGAAGCGCTTCGGCGGTCAGATCGTCGGCACCGGCGAGATCATCGTCCGCCAGCGCGGCACGCACTTCCACCCCGGTGAGAACGTCGGCCGTGGCGGCGACGACACGCTGTTCGCTCTCGCCCCCGGCGCGGTCAAGTTCGGCCAGCGCAAGGGCCGCAAGGTCGTCGACATCGTCGTCGAGCCGGAGATCACGGCCTGATCCTCGCGATCGCTTGTTGAAGGGGTGAGCCCAGCAATCGGGCTCACCCCTTCACGCATGTCTGCACGTCCCTAGAATCGAGGACGAGGGCTCTTCGCCGTTCGTCCACTGGCTGCGTCCGCTCGAGGCCGCACCGAAAGGAACCACCATGGCAACGAACTTCGTCGACCGCGTCGTCCTCAATGTGACGGCGGGCAACGGCGGCCACGGCGTGGCCTCCGTCAAACGTGAGAAGTTCAAGCCGCTCGGTGGCCCCGACGGCGGCAACGGCGGTCACGGCGGCGACGTCGTGTTCGAGGTCGACCCCCAGGTGACGACGCTGCTCGAGTACCACCGCAACCCGCACCGCAGCGCCACGAACGGCAAGCCCGGCGCGGGCGACGAGCGCAACGGCGCCGACGGCGACGACCTCGTCCTTCCGGTGCCCGAAGGCACGGTCGTCAAGGACCGTGAGGGCAACATCCTCGCCGACCTCGTCGGCTTCGGCAGCCGGTTCATCGCTGCCGCCGGCGGTCGCGGTGGACTCGGCAACAAGGCCCTCGCGAGCCGCCGCCGCAAGGCTCCCGGCTTCGCCCTCCTCGGCGAACCGGGGGAGACGGCCGACGTCGTGCTCGAGCTCAAGACGCTCGCCGACGTGGCCCTCATCGGCTTCCCCAGCGCAGGCAAGAGCTCGCTCGTCTCCGTCGTGAGCGCGGCCAAGCCGAAGATCGCCGACTACCCGTTCACGACGCTCGTGCCGAACCTGGGCGTCGTCAACGCGGGCAGTGAGCGCTTCACCATCGCGGACGTGCCCGGCCTCATCCCCGGCGCCAGCCAGGGCAAGGGCCTCGGCCTCGAGTTCCTGCGACACGTCGAGCGCTGCTCGGTGCTCGTGCACGTCATCGACTGCGCCACGCTCGAGCCGGGCCGCGACCCCATGAGTGACCTCGACCAGATCGAGCACGAGCTGTCGGAGTACGTCGCCGACGACTCGCTGGGCGGCAAGCCGCTGTCCGAGCGCACCCGCATCGTCGTGCTCAACAAGGCCGACGTTCCCGACGCACTCGAACTCGCCGAGATGGTCAAGCCGGACCTCGAGGCCCGCGGGCTCGAAGTCTTCATCGTCTCCGCCGTCGCCCACCTCGGACTCAAGGAGCTCACGTTCGCGCTTGCGCGTCACGTCGCCGAAGCCCGCAAGGAAGTCGAATCCGCCGTGCCCGCGCGCGTCATCGTCCGACCCAAGGCCATGGACGACGCCGGGTTCAAGATCGTCAAGGAAGGCGGCACGGACGGCACGATGTTCCGCATCGTCGGCGAGCGCCCCACCCGCTGGGTTCGCCAGACCGACTTTGCGAACGACGAAGCAGTTGGCTACCTTGCGGACAGGTTGAACCGCCTCGGAGTGGAAGAAGAACTGTTCAAGGCCGGCGCAGCGCCCGGCTCGACGGTTCTCATCGGCCCCGGCGACAACGCCGTCGTCTTCGATTGGGAGCCCACGCTGCAGGCGGGCGCGGAACTGCTCGGTGCACGCGGCACCGACCTGCGCCTCGAGGAGAACGCTCGCCCCACTCGCGCCGAGAAGCGCGACGAGTTCCACGGCCGCAAGGACGGCCAGCGTGTGGCTCGCGAAGAGATCGCCGCGGAACGGGAAGCCGGTATCTGGACCGAGCACGACGGCTACCGCCAGTAGTCACCTCGCCGTTCGACGAGTCGGAGAAGGGAATACCCCCGTTGTCTGCAGCCCACACGAGCGAGAGCCTTCGCGAGCAGATTCGCGATGCCAAACGCGTCGTCGTCAAGGTCGGTTCGTCGTCCATCACATACACGAGTGGGGGCATCAACCACTCCGCGCTCACCGAGCTCGTCGGCATCCTCGCCGAACGTCGCCACGCGGGCAAGGAAGTGCTCCTCGTCTCCTCCGGCGCCATCTCCGCAGGCATGGCGCCGCTCGGGATGCAGACGCGGCCCACCGCGCTCCCCGAGGCGCAGGCCGCCGCCGCAGTCGGCCAGGGCCAGATCATGTCGGCCTACTCGCTGCTGTTCCAGGGCCTCGGCCTCACCGCCGGGCAGGTACTCCTCACGAGTGACGACGTCACCCGCCGCACCACCTACCTCAACGGCCGATCCACCCTCGAGACGCTCCTCGACCACGGGGCCGTGCCGATCATCAACGAGAACGACACCGTCGCCACCCAGGAGATCCGCTTCGGCGACAACGACCGCCTCGCCGCGCTCGTCAGCCACCTCATCGACGCCGACGCGCTCATCCTGCTCTCCGACGTCGACTCCCTCTACGACGGCCCGCCCAGCCGCGAAGGCACCAAGCGCATCCCGTTCGTCCCCAACGTCGAAGAGATGAAGGACGTCGAGATCGGCGGCACCGGATCCGGCGTCGGCACCGGCGGCATGCGCACCAAGATCGACGCAGCCCGCATCGCCACCGCCGCAGGTGTGCCCACGATGCTCACCTCCATGCCGCAGGCCCGCGAAGCCTTCGCCGGCGACGACATCGGCACCGCCTTCGCGCCCACCGGACGCCGCCGCGGAGCCCGCCGCCTCTGGCTCGCTCACGCCACCACGCCCGCCGGCCGCCTCGTCCTCGATGAAGGCGCCGTCAAGGCTGTGCGCGACCGAGGACGCTCCCTCCTGCACGCCGGAGTCGTCGCCACAGAAGGCCGCTTCCTCGCAGGCGACGCCGTCGACCTCGCCGACGAGAACGGCACCGTCTTCGCCCGCGGCCTCGTCAACTACGACGTCGCCGACGTCGAACGCGCCAAAGGCCGCTCCACCCGCGAACTCTCCGACAACATCGGCCCCGCCTTCGAGCGGAGCCTTGTGCACCGCGACCATTTGGTCGTGCTCCCGTAGCCCTGTCTTCCGGCCGGGCCCAGGGGCCCGTCTCGGTGCGACATGGCTTCGGGCCACTCGTCGGTCAGGGCGCGTGAGAACCCCTCGCAAGCTCGGGATTCTCACGCGCCCTGGTCTCCTCGTGGAGTCCGCTTCCAGCAGGGTTGGCTCTACGAAGAGTGTTTCGGCTTTGTCGGTGCTGGGCTTTGGCGGGCAGGGGCTGCCGCGCGCCCCCTCGGCCAGGCTCCGTCACGCCTTGAGTGGAGGGACCCGGCGGGTGGTGCGTCCCGGGCCCGCCTCTCCGGCTTGGTATGTGACCCGGGCCGCATTCGCGTTTGGGTCGCTGTTGGCCCCTCCATAGGATGAAAAACATGAACAGCAACCTTGAGCAGTCCACCGCACGGGTCGCCGCAGCCGGAAAGGCCGCGCGCGTCGCCTCGAAGCGACTCGCCCTGCTGTCACGCGCCGAGAAGGACGCCGCCCTCGGCGTCCTCGCCGACGCCATCGAAGCCGCCGAGGCGAGCATCGTCGCCGGAAACGAACGCGACCTCGAACGCGGCCGCGACGCCGGCATCTCCGACAGCCTCGCCGACCGCCTCCGCATGACGCCCGAACGCGTCAGCGCCGTCGCGCAGGCCCTCCGCGATCTCGCCGCACTGCCCGACCCCGTGGGTGAGGTCGTGCGCGGCAACACCCTTGCCAACGGCCTGCAGATAAAGCAGGTTCGCGTACCCATGGGTGTCGTCGGCATGGTCTACGAAGCCCGCCCCAACGTCACGGTGGACGCGGCCGGCCTCGGCCTCAAGAGCGGCAACGCCATGATCCTGCGCGGTGGCTCCGCAGCCGCAGACACCAACGCCGCCATTGTCGCCGCGCTCCGCGAGAGCCTCGAACGCCAAGGCCTGCCCGCCGACGCCGTGCAGCTGCTCGACGGCGGCCACGAGGACGTCCAGGCACTCATCACCGCGCGCGGCCTCGTCGACCTCGTCATTCCGCGCGGGGGAGCGAAGCTCATCGAGACCGTCGTCACCGGCTCCACCGTGCCCGTCATCGAGACCGGCACCGGCAACGTCCACGTCTACGTGGACGCCGACGCCGACCTCGACATGGCGCTCGGGATTGCCGTGAACTCCAAGACGCACCGTCCGAGCGTCTGCAACGCCGCCGAATCGTTGCTCGTGCACCGCGACGTCGCTGACGAGTTCCTCCCGCGCGTGCTGCGCACGCTCGCCGACAAGGACGTGACCCTTCACGCCGACGAGCGCGCCACGGCCCTCGCCGGCGACGTCGAGACGAAGCCCGTCACGGACGAAGCCTGGAACACCGAGTTCCACGACCTCGAAATGTCCGTCGGCGTCGTCGACTCACTCGACGAGGCCATCGAGCACATCGACGGCTACTCGACGCACCACACCGACTGCATCGTCACCGAGAACCGTGCCGCCGCACGCACGTTCATCGCCCAGGTCGACTCGGCCGTCGTCATGGTCAACGCCTCGACGCGCTTCACCGACGGCGGCGAGTTCGGCTTCGGCGCCGAGATCGGCATCTCGACGCAGAAGCTGCACGCCCGCGGACCGATGGCGCTCGCCGAGCTCACGACGACCAAGTGGGTCGTCGACGGAGACGGTCAGATCCGCTGAGCGGCCTCGCCGATGCCGTGACGGACTGCCCGACGCGCCCTCCTTCACGACGCGTGCGCGATTACGGCGGGTTCCGGGGCGAGGTGCTCGATCGACGGCTGGCGGCCGAGCGCGGACTCCTCGAGCGAGTCGTAGGCGACGTAGTGCGTCGGGCGTGCCTGCACCGCGGCGAACATGCGGCCCACGTACTCGCCCAGGAGCCCGAGGCCGAGCAACTGCGCGGCCCCGAAGCCGCTGATGACGACGATCGTGGAGGCCCAGCCCGTCACGGAGTGGCCCATGACCTTGGCCCACAATGCGAACGCGCCGACGCCGAAGGCGACGAGCAATCCGAGCAGCCCGCACCACGTCGCGAGGCGCAGCGGTGCGCTCGATGCGCCGGTGACGGCGTCGAGCGACAGCCGCAACATCTTGCTCAGCGGATACTTGGAGCGGCCGGCGGCGCGTTCCTCGCGGCGGTAGCCGACCTCGGCGGAGGGGAAACCGAGCGTCGGCACGGCGAGGCGCAGCACGCGGTTCGTCTCCGGCAGGGCCAGAACGGCGTCGACCGTCGCGCGCGACATCATCCGGAAGTCGCCGGCGTTCATCGCGCCGCGTGCGCCGAGCCGGGCCATGACGGCGTAGAACCCCTCGGCGGTGACCCGCTTGAAGAACGTGTCGCTCGAGCGATCCGTGCGCACGCCGTAGACGACGTCGACGCCGCGCCGCGTGCCGACGCGCAGCATCTCGCTGATCACCTCGGGCGGATCCTGCAGGTCGGCGTCGATCGTCACCGCCCAGTCGCCACGTGCGCGGGCGAGGCCGGCGCTGATCGCGGCCTGGTGACCCGAGTTGGCGCGCAGCCGGACGACGCGTAGCTGCGGCCACGCGCGGCGGTAGCGCTCGAGCAGAGCGGGCGTCGCGTCACGGGAGCCGTCGTCGATGCACACGACCTCGTAGGACGCGCGCAGATCGTCAAGCACGGGGCGGAGTCGCTCGACGAAGAGGGGGAGGACGGACTCCTCGTCGAACATGGGGACGACGACGGAAAGGTGGGGATTCATGACGGCAGCTCTCGTGACGTGCGGTGCGCAACGGCCTGGCGTCAGCGACGTTAGGAGGGCCTGCTGTCCCGATGCTGTGTCGAGGCAGTATCCTTGCTTTCATGACGTCGCTTGTTTCGCTCGCCGCAGCCGTTGAGGTTCCGGAGCTCGAGGAGAACCACATCTTCATGCCGCCGTGGGGCTTCGGTCTCATGGCGTTCACCATCTTCTTGCTGCTGTTCGCGCTGCTGTGGGCCTTCCGTAACACGGCTGCCCGCTTCGGTGCGCCGCGCGGCCAGGCTCACCACGGTGGCCCGGCTCCCGACAACCACAAGAAGCACGGGGCTTCGCACTGACACCACGAATCGGGGTCATGGGCGGTACGTTCGACCCCATTCACCACGGTCACCTCGTCGCGGCGAGCGAGGTTCAAAGCCTCCTCGACCTCGACGAGGTCATTTTCGTGCCCACGGGGCAGCCGTGGCAGAAGGCCGGTCGTGACGTCGCGGCTGCGGAGCACCGCTACCTCATGACGGTCATCGCGACAGCCTCGAACCCGCGCTTCAGCGTCAGCCGTGTCGACATCGATCGTGCCGGCCCGACGTACACGCGCGACACGTTGAAGGATCTGCACGCGCAGCGTCCCGACGCGGAACTGTTCTTCATCACGGGCGCCGACGCCCTGGCACAGATCCTGTCGTGGAAGGGTGTCGAGGAGCTGTGGGATCTCGCCCACTTCATCGGCGTCACCCGGCCCGGGCACGAGTTGAGTGACCACGGGCTCCCGCGTGATCGCGTCACCCTGCACGAGATTCCGGCCATGGCGATCAGTTCCACCGACTGCCGTGACCGCGTTCGCGGCGAAAAGCCGGTCTGGTATCTCGTGCCGGACGGCGTCGTGCAGTACATCCACAAATATCAGCTTTACGGCCCCGACGCGGGCCACCTCCAGGAGGACTAGGTGACGGCTACAGACCGTTCCATCGAACTGACGCAGGCGGCCGCCCAGGCCGCTGCGGACAAGCTTGCGACGTCCATCGTCGCGCTCGACGTGAGCGACCAGCTCGCGATCACCGACACGTTCGTCATCGCCTCGGCGGAGAGCGAGCGTCAGGTCAACGCCATCGTCGACGCCGTCGAGGAGGCCTTGTTGCCGCTCGGCGCCAAGCCGGTACGCCGCGAGGGCCGCGCGTCGGGCCGTTGGGTGCTCATCGACTTCGGTGACATCGTGCTGCAGGCCTTCCACGAGGAGGACCGGGAGTTCTACGACCTCGAGCGCCTCTGGCAGGACTGCCCCGTCATCGAGTTGGATCTCGAGGAAGCCGCTTCCTGATGGTCGCACCGCTCGATGGCCCGCTTCGGCGGGCCATTTTACTGCGCCACGGTCAAACGGCGTGGAATCTCGAGAAGCGCTGGCAGGGACGAACGGACATCGCCCTCGATGCCACGGGACTCGCCCAGGCGGAGCGGGCGGCCGAGGTGCTCGTGCGGGACGCCTCCATCGTGTCCCTGACGTACTCACCGCTACGCCGCGCTGCGCAGACGGCGGCCGTGCTCAAGGGGGCGTTAGATCTTCGCGGACGTCCGCTGCGGCGTCGAAGCGACGAGCGCCTCGTCGAGATCGACACGGGCCAGTGGTCGACGATGCTGCACAGCGAGGTTCACGACGCCTACCCCGAGGAGAGCGCAGCCCTCGCGCGGGGGGAGGACATCCCGCGCGGCGTGCACGGTGAGTCGATGGCGGACGTAGCTGCACGCGTCCGTCCCGCGTTCGACGAGGCCACGGCGCCGCTCGCGGCGGGGGAGAGTGCCCTGCTCGTTCTGCACGGTGCCGCGATGCGCGCCCTGGCTGCTGACGCCGTGGGTCTTACTCACGGGCAGGTGGCGCACACTTTCACGGCCATCGGCAACTGCCGGTGGATCGTGCTCGTGGGCGACGACTCCGGCTCGTGGCGGGTGGAGCAGTGGAATGCGGGCGCCGGGGCTGCGGCGCCCTGATCGGTGACGATCTCCAGCGCTGAGTCAGGCACTGGGTCTCGCTGCGCCCTGTGACGTACATTGGCAACCAAAGTTACTCACCCGTACACGAGGAGCGGACGAGCGAGATGAGCAAGCACGCAGGACGTGAGCGCAAGCGGATGTCACCGCAGCGCATGGCGCGACTGATGAACTTCTACCCGCCGTTGCTCGGCGCCGGCATCCGGGTGCGCGAGTTCAACGAGGACTGGACGCGTGCACGCGTCGAGCTTCGTCTCAACCGCTTCAACCGTAACCAGAACGGCACCGCGTTCGGCGGCTCGCTCAACGCGATGACTGACGCCTTTTACCCGCTGCTCGTCATGCACCAGATCGGCACGGACTATCTCGTGTGGGACAAGGCGTGCGAGATCGAGTTCAAGAAGCCGGGCACAGGCACCGTCTACGCGGAGTTCGAAGCGCCCAAGGAACTCGTCGCCGAGTTGAAGGCGAAGGCTGACGCCGAGGGCAAGGTGCTGCACACGTTCGAATGCGATCTTCACATGGCGGACGGCACCGTGGTGGCTCACGCGAAGCGCGTGGTCTACATCCGGGAGCGCTCGGATCGAGCCGCGGGCCAGGGGCAGGCGCAGTCGACCGGCGCGCCGGTTTCAGAGGTGTCGAACGTCGGCTGACCCCCGATTTGCGGGTGGCCGTGAAGGCTCGCTAAAGTATGCGAGTCGCGCAGCGTTGCTGAGTGATTCGCGCGGGGCTATGGCGCAGTTGGTAGCGCGCTTCCATGGCATGGAAGAGGTCTGGGGTTCGAATCCCCATAGCTCCACAGGTACGCCGAAGGGGCCGGACAC
>NZ_JAGTHU010000009.1:0-110557 GCF_019895135.1 Dermacoccus sp. Tok2021
GCAGCAGGGCGCGGTCGACGGCCGGCATGCGCTCGAGCGACCAGCCCTTGGAGGGGTTGCGGGCGCTTCGACGTCCGATCAGCTCGCGACCTGCTGGAGGAGGCGAGCGCCGCTACGTTCGAGCCTGCGGGCTGGGGTGTCGCTCGGGTCGGTCACGGGCGTCATCCTGCCAGAGGAAGGGCATGTAAACTCGGGCGCGGAATCATCCTTTAACGATCCGTCCCGCGAGGCGGCGAAGGAGGCCTGCGCATGACGCGCGACGACATGGGCGTACCCGGGAACGGGCACCCCGCCGACACCGAATCGGGCCGCGAGGCGGCCGGTTCACCGCCCGATGTGGGGAGGGTGGTGCTGTCGGCTCCCGAGATCGCGCGAGCTCTGCGCCGCATCTCCCACGAGATCCTCGAACGCAACAAGGGCGCCGACGATCTCGTCCTCCTCGGCATCCCGACGCGCGGAGCGCACCTCGCCCGCCGCCTCGGTGACGCCCTCAAGGCCGTCGAAGGCGTCGACATCCCCGTCGGGACGCTCGACGTCACGATGTACCGCGACGATCTGCGCAAGAACCCGGCTCGCGTAGCCCACCACAGCGACATCCCCGCCAGTGGCATCGACGAGCGCACCGTCGTCCTCGTCGACGACGTGCTCTTCTCCGGACGCACGGTCCGCGCCGCTCTCGACGCCCTCGGCGATCTGGGCCGTCCGAAGGCCGTGCGCCTCGCCGTCCTCGTCGACCGCGGGCACCGCGAACTTCCGATCCGTGCCGACCACGTGGGCAAGAACCTGCCGACCGCCACGAGCGAGCACGTGCGGGTTTCCATCACCGAGATCGACGGCGCCGACGAGGTTCGCATCTCGGGTTCCGCCGCAAGGAGCGACGCATGAAGCACCTTCTCTCGGCGGCCGACCTGAGCCGTGACATGGCCGGGCAGATCCTCGAGACCGCAGGTGCGATGCACGACGTGCAGAACCGCGAGGTCAAGAAGCTGCCCGCCCTGCGCGGACGCACCGTCGTCAATCTCTTCTTCGAGGACTCGACCCGCACCCGCAGTTCCTTCGAGATCGCGGGCAAGTGGCTCTCGGCCGACGTCATCAACGTCAGCGCCAAGGGCTCGAGCGTGAGCAAGGGCGAGTCGCTGCGCGACACCGTGCTCACGGTCGCCGCCATGGGCGTCGACGGTCTCGTCATCCGCCACATGCGCTCCGGCGCTTCGCTGCAGGTGAGCCAGTGGGTCGACTGCATGGTGGTCAACGCCGGTGACGGTACCCACGAGCACCCCACACAAGCCTTGCTCGACGCCTACACGATGCAGGCGCAGCTCGGCACGCTCCAGGGCAAGCACGTCGTCATCGTCGGCGATCTGACGCACAGCCGTGTCGTGCGTTCGAACCTCATCCTGCTCAAGACGCTCGGCGCGCACGTCACGCTCGTCGCGCCGCCGACGCTCATGCCCAGCGGTATCGCCGCGTGGGCTGGGGCCGACGGATTCGAGACGAGCTACGACCTCGACGCCGTGCTCCCGCACGCCGACGCCGTCATGATGCTGCGCGTGCAGCGTGAGCGGATGTCGGGCGGTTACTTCCCGACGCCCCGCGAGTACACGGTCGGCTACGGACTCACGCGCGACCGCCTCGGCCTCCTTCCGGCGCACGCCGTCATCTGCCATCCGGGGCCCATGAACCGCGGCCTCGAGATCAGCCCCGACGCCGCCGACGAAGCGCGTTCCAAGGTGCTCGACCAGGTCAGCGCCGGTGTCGCCGTGCGCATGAGCGTTCTCTACCACCTGCTCGCCTCGAACGAAGGAGCCGGCGCCTGATGGCCAGCACGACCGACTACCTCATCACCGGCGCCGACGTCGTCGGCAGCGGGGCCGTCGACATCCTCGTGCGCGACGGGCGTATCGCCGAGATCGGTAGGGGTCTCGATGTTCCGTCCGGCATCGAGCGCGTCGACGCCGACGGCCTCGTCGCTCTTCCCGGCCTCGTCGACCTGCACACGCACCTGCGGGAGCCGGGTCGTGAGGACGCCGAGACGATCCGCACCGGATCGGCCGCCGCCGCAGCCGGCGGCTTCACGGCCGTCTTCGCGATGGCCAACACGAACCCCGTCACCGACACCGCGGAGGCCGCCGAGCGGATCGCCGAACTGGGGGAGCGCGTCGGTCTCGTCGACGTCCACCCCGTCGGTGCCGTGACGAAGGGCCTCGCCGGTGAGGAGCTCGCCGAGCTCGGTCTCATGGCGCGCAGCCGCGCCCAGGTGCGCGTGTTCTCCGACGACGGCAAGTGCGTCCACGACGCCCGCCTCATGCGCCGCGCCCTCGAGTACGTCAAGGCGTTCGACGGCGTCGTCAGCCAGCACGCCCAGGATCCGTTGCTCGCCGACGGCTCCGCGTGCTGCCACGAGGGCGAGGTCTCCGGGCGCCTCGGGTTGCCCGGCTGGCCGGGTGTCGCCGAGGAAGTCATCGTCGCGCGCGACGTGATGCTGGCCCGTCACACGGGCAGCCGCGTGCACATCGCGCACGCCTCCACCGCGGGCACCGTCGAGGTGCTGCGCTGGGCCAAGTCGCTCGGTATCGACGTCACCGCGGAGGTCACGCCGCACCACCTCATGCTCGAGACCGACCTGCTCGCCGGGTACGACCCGGTGTTCAAGGTCAACCCGCCGCTGCGTCCCGCGGAGGACATCGAGGCCGTGCGCGAGGCGCTCGCCGACGGCACGATCGACGCCGTCGCCACCGACCACGCCCCGCACGCCCGCCACGACAAGGAGCATGCCTTCGCCGACGCCGCGTTCGGCATGCTCGGGCTCGAGCAGGCGCTCGCGGTGCTCCACACGACTATGGTCGAACCGGGCCGCATGACGTGGGCGCAGGTTGCCGAGGCCACCTCAGCGCGGCCGGCGCGCATCGCCCGCCTGACGTCGCAGGGCGGCGGCCTCGTGGCCGGTGCCCCCGCGAACATCACCCTCTTCGATCCCGCGGTGACGAACGTCGTCGACCGCGAGGAATCGAAGTCGCTTTCCCGCAACAACCCCTGGCACGGACACACGCTCAAGGGCGCCGTCGCCGCGACGTTCCTGCGCGGACGCCGCACCTTCGCCAACGGAGAGGTTCACCAGTGAACACGAACGATCAGACCGGCGTTCTCGCCCGGCGTTCCGACGCCGTGCTCGTCCTCGAGGACGGGCGCGTCTTCCGCGGTCGCAGCTACGGCGCCGAGGGTACGACGTTCGGTGAGGCCGTCTTCTCAACCGGGATGTCCGGCTACCAGGAGACGCTGACCGACCCGAGCTATCACAAGCAGGTCGTCGTCATGACGGCGCCGCACGTCGGCAACACCGGCATGAACAACGAGGACGAGGAGTCGCGCCGCATCTGGGTGGCCGGTTACGTCGTGCGCGACCCCGCCATCCGCCCGTCGAACTGGCGCAGCGTGCGCACGCTCGAGGACGACCTCGTCGAGCAGGGCATCGTCGGGATCTGCGAGATCGACACGCGCGCCCTCACGCGTCACCTGCGCGAGCGCGGCGCCATGCGTGTTGGCGTCTTCTCCGGCGCGGACGCGGACAAGCTGGACTCCGAACTCCTCGCGGCCGTGAAGAACGCGCCGACGATGGAGGGCAGCGAGCTCGCCTCCGAGGTCGCGACGAAGGAGACCTACGTCGTCCCGGCCCAGGGCGAGAAGAAGTTCACCGTGGCCGCGGTCGACCTCGGCATCAAGTCGAACACCCCGCGCATGATGAGCGAGCGCGGCATCGAGGTGCACGTCATGCCGGCCACGGCGACGCTCGAGGAGGTGCAGGCGATCAACCCCGACGGTGTGTTCTTCTCGAACGGCCCGGGCGACCCGGCCACCGCGCCTCAGGTCGGCCTCCTGCGTGACGTACTCGGCGCCGGCATTCCGTACTTCGGCATCTGCTTCGGCAACCAGCTGCTCGGACGCGCCCTCGGCTTCGGCACGTACAAGCTGAAGTACGGCCACCGCGGCATCAACGTGCCCGTGCTCGACAAGGAGAGCGGCACCGTCGAGATCACCGCCCAGAACCACGGCTTCGCCGTCGACGCACCCATCGAGGGGCACACCAACGCCCCTGCGGACGCCGAGCACGGCACGAACTTCGGGCGCGTCGAGGTCTCGCACGTGTGCCTCAACGACGACGTCGTCGAGGGGCTTCGCTGCCTCGACATCCCCGCCTTCTCGGTGCAGTACCACCCGGAGGCCGCAGCCGGGCCGCACGACGCGGCCTACCTGTTCGACCGCTTCGTCGCCATGATGAGCGACCACAACGACGCGAAGGTGAGCGCCTGATGCCCAAGAACACCGACATCAAGAGCGTCCTCGTCATCGGCTCCGGCCCGATCGTCATCGGCCAGGCCGCGGAGTTCGACTACTCGGGTACGCAGGCCTGCCGCGTGCTGCGAGAGGAGGGCCTTCGCGTCATCCTCGTCAACTCCAACCCGGCGACGATCATGACCGACCCGGAGACCGCAGACGTCACCTACGTCGAGCCGATCACGCCCGAGATCGTCGCCTCCATCATCGAGAAGGAGCGCCCGGACGCCGTCCTCGCCACCCTCGGTGGTCAGACGGCGCTCAACACGGCCATCGCGCTGCACAAGGACGGCGTGCTCGAGAAGTACGGCTGCCCGCTCATCGGCGCCAACGTCGAAGCCATCGAGCTCGGCGAGGACCGCGAGAAGTTCAAGGGCGTTGTCGAGCGCTGTGGCGCCGAGTCGGCCCGTTCCTACATCTGCCACTCCATGGACGACGTGCTCGCCGGCGCCGAGGAGCTCGGCTACCCGGTCGTCGTGCGTCCCTCGTTCACCATGGGCGGCCTCGGCTCCGGCTTCGCTTACGACGAGACCGACCTGCGCCGCATGGCCGGCGCGGGCCTGCAGGCCAGCCCGACCACCGAGGTGCTCCTCGAGGAGTCGATCCTCGGGTGGAAGGAGTACGAGCTCGAGGTGATGAGGGACAACGTCGACAATGTCGTTGTTGTCTGTTCCATCGAGAACTTCGACCCCATGGGTGTTCACACCGGTGACTCCATCACCGTGGCCCCGTCGCTGACGCTCACCGACCGCGAGTACCAGCGCATGCGTGACGTCGGCATCGCCGTCATCCGCGAGGTCGGCGTCGACACCGGCGGCTGCAACATCCAGTTCGCCATCAACCCGGCCGACGGCCGCATGATCGTCATCGAGATGAACCCGCGCGTCTCGCGTTCGTCGGCGCTCGCGTCGAAGGCCACCGGCTTCCCGATCGCCAAGATCGCGGCGAAGATGGCCATCGGCTACACCCTCGACGAGGTGCCGAACGACATCACGGGTGAGACGCCGGCGAGCTTCGAGCCGACGCTCGACTACATCGTCGTCAAGGTGCCGCGCTTCGCGTTCGAGAAGTTCCCGGCCGCCGACCCGACCCTCACGACGACGATGAAGTCGGTCGGCGAGGCCATGGCGCTGGGCCGCAACTTCACCGAGGCGCTGCAGAAGGCGCTGCGTTCCATCGAGCGCAAGGAGGCGCAGTTCCACTGGCGCGCCGACGACCTGCCGACGCCCGAGATGGCGCGCGAGCTGCTCGAGCAGGCCAAGCGCCCGACCGACGGCCGCATCCTGCTCGTCCAGCAGGCGCTGCGTGGCGGCCTCAGCGTCGAAGAGGTGCACGAGGCCACGAAGATCGACCCGTGGTTCCTCGACCAGCTGCAGCTCATCAACGAGGTGGCCGAGGAGATCTCGCGCGCACCCCAGCTGACGCCGGAACTGCTGCGCCTGGCGAAGAAGCACGGCTTCTCCGACGCCCAGCTCGCACAGCTGACGGACATGAAGGAGGACGTCGTGCGCGGCGTCCGCCACGCGCTCGGTGTGCGCCCGGTCTACAAGACGGTCGACACCTGTGCAGCCGAGTTCGCTGCTCAGACGCCGTACTACTACTCCTCCTACGACGAGGAGAGCGAGGTGCTGCCGCGCGAGAAGCCCGCCGTCATCATCCTCGGCTCGGGCCCCAACCGCATCGGTCAGGGCATCGAGTTCGACTACTCGTGCGTGCACGCCTCGTTCGCGCTGCGTGACGCCGGCTTCGACACCGTCATGGTCAACTGCAACCCCGAGACGGTCTCCACCGACTACGACACGAGCTCGCGCCTCTACTTCGAGCCGCTGACGCTCGAGGACGTGCTCGAGGTCGTCCACGCCGAGCGTGAGGCCGGTCCGCTCGCGGGCGTCATCGTCCAGCTCGGCGGCCAGACGCCGCTCGGCCTGGCGCGCGCCCTCAAGGCCGAGGGCGTGCCGATCGTCGGCACGTCTCCCGAGGCCATCGACCTGGCCGAGGACCGCGGAGCATTCGGCCGCGTGCTCGCCGAGGCGAACCTGCCCGCGCCGCGCCACGGCATCGCCTACTCGGCCGACGAGGCCGTCGAGGTGGCCCGTGAGATCGGCTTCCCGGTGCTCGTGCGCCCGAGCTACGTGCTCGGTGGCCGCGGCATGGAGATCGTCTACGACGACGACACGCTGCGTGGGTACGTCACGCGTGCGACGACGGCGTCGCCCGAGCACCCCGTGCTCGTCGACCGCTTCCTCGACGAAGCCATCGAGATCGACGTCGACTGCCTCTACGACGGCAAGGAGATGTACCTCGGCGGCATCATGGAGCACGTCGAGGAGGCCGGCATCCACTCCGGTGACTCGGCCTGCGTCCTGCCGCCGGCAACGCTCGGCACCGAGGAGCTCGACCGCGTTCGCGCCTCGACGCTCGCTCTCGCCGAGGGCATCGGTGTGCGCGGCCTCATGAACGTGCAGTTCGCGCTCGCTCAGGACGTGCTCTACGTTCTCGAGGCCAACCCGCGCGCTAGCCGTACGGTGCCGTTCGTCGCCAAGGCAACGTCCGTGCCGCTCGCCAAGGCCGCCGCCCGCGTCATGCTCGGCTCCTCGATCGCCGACCTGCGCGCCGAGGGCATGCTGCCGCCCACCGGGGACGGTTCGCACCTGCCCCTCGACGCTCCGGTCTCGGTCAAGGAGGCCGTGCTGCCGTTCCAGCGCTTTCGCACCGCCGAGGGAGAGGTCGTCGACTCACTCCTCGGCCCGGAGATGCGCTCCACCGGTGAGGTCATGGGCATCGACGCCGACTTCGCCACCTCGTTCGCCAAGGCGATGCTCGGTTCGGGCCAGGGGCTGCCGCGCTCGGGCAACATCTTCGTTTCGTGCGCCAACCGCGACAAGCGCGCCATGTTGTTCCCCGTCAAGCGCCTCGTCGACCTCGGCTTCACGGTGCTCGCGACGAGCGGAACGTCGGACGTGCTGCGCCGCAACGGCATCGCCTCGACCACGGTGCGCAAGCACTCGCAGGGTCAGGGCGAGGACGGCGAGAAGACAATCGTTCAGCGCATCCTCGACGGCGAGGTCGGCATGATCGTCAACACGCCGTCCGGCCAGGACGCGCGCGCCGACGGTTACGCGATCCGCGCGGCGGGAACGTCGATGAACGCGCCCGTCATCACGACGGTTCAGGAGCTCGCCGCAGCCGTGCAGGCCATCGAGGCCGGCATGCAGGGCGAGTTCTCGGTGAAGTCGCTGCAGGAGCACGCGGCCGACCTCAACCTGTTCGCGGCGCGCTGAGGCCCGCCCTGAACGCACGCACGACACCGGACGCGCAGGCGTCGCCGTCGAACGCCGACGGCGTCGTCTCCGTCACGGGTGAACTCATCGCGACGCGACGCGTCGGTGCCTTCGTCGCGCACACCTTCGTCGCGCCCGGCATCGCCGAGGCGGCGCGGCCGGGACAGCTCGTTTCGGTGGCGATCGGTGACGAGGCGTCGGCGATCATCACCCGACGCGCGCTGCCGCTGCGGGCCGTCACTCCCACGGGAACGTTCGGCGGCACCGTCGAGGTCGTCATCGACCCCGACGCCGACGAGGCCAGTGCCTGGCTCGCCGGGCGACGCCTCCACGACGAGGTGAGCATCCTCGGCCCGCTCGGGCGTGGCTTCCCGCTGCCGTCGCAGCCGGTGCGTGCGGTCGTCGCGGGCGTCGGTGCCAGCGCGGCGTCGCTCGTGTGGCTCATCACCGAACTGCGTCGAGCGGGGAGCCAGGTGCCGCGCGTCGTCATCGGCGGTCGCGACGACCGTCACCTGCTCGGTGTCATCGAAGCACGCCGTCTCGTGGGTGACGTCGTCACCGTGGTGCCGGAAGCGGGGGGCGTGACGTCGCTCGAATACCTCGTGCAGGTCGCGCTCGATGCCGCGCTCCGAGTAAGTGACGCACCGGTGGTGTACGCCGCCGGCGACGTGTCGGCTCTTGCGGCGATGACGGCGGCCTCCCAGGGTCGAGGGGCAGTGCTGCAGGGTGCGTTCGACGTGCCCATGCCGTGCGGCACCGGCCTGTGCGGTGCGTGCATCGTGCCGGTCGCCGGGGCGTCCGGCGACGTTCGCAGTGTTCGATGCTGCAGCGAGGGCCCGGTGCTGCCCGGTGACCGCGTCGTCTGGCACGACCTGTTGGAGCAGCGATGAGTCCGCAGACGCCGAAGGGCGCTGAGCCGCAGACGAACACGCCTCCCGAGGACATCGACGTGTCGGTCACGCTCGGCAACCACCGCCTCGCCTCGCCGCTTCTCGCGGCGTCCGGCTGTGGCGGGTTCGGGCACGAACTCGTGCGCTGGGGTGGACTCGGCGGGTTCGGGGCCCTCGTCACGCCGACGCTGACGAGTGAAGCCCGCGAGAGTAGCGAACGTCGCGTCATCGTCGAGACACCCTCGGGAGTCGTGCACCCACACGACGTGCCGAACATCGGTGCCAACGCCTTGAGCGCCACGCGGCTGCCGTGGGAGATCTGCGGCGAGACGCCGGTCGTCGCGTCGATCGCGGGGGACACGAGCGGCGACTTCGCCGAGGCTGCTGCGGCCGTGCGTCGTCGCACCGCAGCGCGCGGTCTGCTCGGTGTCGAGATGAACCTGTCCGTGCCGAACGAGGCGAACAGCGGGCGCCCCTTCGCGCGTGACGAGTACGCCGTGACGAAGGTCGTCGCCCGTGTGCGCGAACACCTCCCACGCAACCTGCTCCTCTTCGCCAAGCTCACGGTGGGCACGGATGTCGTCGAGTTGGCCCGCGCCGCACTGAAGTCGGGTGTCGACGTCATCGTCGTCGGTCACCCGCCGGCAGCGACGAGCATCGACCCGACGACGCTGAGACCCCGCACGCGCGGCGCGGCGACGATGGCCGGGCCGGCACTGCTGCCCATGACGCTCGGCGCCGTCTTCGAACTCAAGGCCGCGATGATCGCCGGCCGACTCCCGAGCGCGCCGATCGTGGCCGGGGGCGGCATCGCGCGGGCTGAGGACGTCGTCGCAGCCCTCGCAGCGGGAGCGAGCGCGGTGCAGATGGGAACCGCGCTCATCCGCGACCCACGCGCCGGCGTCACGACCCTCGACGCACTGCGCCGCCACTGCTCAGAGCTCTCCATGCCCCCGTCTGCCATGACCGCCGTCGCGCACCGCTGACGCCGACCGTTCGACCAGGAGAACCGCCATGACCACCACGTCACCCGAAGCCGGTTTCGGTGCTCGACTGAAGGCCGCGCACGAGCGCTTCGGCCCGGCCTGTGTCGGCATCGACCCCCACCGTGGCCTCGTCGAGGGGTGGGGGCTGCCCTACAGCTACGAGGGTGTCGAGCGGTTCGCGCTGACGTGCGTCGAGGCGTTCGGCGGACGCGTCGCCTCCGTCAAGCCGCAGTCAGCCTTCTTCGAGGTGTTCGGCTCGCGCGGTGTGGCACTGCTCGAGCGCGTGACGAAGGAACTGCGCGAAGCAGGCACGCTTGTCGTGCTCGACGTGAAGCGCGGCGACATCGGCACGACGATGACGGCCTACGGGGAGGCGTTTCTCGGCAAGGACGCGCCCGAGCCGGCCGACGCGATCACGCTCAGCCCGTACCTCGGGTACGAGTCGCTGCGCCCGGCGCTCGACCTCGCGCGGGACACCGGACGCGGCGTGTTCGTGCTCGCGCTCACCTCGAACGCGGAGGGCGCAGGCGTCCAGCACGCGAGTACGCCCGGCGGCAGCGTCGCGGGCGACATCGTCGCTGCGGCAACCCGCGACAACGCCGAGGCTGCCGGCCGGGGGGAGTGGGGCCACGTCGGCTTCGTCATGGGCGCCACGATCGGCTCGGCGCTCGACGACCTCGGCCTGCGCGACGCGCTCGCTGCGTCGAACGCGCCGGTCCTCGCGCCGGGCTTCGGCGCGCAGGGCGGCACGGTCGAGACGATCAAGGAAGTCTTCGGCGCCTCCGTCGAGCGCGTCATCCCGACGACGTCGCGCGACGTGCTCAAGGCCGGCCCGGACGTCAGCTCGCTCATCGAGGCTGTGGAGCGCACGCGCGAGAGTGTGGCTCGCTTGGCGTGAGTCGCTCGGCCTGAACAAGGGCCGGGCGGCCAACTGTCGGCCTGTGAAAGGATGAGCGACACGCCCTCGCGGGCGTCTCGCACCAGTTCGCCGTGGAAGGAATCCTCGATGAGTGGACGCCTCGTCGTCCTGGCCGGCCCCACCGCGGTCGGCAAGGGCACCGTCGCCGCCTACATCCGCGAGCACTACCCGGAGGTGTGGCTCTCGGTCTCCGCGACGACGCGCCCGCCACGCCCGGGTGAGATCGACGGAGTCCACTACCGCTTCCTCAGCGACGAGGAGTTCGCCCGGACGGCGCGCGAGGACGGCTTCCTCGAACACGCCATCGTCCACGGTCGTGCCTCGTACGGCACGCCGAAGGCCCCCGTCGAGGAGGCGATGGCCGAGGGCAAGCTGCCGCTGCTCGAGATCGACCTCCAGGGTGCGCGCCAGGTCAAGCAGAACGCGCCCGACGCGTTCTTCGTCTTCCTCGAGCCTCCGAGCTGGGACGAGCTGGTGCGCCGGCTCGTCGGGCGCGGCACCGAGACCGAGGAGGAACGCGAGCGACGCCTCCAGACCGCGAAGGTCGAACTGGCCGCGAAATCCGAGTTCGACCACGTCATCGTCAACGACGACGTTCGGCGTGCAGCCGAAGAACTCGTATCATTGATGAGAACCCCCGAAAACTGACGACGAAACGAGTGATTGTGTCCGGCACCAAGGCCGAGCCCATCGGCATCACGAACCCGCCCATCGACGACCTCCTCGAGATCGCGGACAGCAAGTACGCGCTCGTGACGTACGCCTCGAAGCGCGCGCGTCAGATCAACGGCTACTACAGCCAGCTCGCTGACGGCCTGCTCGACAACGTCGGTCCGCTCGTCGAGGCCCAGCCCAACGACAAGCCGCTGTCCATCGCGCTGCGCGAGATGAACGAGGGTCTGCTCTCGATCGAGAAGCTCGAAGCCTGAGTCTCGCCAGATGCGCATCGTTCTCGGTGTGACGGGGGGCATCGCCGGCTACAAAGCGGCGTTGCTCCTTCGTCTTTTCACGGAGAGTGGGCACGACGTCACGGTCGTGCCCACTTCTGCTGCACTCGAATTCGTCGGCGCTCCCACGTGGGAGGCGCTCTCGGGCAAGCCGGTGCAGACGGGTGTCTTCGAGAACGTGCACGCGGTGCCGCACGTCAAGCTCGGCCAGAGCGCCGATCTCGTCGTCGTGGCACCGGCAACGGCAGACCTGCTCGCCAAGGCCGCATGTGGCATGGCGAACGACCTGCTGACGAACACGCTGCTCACGGCGCGCTGCCCGGTTGTCATGGCTCCGGCCATGCACACCGAGATGTGGCTTCACCCGGCCACGCAGGCCAACGTCGCCACGCTGCGTGAGCGCGGCGTGACGATCGTCGAGCCCGCGTCGGGTCGACTCACGGGCGCCGACACCGGCCCCGGCCGTCTGCCCGACCCCGACGTCATCTACGAAGCCGCTTTGGCTGCGGCCGCGAGCGGTACACGCCGTGACGGTGCCGAGAAGGTTCCTGTCGCCCGCGAACAGGGGCCCTTGGCCGGGCGCACCGTGCTGGTCACCGCCGGCGGCACGCGTGAGGCCATCGACCCCGTGCGCTACCTCGGCAACCGCAGCAGCGGGAAGATGGGCTTCGCCATCGCAGCAGCTGCCGCCGACCTGGGCGCCAAGGTCACCCTCGTCACGACGGTCACGCCGCCCGCTGACGTTGCGTCCCGCGTCGACGTCGTCATGGTCGAGGGTGCCCGGGCCATGCGCGAGAAGGTGCTCGAGGCCGAGCCCGACCTGCTCGTCATGGCGGCCGCCGTGGCCGATTTCCGCCCGAGTGAGGTGGCCACGTCGAAGATCAAGAAGACGCACGGCGCGGGCGACGACTCGGCGCCCGTCATCACACTCGTGCGCAACCCCGACATCCTCGCCGAAGCCGTCGCGCAGCGTGACGCGAAGGCCGACTCGGAGGCGCGTCGTCGCGTCATCGTCGGGTTCGCCGCCGAGACGGGCGACGCCGACGGCGACGTCCTGTTCCACGCCCGCGCCAAGCTCGCTCGCAAGGGGTGCGACGTTCTCGTGGCCAACGAGGTCGGCGACGGCGTCACGTTCGGTCAGGACGAGTCGACCGCCCACCTGCTGCGTGCCGACTCCGACGAGGTCGTCACCGTCGGGCCCGCCCCAAAGTCTCACATCGCGGCAGCGGTCGTCGACCTCGCCGCGTCTATCTTCACTACTCAGTAACATGCTGTGACGGGGTGGTTCGCGCCCCAGTCAGCAGCCGCTGCCCACGTCAGGAGTCCGCTTTGACCCGTCTGTTCACCTCCGAGTCCGTCACCGAAGGTCACCCCGACAAGATCTGTGACCAGATCAGTGACGCGATCCTCGACGACATGCTCAAGAAGGACCCGAAGTCGCGCGTCGCGGTCGAGACGATGGTGACGACGGGCCTCGTGCACGTGGCGGGAGAGGTGCGCACCGAGGGCTACACCGACATCGCGACGCTCGTGCGCAACGTCATCACCGAGGTCGGCTACGACTCCTCGCTCAAGGGCTTCGACGGGCACAGCTGCGGCATTTCCGTCTCGATCGGCCAGCAGTCGGTCGACATCGCGCAGGGCGTCGACCAGGCGCACGAACACCGCGTCGACGGTGGCGTCGACCCGCTCGATCTGCAGGGCGCCGGCGACCAGGGCCTCATGTTCGGTTACGCCTGCGACGACACCCCCGAACTCATGCCGCTGCCGATCTTCCTCGCGCACCGCCTCTCCGAGCGCCTCACCCGCGTGCGCAAGGACGGCACGCTCGAGTACCTGCGCCCGGACGGCAAGACCCAGGTCACCATCGCGTACGACGGTGACAAGGCTGTCGGCCTCGAGACCGTCGTGCTCTCGACCCAGCACGACGAAGGCATCGACCTGGGCGGTCAGCTCGCGCCCGACATCGAGCGCCACGTCATCGACCCGGTCATCGCCGAACTCGCGGCCAGCGGCGTCGCGCTCGACACCACGAACGTGCGCCAGCTCATCAACCCCACGGGCAAGTTCGTCATCGGCGGCCCCATGGGTGACGCCGGCCTCACCGGGCGCAAGATCATCGTCGACACCTACGGCGGCATGGCCCGCCACGGCGGCGGCGCCTTCTCCGGCAAGGACCCGTCGAAGGTCGACCGCTCGGCCGCCTACGCCATGCGCTGGGTGGCCAAGAACGTCGTCGCCGCCGGCCTCGCGAAGCGCTGCGAGGTGCAGGTCGCGTACGCCATCGGCAAGGCACAGCCGGTCGGCCTTTACGTCGAGTGCTTCGGCACCGAGACCAAGCCGCTCGACGTCATCCAGAAGGCCATCGACACGACGTTCGACCTGCGCCCGGCCGCGCTCGTCGAGCAGCTCGATCTCCTGCGCCCGATCTACCAGCCCACCGCGGCCTACGGTCACTTCGGTCGCACCGAGGCGGCCGGTCTGGAGAACGGGTTCACGTGGGAGCGCACCAACCGCGTCGAGGAACTGCAGCGCGCTGCCGGCTGATCACCGACCTCACAGAGCGAAGGGCGCCGCCTGTCCACACCGGACGTGGCGGCGCCCTTCGGCGTCCACGCGGGGAGGTTCGACGGTTGTCGGAGGTGTGCCGTATACATGGGGCCATGAGCGAGCCGCACGCACCGACCAGCGAACAGCTGGCCCTGCTGCGTGAGGCCGCGCGTCCTCAGCGCAAGGAGCCGGGAGACGCCAGGGCGGACGCCGCCGACGCAGCGTCCGCATCGTCCGGGTCGAAACCCGACCTGGTCGCCGTCGTCTGGCCCATGCTCGAAGTGCCTCACCTCGACCGCGAGTTCGAGTACACGGTGCCCGAGGAGATGCGTGACGACATCGCAGTCGGTGTCGCCGTCAAGGTGAGGTTCAAGGCGCAACAGATCACCGGCTACGTCGTGGCTCTGCGCGAGCAGGCCGAGTTCTCGGGCACCCTGCGGCCCATCCAACGCGTCATCTCGTCCCAGGTCGTGCTCACGCCGCACGTGTGGGAGCTGGCTCGCGCCGTGGCCGCTCGTGACGCGGGGAACGTCAGCGACGTCCTGCGCCTGGCCATCCCGCCCCGGCACGCCCGCGCCGAGGCGGCGCTCGACGCTCGGGAGGAGAAGGCCGCGGCGTCAGAAAGGGTGGATGTCGACGCCGCCGGGGAGACCGCTGACGCATCGGACACGACGGCGGCGGACGGATCGCCGGGTGCGCCGAGCGACGGCGAGCGGGCCGAGAGCGAGCCGACCGAGCCTGCCGGGGTAGCGGTCGACGAAGCATCGAGCGCCTGGCGCTTCTACGGCGGCGGGTTGTCGCTCCTCAAGCACATCGCCGACGGCGAAGGGCCACGCGCGTCGTGGAACGTGGCACCCGGGCTGTTCGGTGACGACGCCTGGCCGGCGGCAGTCGCAGAGCTCGCCGACGCGGCTCGACGTTCGAAGCGGGGGAGCCTCGTCGTCGTGCCGGACGCGCGCGACGTCGAGCGCGTGCTCGAGGCGTGCACCGCACTGCTCGGGCGAGACAAGGTCGTGCGCCTCAGTGCCGATCAAGGGCCGCAGGCGCGCTACACCTCGTTCCTCAAGACGGTGCGCGGTGAGGCCGACGTCGTCGTCGGCACGAGGGCGGCGATGTTCGCCCCAGTGAAGGACCTGGGGCTCGTCGTGTGGTGGGACGACACGGACTCGCTGCACGTCGACCCCCACGCTCCCTACCCGCACGTGCGCGACGTCCTGCGCGAGCGAGCCCGCCTCAGTGGTGCGTCGCTCGTCTCAGCCGGACCCACGCGATCGGCGGCGGTCGAGGCCTGGGTGGAGAGCGGGGATCTCGTCGCCGTCGATGCCGTGGCTCGTACCGGGCCGGCCGTCGTCGTGACGGGTGATGACCGGGCGGTCGAACGTCACGGACCGGCCGCCCGCGCGCGTATTCCTGCTCAGGCCTGGCGCGGCGCGACAGATGCGCTCGCACACGGCCCCGTCCTCGTCCAAGTGCCGCGGCGCGGCTACGTTCCGGCGCTCGCCTGTGCGCGCTGCCGCACGAAGGCTGCGTGCCCCGTCTGCCACGGGCCCCTGGGGTTGGCCGATGAGGGGGCCACACCCACGTGCCGCTGGTGTGGTCACGCCGCCCACGTCATCACGTGCCCGGAATGCGGTGCGCACGAACTGAGGTCGCTCGTCGTTGGCGCCGGCCGAACCGCGGAGGAACTGGGGCGTGCCTTCCCCGGCGTGCCGGTGCGCCGATCGGGTGCACCGGACGTTCTGGCCACGGTGCCCGACACCCCCGCGCTCGTCATCGCAACGCCCGGTGCAGAGCCGGTCGCCGAAAACGGCTACAGCGCAGCCATCCTGCTCGACGCGTGGGCACTGCTCGATCGCGCCGGGCTCGACTCGTCCGAGCGGGCGCTCACGCATTGGTCGACCGCCGCGGGCCTCGTGCGGGGCGCCGCTGACGGGGGAGCGGTCTACCTGTGCGGCGTGCCGCGCCACGTGCCGTTCCCGAGCGTGGAGGCGCTCGTGCGTGCGGCGCCGCGGTGGTTCGCCGAGCGCGAGCTGGCCGAACGCGCCGAGGTCGGTCTACCCCCGGTCGTCCGGATGGCCGCGCTCGAGGGGCCGAGACGTGCGGCGCAGGACGTGGCCGACGAGGTCTCGCGCCGCGCGAACGACGACGGCGTGCCGCTCGACGTGCTCGGACCACTGCCGTTGGGACGACGCCACATGTTCGATCGCGCGACGGGCCGCTCGAACGACGACGACCCGAAGGTGCGCTACCTCGTGCGCTGGAACGACCCCGGTGCGCCCGAGCCCCCGAAGCTGCTGCGTGGCGTGCAGGCCGCCCGCTCGGCGGCACGCGAACCGGTCGTCACGCTGCGGCTCGACCCGATGCTCGACGGCCTGGCATGAGAACCATTCCGTTACGGTGGGCGCCATGACTTCGACGCCTGACCTGAGCAGACTCGACGACATCGACGGCCCCGATCTCGAGGAACTCGGGGGCTTCACGGACGACACGGCCCCCAACCCGGTCGACTTCGTCGTCTTCGACATCGGCAACGTGCTCATCCGCTGGGAGCCGTTGCTCGCCCTCGAACCCGTCGTCGGGCGCGAGCGCGCCGATGCCTTTCTCGCCGAGGCCGCCATCGACTTCCACGGGCGCAACTTGCGCGCGGACGGGGGCACGCCGTGGTCCGAGATCGTCGCCGAACTCACCGAACACGACGCAGCCGTCGGAGAGGTGGGCCAGGCCTACGTCGACCACTACGCCGACGCCATCCGCGAGCCCATCGACGGCACCGTCGCCATCCTGCGGGAACTACACGAAGCGCAGGTGCCGCTGTTCGCCGTGACGAACTTCTCGGCCGAGCTCTTCCCGATCGCCCGAGAACTGCACGACTTCCTCGAGCTGTTCGAGGAGATCATCGTCTCCGGCGAGGAGGGCGTGACGAAGCCCGATCCGGAGATGTGGGAGATCCTCGAGGAGGTGACCCGTCACATCGGGGGCCTCGAGGACGCGGTGTTCATCGACGACTCGAGCGCCAACGTCATGAGCGCCGAGCAGGCGGGGCTCGACGCGTTGCTGTTCACCGACCCGGACACGCTGCGCGACGAACTGCTCCTGAGGGGTCTGCCGTTGGCGCCGATCGTGCGTGACTGTCGGCGCTAGCGCGCCCACTAGACTTGGCCGGACGTCGGCCGAGGCCGATACCCCGACCCCGCTCCACTCGACGAAGGGACGTGCTCCCATGCGCGTTGTGTTCGCCGGCACTCCCGAGGCCGCGGTTCCCTCGCTGAGCGCACTGCTCGACTCGGCCCACGACGTCGTGGGTGTCATCACCCGCCCCGACGCCCGCTCTGGGCGCGGTCGCAAGACGTCCGCTTCGCCGGTGCGTCGCGTCGCCGAGGACGCCGGCGTCGAGGTACTCACGCCGACCAAGCCGTCCGACCCCGAGTTCGTCGCACGTCTGCGCGAACTGGCACCCGATGCCTGCCCCGTCGTCGCCTATGGCGCGCTCATCCCACGTGACGTCCTCGACGTGCCTCGTCTGGGCTGGATCAATCTGCACTTCTCGCTCCTGCCCGCGTGGCGTGGCGCTGCGCCCGTGCAGCACGCCCTCATGGCCGGCGACGATGTCACGGGTGCCTCGACCTTCCTCCTCGAGGAGGGCCTCGACACCGGGCCAGTCTTCGGCACGATGACAGAGGCCGTCCGCGCCACGGACACGGCCGGCGACCTGCTGGGACGCCTCGCCGAGGGCGGAGCGTCGCTGCTCGTCAAGACCCTCGATGCCCTTGAAGCGGGAGAGGTCACGCCCGTCGCCCAGTCGGGCGACGGTGTCTCCCTCGCGCCGAAGATCCTCGTCGAGGACGTGCAGATCGACTGGAAGTCGCCCGCCTTCGCTGTCGACCGCCGCATTCGCGGCGCGTCCCCGGCGCCAGGGGCCTGGACGACGTTCCGTGGTGAGCGCCTCAAGGTGCTGCGCAGCACCCTCGCGGTGACCGATGAGGCGAACCCGCCCCTGGCGGCCGGTGCGCTGCGCGCGACGAAGAAGCAGGTTTTCGTGGGCGCCGTCGGAGGCACCCTGGAATTGCTCGAGGTGCAGCCTCAGGGCAAGAAGAGCATGGTCGCGGCCGATTGGGCACGCGGCGTACGAATCGACGAAGGAGAACGCCTCGGTGGCTGACGCGCGCGAAGGATCGGGTGGCTACGGCCGCGGCTCGAACCCCCGACGGGACGACCGCGGTGACGGTCGCGGCTCTCGCGGTGGGCACGACGCCTCGCGTCGTGACGCCAAGGGCCGAGAGCGATCGGATGCCCGGCTGCGCAGTGCGGGCCACCGCAGCGCGGCCGCCCCGTCCGAGCGACGCCGCAGCGGCGACCCGGCGCGTACCGCGGCTCTTGCCGTTCTGCGCGCGGTAGACGACGGCGCGTACGCCAACCTCGAGATGCCCAAGGTGTTGCGTCGCCACGACCTCAGCGGTCGCGACGCGGCCTTCGCCACCGAACTGGCCCTCGGCACCATCCGGCGTCAGGGCCTCTACGACCGGGTCATCGAGGTCGGAGCAGGCCGCGCGCCGGCCGACATCGACCCGATCGTGCTCGACATCCTGCGCCTCGGGGTTCACCAACTGCTCTCGATGCGCGTGCCCACGCATGCGGCGACGTCCGAGACCGTCGCGCTCGCTCGTGAGCATGCGGGCGCCGGTGCGTCCGGCTTCGTCAACGCCGTTCTGCGCCGCGCTGGGGAACGTGACCGCGACACCTGGATCGCCGCCCTCACCCGTGGCGTCGAGGACGCCGACGACGTGCGCGCCATCGCGACGTCGCACCCGGCCTGGGTCGTCTCGGCCCTGCGTCAGGCACTGCGCGGTCACGAAGCGGCCGGCGGTGAAGGTCAGCCGAGCCTCGACGACGCGCTCGACGCGTTGCTCGCCGCGGACAACGAGGCACCCCGCGTCGCGCTCGTGGCACGTCCGGGCCTCGCGGACGTCGACGAACTCGTCGAGGCCGGTGCCGAACTCAGCGATCTGTCGCCCATCGCGGCTACCCTGCCGTTCGGCGACCCGGCGAACATCCCGGCCGTCCGCGAGACGCGCGCTGCTGTGCAGGACGAAGGCTCTCAGTTGCTCGCCATCGCCCTGGCCGAAGCGCCCGTCGAGCCTGCGAAGCCGATCGAGGCCGACAACGAGATGGCCGAGGCCTCGGCCCGCCCCAAGACCGGCGAGCAGTGGCTCGACATGTGCGCCGGCCCGGGTGGCAAGGCGGCGGTACTCGGTTCCATCGCGCACCTGCGCGGACACGTCCTGTTCTGCAACGAGTCGAGCGAGCACCGCACCGAGCTCGTTCGCCGCACGCTGCGCGCTCTGCTCGACGACGGCGCCGAGATCTACGTCGGCACCGGTGACGGCCGTGAGCTCGGCGCCGAGGAACCCGCGACGTACGAGCGCGTCCTGCTCGACGCTCCCTGCACCGGCCTCGGTGCGATGCGTCGCCGACCCGAGTCGCGCTGGCGCCGGCGTCCCTTCGACGTCGCAGAGCTCGCCGCCCTGCAGGTGGAACTGCTCAACTCCGCGCTCGACGCCACGCGTCCGGGCGGCATCGTCGGCTACGCGACGTGCTCGCCGCACCCGGCCGAGACGCTCGCTGTCGTCGGTGAGGTGCTCGGTGCGCGCGACGACGTCGTGCAGGAGGACGCTTGGCCGTACTTCCTCGACGCCTACGACGAGCCGCTCGAGCGCATCGGCACCCTGCCGTCGGTCCAGCTGTGGCCGCACCTTCACGGCACCGACGCCATGTTCTTCGCCCTCCTGCGCAAGACGCGCTGACCACCGGAAAGGCCCGAGATGACCGACACCACCCGCGTCGAACCCAGCATGCGCATCGCGCCGAGCATCCTCTCGGCCGACTTCGCCAACCTGCAGAGCGAACTCGACGCGATCAAGAATGCCGACTGGGCACACGTCGACGTCATGGACAACCACTTCGTGCCCAACCTGACGCTCGGGCTTCCCGTCGTCGAGTCGCTGCTCAAGGTGGCACCCATGCCGCTCGATGCGCACCTCATGATCGACGACCCCGACCGCTGGGCCCCGCAGTACGCGGAAGCGGGCTGCAAGAGCGTCACCTTCCACGTCGAGGCCGCCGCCGACCCGAAGAAGATCGCGCGTGACATCCGCGCTGCCGGTGCCCGCGCGTCGATGGCCATCAAGCCCGGCACCCCGTGGGAGCCGTACGAGGAACTGCTGCCAGAACTCGACATGGTGCTCGTCATGACGGTCGAGCCCGGATTCGGTGGGCAGTCCTTCATGGCCGAGCAGATGCCGAAGGTGCGCGCTGTGCGCGAGAGCGTGAAGAAGCACGGCGGTGACATTTGGATCCAGGTGGACGGCGGCGTCTCCGCGAAGACGATCGAGCAGTGCGCCGAAGCCGGTGCGGACACGTTCGTCGCCGGTTCCGCCGTGTACGGCGCGGCCTCGGCGGCCGACGCCGTCGAGGATCTGCGACGTCTCGCAGCCGGCCACGCTCACTGACGGACCGATCGTTGACACCCGGGGTCGCACGCGCGCACCCCGGGTGTACCATGAGCGGCGTGCTCCGGGGTAGGTGAAATTCCTAGCCGGCGGTTAAAGTCCGCGACCCGGCCCGCTTCGTCAGGGGTCGGTTGACTCGGTGAAATTCCGAGACCGACGGTTAAAGTCCGGATGGGAGGCAGCATGAGGGCGGTCGCGTGAGCGAGCGCCGGTGTTCGGCATCGCCCAAGATGCCGTGCACTGCTCGTCGTGTGACGAGCCTGCATTTCGTGCGATCTCGCGCCACCCCGGTGAACGGTGATGTTCCGAACCGGAGGTGACAACGATGAATCTCGACCGCTCAGGCGCTGAGCGTCGTGCCGTCGCGCTCGCGGCTCTTTCGCCGCTTCCGGACGCGAACCCGCGCGTCGGCTGCGTCATCGTCTCGACCGACGGCTCGGTGCTCGCCGAGGGCTACCACCGAGGCGCCGGAACGCCGCACGCCGAAGCGGCGGCCATCGCCCAGGCGAACGCCGATGGCGTTGACCTGCGTGGAGCCACCGCTTACGTCACCCTCGAACCCTGTGCCCACCAGGGCCGTACGCCGTCCTGCGCCCGCGCGCTCGTCGCAGCCGGTGTGGGCCGCGTGGTCTACGGCCAGAGCGACCCGAACGGCGCAGCCGCCGGGGGAGCGGGCATCCTCGCCGACGCGGGCATCGCCGTCGAGCAGGACGCCGAGCTTGCGCGCCAGGGGGGCGCACTCAACGAGGACTGGACGTTCTCCGTGACCCACGCTCGGCCCGTCGTCCGGTGGAAGTTCGCCGCCACGCTCGACGGATTCAGCGCCGCCGCCGACGGCACCTCCCGATGGATCACCGGTTCCACGGCCCGCGCGGACGTCCACCGGCTGCGTGCGCAGCACGGCGCCGTCGTCGTCGGCACGGGGACGGCGCTCGCCGACGACCCGCAGCTCACCGTCCGCGACACCGACGGCACGAACCTCCCGACGCAGCCCCTGCGCGTCGTCGTCGGTGACCGCGACCTGCCCGCCGACGCTCGCGTCCTCGACGACGCCGCCGAGACCCTCCAGCTGCGCACCCACGACGTCGACGCCGTTCTCGAGGTGCTGCACGAGCGCGGCATCCACGCGGTGTGGCTCGAGGGCGGGCCGACGCTCGCCGCCGCCTTCCTCGCGGCCGAGCGCGTCGACGAGGTACTCGCCTACGTCGCCCCCGCGATGCTCGGCGCCGGCAGGCCCGCAGCGGCAGACTTCGGCGCGGCGTCCATGACCGACCTGCGGCGTTTCGACCTCGTCGACGTGACGAGCCTCGTCACGCCCGCTGATGCCACCACCCCAGCGCAGACCGACCTGCGCCTGACCCTGCGCCCGCTTGCGACGCGTGAGGAGAGCTGAACACCGTGTTCACCGGAATCGTCGAAGCCAAAGGCCGGGTTGCCTCGATCGAGCACACCGCCGACGCCGTCGTCCTGGCCGTCGAAGGGGCCGAGGTGCTCACGGACGCGCACCACGGCGACAGCATCGCGGTCAACGGCGTCTGCCTCACGGTGACGACGTTCGACACCCTCACCTTCACGCTCGACGTCATGAAGGAAACCCTCGACCGCACGAGCCTCGGTGCTCTGCAGCCCGGATCGCCGGTCAACCTGGAACGCGCCATGCGGGCGGACGCCCGGTTCGGCGGCCACGTCGTGCAGGGTCACGTCGATGGCACGACGCGCATCGTCGCCATCGAGCCGGGGGAGCGCTGGAGCGTCGTGCGCTTCGACCTGCCGGTCGAGCTCGCGCCCTACGTGGTGGAGAAGGGTTCGATCACGCTCAACGGCGTCTCGCTCACGGTGGCCTCACGCGAGGCCGACACCTTCACCGTCAGCCTCATTCCGACGACGCTCGACCTCACGACGTTCGGTGACGCGAGCGTCGGCGACGCCGTCAACGTCGAGGTCGATGTGCTCGCCAAGTACGTCGAGCACCTCGTCGGCCCGCGCCTTGCGGCCCTCGAGGAACGCCTTGCGAAGGCGGAGAGCGCATGAGCGTCTGGGAGCAGATCTACACGGCGCACCTCACGATCGGCGGCTCGCAGATCACGTGGCGCGAGATCATCGGCAACGGCTTCGGCATGGCCTCGGCGATCGGCGGCATGCGCCGCAAGGTGTGGGCATGGCCTGTCGGCATCGTCGGTAACGTGCTGCTCTTCACCGTGTTCGCGGGCCTCGTCTTCGGCATGGACGACCGGGCGCCGATGCTCGGGCAGGCCGGGCGTCAGATCTTCTTCATCGTTACCTCGCTCTACGGCTGGTACGTGTGGCGCGAGAGCAAGAACAAGGGCAGCACCGGCGAGGCCGTCATCCCGCACTGGGCGAGCGCGAAACAGCGTCTCGGCTACGTCATCGCCTGGGGCGCGGGCGTCGTCGTCATGCACTGGGTGTTCGAGATCATCGGTGCCGGGTGGCCCGCCCCTTGGTGGTACTTCTGGTGCGACGCCTGGATCTTCGTCGGCTCGCTACTCGCGACGTACGCCATGGCCCGGGGCTGGAACGACTTCTGGCTCATGTGGCTGGCCGTCGACCTCGTCGGCGTGCCTGAACTCATCTATTCCAAGTACTACCCGAGTGCTGCGCTCTATGCGCTGTACGCCCTGCTCGTCGCCTACGGCTTCATCCAGTGGCTGCGTGCCTCACGCAGCCGGGACGTGGCGGCCCGTGAGATGGAGGCATCGTGATGACCACCCCGAACGCATCCGAGGAGGCACTGCGGCTGTCGAGCGTCGAGGACGCCCTCGCGCAGCTGCGTGCCGGACGCCCCGTGCTCGTTGCCGACGACGAGAACCGCGAGAACGAGGCCGACATCGTCATGGCCGGCGAGACGATGACCGCCGAATGGATGGCGTGGGCGATCCGTCACAGCTCGGGCGTCATCTGCTCACCGATGCCGGACGACGTGGCCGACCGGCTCCTCCTTCCGCCGATGGTCTCGCGCAACGAAGACCCGAAGGGCACCGCGTACACGATCTCCGTTGATGCGAAGGACGGCGTGCACACCGGCATCTCGGCCGCCGACCGCGCACTGACGCTGCGTCTGCTCGCCGACCCGACGACGCCTCCCGCGGCGCTGACGCGCCCCGGTCACGTCTTCCCGCTGCGCGCCCGACCGGGCGGCGTGCTCGAGCGTGACGGCCACACCGAGGCGTCGGTCGACCTGTGCCGACTCGCGGGCCTCTCCCCGGTCGCGATGATCGTCGAACTCGTCCACGACGACGGCGCGATGATGCGCCTGCCGGGTGCCGTGGAGCTCGCCGAGGCCGAGGGGCTCGCCGTGATCACGATCGAGCAGCTCATCGAGTGGCGCCGGCGCCACGACCGCGTCGAGCACATCGCCTCCGCCAACCTGCCGACGGAGTACGGCACGTTCACGGCGTGGGGTTTCGAGGACCGCGAGAGCGGCGCCGAGCACCTGGCGCTCGTGAGCGAGCTCGAGCCGGGGGAGGTACCGCTCGTGCGCCTGCACTCCGAGTGCCTCACCGGTGACGCACTCGGTTCGCTGCGCTGCGACTGCGGCCCGCAGCTGCGGGAGGCGCAGCGCCTCGTCTCGCGCGAGGGCGGCGTCGTGCTGTACCTGCGCGGCCAGGAGGGGCGCGGCGTCGGGCTGCTCAACAAGATGCGCGCGTACGGCCTGCAGGACGCGGGCTTCGACACCGTCGACGCTCAGGTCGAGCTCGGGCTGCCCATCGACGCACGCGAGTACGGTGCGGCGGCCGCCATGTTGCGCGCGCTCGGTCACACCCGCGTGCGGCTGCTGACGAACAACCCCGACAAGGCAGCGCAGCTCGCGCGCTTCGGCATCGAGGTCGTCGAGCGGGTTCCGCTCGTGGCCGGTATGGGCCCGGACAATGCGACGTACGTGCGCACCAAGATCGAACGTCTCGGTCACACCTTCGACCGTAGCGACGAACCTCAGGTAGGAGAAGCATCATGAGTGGACACGGTTCCCCCGATCTCAACGTCGACGGCTCGGGTCTGCGCGTCGCGATCGTCGCGGCCAGCTGGCACGACGTCGTGATGAACGGCCTCATCGACGGCGCTCGCCGCGGCCTGGCCGACGCCGGCGTCGCCGAGTCCGACGTCACGCTCGTGCGCGTGCCCGGCACCTTCGAACTGACAGCGGCCTGCGCGCGTCTTGCGCAGAAGTTCGACGTCCTCGTCGCGCTCGGCGTCGTCATCCGTGGCGGAACGCCGCACTTCGACTACGTCTGCAGCGCTGCCACGGACGGCCTCACCCAGATCGGCGTCACGACGGGCAAGGCCATCGGCTTCGGTGTGCTCACGTGCGACAACGACGAGCAGGCGCTCGACCGTGCAGGCCTGGAGAACTCCTCGGAGGACAAGGGCCACGAGGCCGCGACCGCGGCCGTCGCCACCGAGGTGACGCTGCGCGCGCTCGGTGCATGAACGTCGTCCGGCTTCCATGCCGGACGGCGCGCGGGCCGAGGGCGTGCGACCGGTAACCTTGCACCCTGTGAAGACGTTCGAAGAGCTGTGGGCCGAACTCAATGAGAAGGCGCAGACGCGCCCAGAGGGTTCCGGCACCGTCGCCGAACTCGACCGGGGCGTGCACTTCATCGGCAAGAAGATCGTCGAGGAGGCCGCCGAGGTGTGGATGGCCGCCGAGCACGAGGGCAACGCCGCCGCGGCCGAGGAGATCAGTCAACTCCTGTACCACCTGCAGGTGCTCATGATCGAGCGCGGTATCACGCTCGACGACGTCTACTCCCACCTCTGAGCCGGAAGGACACCATGCTGCGCGTCGCAGTCCCCAACAAGGGCGCCCTTTCCGAATCCGCCGCCTCGATGCTCAAGGAGGCCGGCTACCGCGGGCGCCGCGACTCCAAGGAACTCGTCGTCGTGGACGCCGACAACGAGGTCGAGTTCTTCTTCCTGCGCCCCAAGGACATCGCCGTCTACGTCGGCTCGGGAACCCTCGACCTGGGTATCACCGGGCGCGACCTCATGCTCGACTCCGGTTCGAAGGCCGTCGAGCACCTGCAGCTCGGCTTCGGGGCGTCCACGTTCCGCTACGCCGGGCGTCCGGGCGTCGCGTCGAGCGTTGCCGAACTCGAAGGTCGACGCATCGCGACGTCGTTCGCCGGCCTCGTCAGGGCCGACCTCGAGAAGAACGGTGTGAACGCTGAGGTCGTTCGCCTCGACGGTGCGGTCGAGACGGCTGTGACGCTCGGCGTCGCCGACGTCATCGCCGACGTCGTCGAGACCGGCACGACCCTGCGCAACGCCGGACTCGAGGTCTTCGGTGACCCGATCCTCACGAGCGAGGCCCTGCTCATCCGTCCCTCCGACCGCGAGCTGTCCGGTCAGGCCGCGACGCTCGTGCGCCGTCTCGAGGGCGTTCTGACCGCGCGCCACTACGTCATGATGGATTACGACATCGACGCCGCACTCGTCGAGGAGGCTGCCGCGCTCACGCCGGGCAGCGAGTCGCCCACCGTGTCGCCGCTTCACGACCCGAACCAGGTCGCCGTGCGCGTCATGGTGCACCGCCGTTCGCTCAACCGCGTCATGGACGAGTTGTACGACCTCGGGGCGCGCGCCATCCTCGTCACCGACATCGCCGCCTGCCGGCTCTGATCCACGCCTCGCGCCCGAGCACCCGAGAGGAGTCATCACATGGCCAAGAACGAGGACGCCTATCGTCCGTTCATTCCGCGTCGCGGCCGAGCGGTGGCCTTCGCAGCCGCCGTGGCGATGGTCGTGACCTTCGGTGTCGTTGCCTTCGTCGTCCTGCCCACCGGCGGGGCTACCGGTTGGACGATGCTCGACAAGTGGGCCGTGTTCTTCTTCGGCTGTTTCCTCAGCTGGGGTCTGAGCCGGTGGGGTCTCGTCAAGGCCGAGCCGTCGCCCGAGGGCATCACGGTGCGCAACCTGCTGACGAAGCGCTTCGTGCCGTGGGCCGAGATCGTCGGCGTGCAGTTCGGCGGCGGGCGCCCGTGGTGCCTGCTCGACCTGGCCGACACCGAGCAGCTCGCCGTCATGGCGATCCAGCGCGCGGACGGCCCGTCCGCCGAGGCGGAGGCCTCACGGCTGGCCGCTCTCGTCCACGTCAATCAGGGCGAGATCCCGAACGACTGAACGGTCACGTTCTGGTTGAGGCAGGTCGGCGGCCTCAGTGCGCAGCGGAGCGTTCTTCGTCCGTGAGGTCGCTCGCGTCGACGACGACGTCCGCCCGGGGCGGATGCGCGGTGAACCAGGACCGTTCCTGCGCCTCCCAGCTCACCCAGTACGGCGCGAACATCTCGCCGTCGCGACGCAGTGCACGGATGCGCCGCTGCTCGCGCGAGGCCTCCAGCCACGCCGAGCCCTCCGCGATGTTCTGTCCCACCCATCCGGCGCCGACGCCCTCGACGATGAGAGAGCGGGTGGCGTGGATGGGCTCGCGCTCGCGCGGTGGCATACCGGCCCACTGCGTCGGCTTGTAGCTCGGGGAGCGGCCGGCGCGCCAGTGTTCGACGAGCTGGCGGGCGCGCAACACGCCGCTGGGCAGGCTGTCCCAATCGCGGTAGAGGTCGTCGAGGTGAAGCACCTGGGCGTGCGGGTAGTGCTGAGCGAGGCGGTCCGAGAGCTGGGTCTTACCTGCTCCGGAGCGCCCGTCGAGGGTGAACAGCCAGCGCTCGTTCAGGGACGCGCGGGTGTCGAACCACGCGAGCACGGCGTCCGGTGACAACGTCGGCGCCGCGGCGAGACCGGGCGATCGGACGGCGATGGGCGGCGTGTTCACGGAGCAAACGTACCGGCCGGGCGCGCGGCCTGAGGGCTTAGGCTCGGTGCCATGTCGGTTGCGGTACGTGTCATTCCCTGTCTCGACGTCGACGCAGGACGCGTCGTTAAGGGCGTCAACTTCGAGAATCTTCGTGACGCGGGCGACCCCGTCGAACTTGCGGCACGCTACGAGCGTCAGGGCGCTGACGAACTCACCTTCCTCGACGTCACCGCGAGCTCGGCGGACCGATCGACGACGTACGACCTCGTCGCGCGCACGGCCGAGCAGGTCTTCATTCCCCTCACCGTCGGGGGAGGCGTGCGCACTGTCGGCGACGTCGACCGTCTGTTGCGTTCGGGCGCGGACAAGGTGGGTATCAACACCGGTGCCATCGCCCGCCCCGAGGTCATCGCCGAGATCGCCGACCGCTTCGGCGCCCAGGTTCTCGTGCTGTCCGCGGACGTGCGGCGCATCGACGGGCGCTACGAGGTGACGACGCACGGTGGCCGCGCGAGCTCCGGCCTGGAGGCCGTCGAGTGGTGTGCGCGCGCGGAGGAGTTGGGGGCAGGGGAGATCCTGCTCAACTCGATGGACGCCGACGGCACGAAGCGCGGATTCGACCTCGAACTCATCGAGGCAGTGCGCCGCGAGGTCACCGTGCCTCTCATCGCGAGTGGTGGCGCGGGCGCCGTCGAGCACTTCCCGGACGCGGTCGAAGCCGGCGCCGACGCCGTGCTCGCAGCCTCCGTCTTCCACTACGGCGAGATGACGATCGGCGACGTCAAGCAGGCCCTGGCAGCCACCGGTGCGCCGGTGCGCTGACCGCGCCACTCGATTTCGGGCCTCATCTTCAACTCGAAGGTGGGGCCCGAATTCGTTGAACTAGCAAGGAAGGACGCTGGTCAGATGCCCTTCGGCGCCGACGCGAAGCGGTTGATGTCGTCCGGCTCGCCCGCGAACTGAACGAAGCTCATGCGGCCCGCCAGGTGGAGGAGAACCTCGCTGGGCAGGCCCTCGATGACCACTTCACCGAGCGGCTCGTCGGGGCTGGTGAGGGCAACCGGCGTGCGTCCCGGGCAGAGGGCTGCAACGCGCATCCGCGAGTGGCGCAGCATCATCGTGCCGGCGGCCGGCAGGGCGGCGTAGAGCGAGTTCTGCAGGCGCTCACCGACGGTGCGCACCTGCGACTCGTCGGCGTAAGGCAGCTGCGCGCGCAGGATGTCCTCGTGGTGGATGAAGTACTCCTGCAGGTTCGCGCGCGCGTCGACCGCGGGGATGCGGAAGGGCGAGAACTCGTGCGGGCCGCGGCGCACCATGTCGACGAGGTCCTCGAAGGGACGCAGCGCGTAGCGCGCGCGGGTACGCTCGGCGAGGTCGCGTGCCTGGGGCAGAAGGATGCCGACGGCCTCCGGGCGACGCTCACGCATCGCGAGGTGGGCCAGGAGGTCCTTCACGGTCCAGCCGTCGCAGAGCGTCGGAGCGTCCGGTCCGATCCGTAGTGCGGTGTCGCAGAGAGCCTGGCGTTCGGCTTGGGCATAGTTCGGCATGTCGCAATGTTGTCACCCCCGCGACCGAGCGAGCAAAGGAACCCCCGCGTGAGTGCAGCCGACCTGGCCCCCGACGCGTCACCCGTTCGCGTCACCCTGGCAGGGTGCCGTGAGGAGTGGCGCTGGTTCGTCTTCTCCGTCCTCGGGGCGACCGGTTACGGCGTGCTCACCGTGCTCACCGCGTCCGTTATCGGCGGGCTCGTGGCGGACGTCGTCACGCCTGCCGTGCGCGAGGGCGAACTCACCGGCGCGATGGCCTGGCAGGTGGCCTGGCAACTCGGCGGCGTCGTGTTCCTCAACGTCATCGCCGTCATCGTGCGACGTATCGCCGCCGGCATCACGTACAACAACCTCATCGCCTCGACGCGGCGTCGGGTGACGCGCGCCTACCAGGACCTGCCGATGCGTTGGCACCAGGTACATCCCTCGGGACGTCTGCTCTCGCACGCGAACTCGGACGTCGAGACGATCTGGAACATCTTCCAGCCACTGCCCATGGCGCTCGGCGTCGCCATCATGCTGCTCTTCGGCTTCGTCTCGATCTTCCTCGTCGACGTCGTCCTGGGCTTCGTCGCGCTCGTCGTGTTCCCGCTGCTCATCGTCATCAACTACTGGTTCCAGATCGTCATGCGCCGTCGTGTCGAAGCATCGCAGGCGGCCCGCGCGCAGGTGAGCACCGTGGCCGACGAGAGCTTCGACGGCGCGCTCGTCGTCAAGGCGCTCGGTCGCGCCGACTCGGAGACCGCGCGACTCACGCGCTCGGCCGAGGAACTGCGTGATGCCAACATCCGTCTGGGACGGACCGAGGGCATCTTCGACCCGATGACGAATGCGTTGCCGACGCTCGGGTCGCTCGCCGTCGTCGTGGTCGGTGCCGAACGCGTGGCCTCGGGCTCGATCACGGCCGCTGACGTCGTTCAGGTCGCCTACCTCTTCAGCCTGCTCGCGTGGCCGGTGCGCGCCTTCGGTTGGATCCTGTTCAGCCTCCCACAGGTGGCCATCGGGTGGAAGCGCGTCAAGCCGATCCTCGACGACGCAGCCGATCTGCCGCCGCGCCGCCGGGAGGCGTCCCTGCCCGAAGGGCCGTTGGAGCTGCGGGCGCGCGGTGTCTCGTTCACGTACGAGGACGCCGACGCTCCCGCGCTCACCGGCGTCGACCTCGAGGTTCCCACCGGCGGCTCGCTCGCCGTCGTCGGTGCGACGGGCTCGGGCAAGAGCACGCTCGCTCAGGTGCTTGTCGGGCTCACCCCGCCGACGGCCGGCGTCGTCGAGGTGGGTGGTCACGACATCGGTGGCGTGGCGAACCGTGAGGAGCGGGTGGCGCTCGCGACGCAGGACGCGTTCGTGTTCAACGAGTCGAGCGAGGAGAACGTGGCGCTGGGGCGCTCGGATCTCGGTCGCGGCGAGGTCGATCACGCACTCGACGTCGCGCACGCGGCGACGTTCGTCGAGGCCCTGCCGCACGGTCGGGACGAGGCGCTCGGTGAGCGTGGTTCGCGCCTGTCGGGCGGTCAGCGTCAGCGCATCGCGCTCGCACGAGTGATCGCCGGTAAGCCCGGTCTCGTCGTGCTCGATGACTCGACGAGCGCGATCGACCCCGCCGTCGAAGGCGACATCCTCACGTCGCTGCGTTCTGCGACCGAGGGCAGCACCACCGTCATCGTCGCGCACCGCCGCTCAAGCATCCTGCTCGCGGACCGCGTCGTGTACCTCGAGAACGGACGGGTGGCCGCCAGCGGCCGTCACGACGAACTCATGGCCGGCCACCCCGGGTACGCGGCGCTGCTCAGCGCGTACGAGGTGGAGGAAGCCGAGGGTGCTGCCCCTGATGCCGCGGACGTCAATGACGGTGACGGGGACGATGCCGACGCATCCCACGCCGAGGTTGAAGGGGGCCGGGCATGAGCGCCGGTGCAACCAAGGTGACGAGCGACCGCGGCACCCTGCGGCGCGGGCTCTCGCTCGCTCCGGAGATGACGAAGGGCTTCGGCTGGACGCTGTTGCTCGCGCTCGTGGCCACGTCGAGCCAGGTCATCGTGCCGTTGACGCTGCAGCGCGCCATCGACCACGGCATCCTCGCGCCGGGCGGGGTCGATCTCGGCGTCGTGCGGTGGACGTGTGCCCTCGCGGCCCTCGGCGTCGTCGTGGCGGGTGTCTGCTCCTACGTCATGAACGTCAGGCTCTTCCGCGCCTCGGAGCGGGGGCTGGCGACGTTGCGCCGCAAGGCGTTCGCCCACGTGCACGCCCTGTCGACGCTGACGCTCAACGCGTCCCGCCGCGGTTCGATGGTTTCGCGCGTGACGAGCGACGTCGACCAGATCTCGATGTTCGTCCAGCGCGGCGGCATGATGCTCATTGTCTCCATCGGGCAACTGCTCGTCGCGACGATCCTCATGCTCTGGTACTCGTGGCCGCTCGCCATCTTCGTGTGGATCTGCTTCCTGCCGCTGTTCTTCCTCCTGCGCTACTTCCAGCGGCTCGTGGGGCGCGCGTACGCCGTCGTCCGCGAGCGGGTGGCCGACATGCTGAGCACGATCTCGGAGTCCGTGGCCGGGGCAGCGACCGTCCGCCTGTTCGGTATTCAGCCGCGCACCCAGGAGCGCATGGACGATGCGATCGAGGCGCAGCGCAAGGCCGCCATCGGGGCGCAGATCCGTGCCGTGGGTGCGTTCGTGTCGGGCCAGGGCGTCTCCGGCGCCGCGCTCATCCTCGTCATCATCGCGGGTGCGTGGATGGGCGCCAACGGACACATGACGATCGGTGAGATCACCGCCTTCGTGTTCCTCACCAACCTCTTCACGCAGCCCGTTCAGACGGCCACCGAGGTCCTCAACGACCTGCAGAACGCTCTCGCGGGCTGGCGGCGTGTCATCGAGTTGCTCGACACGCCCCTCGAGGTCGTGCCGCCGGCGAAACCGCAGTCGTTGAGTGCCGGCGCCAAGTCGGTGCAGCTCGACCACGTCGACTTCGCCTACTCACCCGACGCCGACCTTGTGCTGCGCGACGTCGACGCGACGATCGCGCCGGGTACGAGCGTCGCCGTCGTCGGTGAGACGGGCTCGGGCAAGAGCACGCTCGCGAAACTACTGACGCGCCTGGTTGACCCCACGTCGGGTGTCGTGCGCGTCGGTGGACTCGACTTGCGCGACGTCGATGATGCGTCGCTGCGCGAGGCCGTGGCGTACCTGCCGCAGGAGGGTTTCCTCTTCACCGGCACGATCGCCGACAACGTGCGCTTCGCGCGCCCGGACCTCGACGACGCGGGCGTCGAGCGCGCCTTCGTCGGGATCGGGTGTGAGGACTGGCTCGCTCGTCAGCCCGAGGGCGTGCGCACTGAGGTGGGAGCTCGTGGATCGCGGCTCAGCGCGGGGGAGCGGCAGATCGTCGCGCTCGCGCGCACGTACGTGACGGACCCGGACGTGCTCATCCTCGACGAGGCCACCTCGAGTGTCGACCCGTCGACCGATGTTGCCGTCGGCCGGGCACTCGACGAGCTAATGCGCGGCCGGACGAGCGTCGTCATCGCCCACCGCCTCGCGACGGCCGAGAAGGCCGACGAGATCTGGGTCATGGACGCCGGACGGCTCGTCCAGCGCGGCTCGCACGTTGAACTCGTCGGCGCTGACGGACCCTACCGGCGGCTGCACGAAGGCTGGGTGGCCTCCCACGCGGAGTAGCGCGCTACTTCCAGGCGAACTTGGGCTGCTCGAAGTGGGCCACGCGCGTGCTGCGGCCGTGGAGAACGACTTCCCGGAACTGATGGAGGATCGCCGCCGTCGGCGCGTGGATCCAGTAGTCCTCGAAGGGCCACTGGAACACCGGCTCGCCCAGCCCACGCTGCTCGACGAACCGCGGTTCCGCGTCCAGTTGGGGGAGCGTGATCTCGTGGAGCACCGCAACCTCGGCCGGGTTGAGCACCACGTCGTCGAGTACATCGCCGGCCCAGACGACGAACGGGCGGATGAGATAGCCCGAGCGGGTCGCGAAGTCGTCGAGCCTGCCCAAGACTGCGTCGGCCGAAGCCGCGATGCCGAGTTCCTCGTGCAGTTCGCGGAGGGCAGCTTCCTGGGGCGTTTCGCCCGCGTCGATCCGGCCGCCCGGTAGGGCGAACTGACCGGCGTGGGCGCGGAGGCTGGGTGCTCGCTTCTCCATGAGAACGACCGGCTCGTCCGCCCTGTGGGCGATGACGACGCAAACCGCGGCCTCGCGCAGGGGGTTACCGGTGGCTTCACGAGGCTCGAAGTGGGAGAGCTGCTGCGCAATGTGCTGACGCAGGTCGTCGTCACGGGGCATGCGGGCGGCTCCTCTTCGGGTGACTCTGCTGGGTTCGGGCAGAACCCATCGTGGCGCATCGGGCGCTGGTTCGGGGCGCGCCATCGCCAGTGCGTCAGACACGCGCTTGGCCACTCCGGGAAACCGTGCACTAGTCCGCGGAACAGCGAGGCTCTGCGGCTAAGGGATGGGCGCTTGCGGGCGGTGATCCTGTAGTCAGCGGCACGTGGGTCAGGGCATTGGGTGCGCACGGACCTGACATGATTCGAACAAGTGTGCGATAATAGAGCATGGATCTGAGGTCGGTGACCGGTCGAGCGCGCTTCGCGACGGCCACGGTCATCTCGGACGAACTCGACCACATCGTCGAACCGGAAGCCCTGGCCCGCGTCACTGACCTGGTGGAGAAGTTCGGTGCGCACCGCATGGGCGGCAGTGCCGCGCGGCGGCACGTGCGGAAGCTCCTGCGTGCCCTGGGGCTCGATCGGGAGGCTGACGAAGTGCTGGCCGACCGCGAGAAGGGTGTGTGGTTCGAACCGCACCTCGACATCGACTCACTCACCGAGATGCGTGTCGTCCTCGACACGGGCGACGCGCTGGCGCTGCACGCCGTCATCGAGGCCCGCGCCGAACACCTGCGCGCCGGCTGGGGCGGAGGAGGGCTGCCGCCGTCGCGGGGTCGCTGTCGTGTCGATGCGCTGGTCGACCTGATGGTCAAGAACAGTTCGGTGCATGCTGCTTTCACGCTGCAAGTGCCGTTGGCCGCTGACTCGCCGCCCACTCAGTCCCTCCGGCGCGAGCAGTGCTCCACCATGCGTTTCGTCAGAGCGCTGCGTTCCTCACCAGGGGAGAGCTCTGCCTTCGCTGACGTCGACGTGCCAGGAATGGGTGCCGTGACAGGTGAGGCGCTCGCTCGGCTAGCCGCATCGATCGGAACGACGTTCGCGGTTCGCCTCACCCGCGATCTGGCTAACGGTCGCGTCGTGACAACCGGCACGCTGTCGCAGACGTACCGACCGCACGCCACAATGGCGGCCCTCGTCACCGATCGCGACGAGGTGTGCCGCTTCCCGTACTGCACGCGGCCCGGGGCATCTGCAGACCTCGACCACGTCATCCCGTTCGCCGAGGGCGGCGCAACCAGCGGGTCGAACCTCCAGAGCCTGTGCCGTCATCACCACCGCGCCAAGACGTTCGGCGGATACGCGGTGAGCATGGATGCCGAAGCCACATGCGAGTGGGAGTCGCCCACCGGCCGCCGCTGGCTGACCCGCCCCGGCGGAGCCACGGTGCCGCTGGAACCGCGCGCGGGCCGCGTCGCCTGAGCGTCGCTGTGGCGCAGCTGACGCAGTTCGGTTCACCTGACGCGTTTTGCGCCTGCTCAGACTGCGTCACGTGAACTAAATCGCATCATCTGCCCGCGTCGGCGCGGCGCCCTCACGCCCGCCCGGTGCCGCCAAGCACAGACGGGTTCTCGCTCCGGCACGTGCGGTTGGCACAATGGCACCCATGACTTCGACGCCCCTGCCCACCGAGATCGCCAAGCGGCTCAAGCGCGACGACTCGGGTCTCGTGGCCGCCATCGTCCAGGATGAGGCGAGTGGCGAGGTGCTCATGCTGGGCTGGATGGACGACGAGGCGCTGCGGCGCACGCTGAACGACGGGCGCGTCACCTTCTGGTCGCGCAGCCGTGGTGAGTACTGGCGCAAGGGCGACACGTCGGGGCATGCGCAGTACGTGAAGTCCGTCGCGCTCGACTGCGACGGTGACGCACTCCTCGTCCGCGTGGAGCAGATCGGTGCCGCCTGCCACACCGGCGCGCGCACCTGCTTCTTCACCGATCTGGACGCCACCGTCGGAGCTCCGACACACGCCACTGGCCCCGCCGCGGGCGCGATGTCGGAGATCGACCAGCACGACCTCAAGCCGACCCACGAGCAGCACCCCACGGAGGATCCCGCATGACGACGACGCCCAGCCTGGCCGCCGACCTCACCTGGGGCGCCACGTGGCCGAGCGCCGACGTCTTCACTCACCTCGCAACGGAACGCCGCGTCATTCCCGTCGTCCGACGCCTGCTCGCCGACGCCGAAACCCCGATCGGCGTCTACCGCAAGCTCGCGCGCGACGAGCCCGGCACGTTCCTCCTCGAATCCGCCGAGCACGGCGGCGTGTGGTCGCGCTACTCGTTCATCGGCGCCGCCAGCCGCGCCACGCTCACCGAGCGTGACGGCGAAGTCGTCTGGCTCGGCGACGTGCCCACCGGCCTTCCGACGAGCGGCCTCGCCGTCGACGCCCTGCGCGAGAGCCTCGAACTGCTCCACACCGAACGCATCCCCGGCTTGCCGCCCCTGACGAGTGGCCTCGTGGGCGCCATCGGCTACGACGCCGTGCGCCGCTGGGAGAGAATCGGCGACGATGCCGAGGACGCGCTGGGCATCCCCGAGGTGACGATGCTGCTCGCCACCGACCTGGCCGTCATGGACCACCAGGACGGCTCGCTCCTGCTCATCGCCAACGCGGTCAACTTCGACGGCCTCGACACCGGCGTCGAGGGCGCCTACGCGGACGCCGTTGCGCGCCTCGACGCCATGCAGCAGCGCCTCGGCGGCTCGGCACCCTCCACGGTCGCCGTGCCGCACACGCCCGAGCAGGACGTGCGCAGCACGCACACGCGCGAGCAGTTCCACGACATGGTCGAGGCCTGCAAGGAGGACATCCGCGCCGGCGAGGCGTTCCAGATCGTCGTCTCCCAGCGCTTCAGCGTCGACACCGACGCCGACGCGCTCGACGTCTACCGCGCCCTGCGTGCGAGCAACCCCAGCCCATACATGTACCTGCTGCGCCTGCCCCTGCCCGACGGCGGCGTCTACGACGTCGTCGGCTCGTCGCCCGAGGCTCTCGTCAAGGTGACTGGCGAGCGGGTCATCACCCACCCCATCGCCGGCTCGCGCCCGCGCGGCAAGACGCCGGAACACGACCGGGAGCTGGGCGACGACCTGCTGAACGACCCGAAGGAACGCAGCGAGCACCTCATGCTCGTCGACCTCTCGCGCAACGACCTGCAACGCGTCTGCGGCGCCGGAACCGTGGAGACGGTCGAGTTCATGAACATCCGCAACTACAGCCACGTCATCCACCTCGAGTCCACCGTCGTCGGCACGAAGCGCGAGGACGCCAGCGCGTACGACGTGCTCGAGGCCACCTTCCCGGCCGGGACGCTCTCGGGTGCCCCGAAGCCGCGCGCCATGCAGATCATCGAGTCGCGCGAAGGCTCACGCCGCGGCGTGTACGGGGGAGTGATCGGCTACTTCGACTTCGCCGGTGACGCGGACGCGGCCATCGCCATCCGCACGGCGGTGCTCAAGGACGGCGTGGCCCACGTTCAGGCGGGAGCCGGCGTCGTGGCCGACTCGGTGCCCGAGAGCGAATACCAAGAGACGATCAACAAGGCGGCGGCCGCCCTGCGAGCAGTTGCGACCGCCACCGGGATGGAGCCCATCCGATGAGGGACATCTCCTCGAAGCGCAGCGTCATCCTCCTGTCGCTCATCGCGGGCGTCCTCGCGCTCATCGCCTCCGGACGCGCGTGGATCAACGGCACCCTTAACGACGGGGTCCTCTCGACGAACGCGGTCGACGTGACGGGCAACCAGGCGATCCCGGGGTACTTCGGAATCGCCCTCGTCGCGTGCGCGGGCCTGCTGGCCGCCGCGACCGCCGGTCGCATTGCGCGCTGGCCCGCCGGCGTCATCTCCTTGCTCGGTTCGATTGCCATGGTCGCTTTGACGCTGCGGACACTGCTCGACCCTGCCTCGGCCGTGAAGAGCCGCATGTCCTCCGTCACCGGCCACACCGGTGAAGCGGTGGCCCGCGGCGAATTCACCGTCTGGTTCTGGGTGGCCGTGTTCGCGGCGCTCCTCGCGCTGTTGTCCTCGGTGCTCGGCCTGCTCGGTCTGCGCCGCTGGCACGGTCTGTCGAGTCGTTACGAGGCGCCCGTCGACGGTGAGGCGCCCAAGCGCTCCGAGGAGAGCGACTGGGATCTCATGTCGCGCGGCGTCGACCCGACCGATCGCACCTGAGCGACACGCGCCACACCCCGGGCTCGCACGAGCCGTGTGAGCCTGACAGAATGACCTGGAACACCTCGCCGCGCCCGTCGGATCCGGTACGAATCGGAACGAATGTGCGCGCCCTCATCAAGGAGAAGCCTGACGATGTCCGGAGACAGCCCCTACCTCGACCACGGTCACAGCGTCGCCGCGTGGACGGGCGTCACCATCTGCCTGATCGCCTCGCTCATCATCGCGGCCGGCGTCTTTTTCGGTAACGACATGCTTGCCATCGTCGGTGGCATCGTCTTCATCGCCGGCGGCCTCGTCGGCTGGGCCATGGGCAAGGCGAACAAGGGCAAGAAGAAGGGCCAGGCGAGCCACGCCTGACCCGTCCCGTGGACAACCCGTGAGGCCGTGGGCCTCACGATGATTGGATAAGACAGTGACCACTGTTCTCGACTCGATCATCGCCGGGGTCCGCGAAGATCTCGCTGAGCGCGTCCGCGTCAGGTCCCTCGCCAGCGTCGAAGCCGACGCTCGTGCGCAGGCACCGGCACGTGACGCGCTCGCGGCCTTTCGCGCCTCCAGCGAGCAAGGCCGCATCGGCGTCATCTCCGAGGTGAAGCGCTCCAGCCCGAGCAAGGGCGCGCTCGCCGAGATCCCGGACCCGGCGCACCTCGCGAGCGCATACGCCGACGGTGGCGCGACGGCCATCTCCGTTCTCACCGAGCAGCGGCGCTTCGGTGGGAGCCTCGCCGACCTCGACGCCGTTCGTGCGGCGGTCGACATCCCGGTTCTGCGCAAGGACTTCATGGTCGAGCCGTACCAGTTCTTCGAGGCCCGGGCGCACGGCGCCGACCTCGTCCTGCTCATCGTGGCCGCGCTTGAAGACGCCCAGCTGCGCGACTTCCACGACATCACGCGCGAGCTCGGCATGACCGCCCTCGTCGAGGTCCACGACCCCGACGAGGCCGAGCGGGCTCTCGCGCTCGACGCGAAGCTCATCGGCGTCAACGCGCGCAACCTCAAGACGCTGGAGGTTCACCCCGAGGTCTTCGGCCCCATCGCGAAGACGCTGCCGTCGGACGTCGTCAAGGTCGCCGAATCCGGCATCTCCGGCCCGGACGACGCCCGTCGCTACGCCGAGGAGGGCGCCCAGGCGCTCCTCATCGGCGAGGCGCTCGTCAAGAACGGCACCCCGCGTGAGGGGCTGGCCGACATCATCCGCGCCTGCGAAGGAGCCCTGGCATGAGCGAGAAGCAGGTTCGCCCCTCCGGTGAAGGGCTGGTCCCGGCGGGCCTCGGCCGTTTCGGCGCCTACGGCGGCCGCTACGTTCCCGAAGCGCTCGTCGCGGCGCTCGAGGAACTCGACGAGCACCGCCTCGCCGCGATGCAGGACGAGGCGTTCACCGCCGAACTCGCCGAACTGCAGCGCAGCTACACGGGCCGTCCCAGCATCCTCACCGAGGTGCCGCGGTTCGCCGAGCACTGTGGCGGTGCGCGGATCTTCCTCAAGCGTGAGGACCTCAACCACACGGGCTCGCACAAGATCAACAACGTCCTCGGCCAGACGCTGCTCGCCAAGCGCATGGGCAAGACGCGCGTCATCGCCGAGACGGGGGCGGGCCAGCACGGCGTCGCGACGGCCACGGCCGCGGCTCTCATGGGGCTCGAGTGCGTCGTCTACATGGGCAAGGTCGACACGGAGCGCCAGGCGCTCAACGTCGCGCGCATGCAGTTGCTCGGCGCCAAGGTCGTGCCTGTCGAACACGGCAGTCAGACGCTCAAGGACGCCGTCAACGAGGCGTTCCGCGACTGGGTGGCGAACGTCGAGCACACCCACTACGTGCTCGGTACGGTGACGGGCCCGTACCCGTTCCCCGAGATGGTGCGTGACTTCCACAAGGTCATCGGCGAGGAAGCCCGTGAGCAGATCCTCGCGGAGACCGGACGCCTGCCCGACGCCATCTGCGCGTGCGTCGGCGGCGGCTCGAACGCCATGGGCATCTTCCACCGCTTCATCGGCGACGAGGACGTGCGCCTCATCGGCCTCGAGGGCGGCGGCGAGGGCGTCGAGACGGGCAAGCACGCCTCGCGTTTCACCGGCGAGGGGTCGCCCGGCGTGCTCCACGGCGCCTACACCTACGTCATCCAGGACGACGAGGGTCAGACCATCGAGACGTACTCGGTCTCGGCCGGTCTCGACTACCCGAGCGTCGGCCCGGAGCACAGCTACCTCAAGGATTCTGGCCGGGCGGAGTACCACCCCATCACCGACGCCGAGGCGATGGAGGCCTTCAAGCTCCTGTCGCAGACCGAGGGCATCCTCCCGGCCATCGAGTCGGCGCACGCCCTCGCCGGCGCGATGAAGGTCGGTCGCGAACTCGGCCCGGACGGGCTCGTGCTCGTCAGCCTGTCCGGGCGCGGTGACAAGGACGTCCACACCGCCGGACGCTGGTTCGGCCTCATCGACGAGGACGAGGTCGTCGTCGCGGGCGACGAAGAGGAGACGCAGGTATGACGAAGCTGGACGAGGTTCTCGCGGCGACGCGCAGCGAGGGCCGTGCGGCCCTCGTGGGGTACCTGCCCGCCGGATTCCCGTCGCGCGAGGGCTGCCTGCGGGCCGTGCGCACGATGGTCGAGGCGGGCTGCGACATCGTCGAGGTCGGCCTTCCCTACACCGACCCGCTCATGGACGGTCCGGTCATCCAGACGGCTGCCACGCAGGCGCTCGAGCAGGGCGTGCACGTGCCCGACGTCTTCGCCGCGGTGCGCGAGGTCTCGGACGCCGGGGGAGCGGCCGTCGTCATGACGTACTGGAACCCCGTGCTGCGTCACGGCGTGCGCGAGTTCGCCCAGGACCTCGCCGCCGCAGGCGGTAGCGGTCTCATCACGCCCGACCTCGTGCCCGACGAGGGCGCCGATTGGATCGAGGTCGCCGACGAACTCGGCCTGGCCAAGATCTTCCTCGTGGCGCCGAGTTCGACGCCCGCTCGCATCGCAGCGACGACGAACGTCACCTCCGGCTTCGTGTACGCCGCGTCCGTCATGGGTGTGACAGGTGCTCGCACGTCGGTGGGCGAGGCCGCCAAGGGCCTCGTCGAGAAGGTGCGCGCCACCACCGATCTGCCCGTGTGCGTCGGCCTCGGTGTCTCCAGCGGCGAGCAGGCCCGCGAGATCGGCCAGTACGCGGACGGCGTCATCGTCGGCTCGGCCCTCGTCAAGTGCCTGCTCGACGTCGACCTCGACGAAGGTCTCGAGCGACTTGCGGAGACAACGCGCGAACTCGCGGCGGGCGTCCGCGGATGACGGACAGGGCGCGTCTCGAGGGCACCCGCATGCCGTGGGTGTCGCTCGTGCTCCGCCTCGCACTGGCCGCGGTGTTCCTCTTCGCCGGTGTGCCGAAGCTGACGAACTTCCCCGCATCGCGCCGTTCGGTGCGCGCCTACGAACTGTTCTCCTACGACGTGTCGAACCTCATCGGCACCCTGTTGCCCATGGTGGAGGTCGCCCTCGGCGTGCTCCTGCTCGTGGGGCTCTTCACCCGCTTCTCGGCTCTTCTCGCAGCGCTTCTTCTCGTCGTCTTCATCGGCGGAATCGCCTCCGCGTGGGCCCGGGGACTCTCCATCGACTGCGGCTGCTTCAGCGAAGGTGGACCAGTCTCCGAGAACGCCACGAAGTATCCGCTCGAGATCGCCCGCGACCTCGTTTTCCTCGTTATGGCGGGGGCACTCAGCCTGCGCCCACGCAGCCGGTTTAGTGTGGATCAGGCCCTCTGGGGCTGAACGACACACTCAGGTCTTCTTCGAAAGGTTCGTGCGCATGCGTCCCGACGCTTCCGACAAGTTGGCCTCCGTCGGCCCCAGGAAGGGGCCGAGCAAGGCCGTCATCGCGTCGGTGGTGGGGCTCGTGGCCGTCCTCGCGATCGGCCTCGTCGCCTTCATGAGCCTTCGCAAGGACGAGACGCCCCAGGCGACAAGTGCCAAGTCGCTGCCACAGGGCGCCATGGCGGGCGGCAAGGGCATGCCGGTCTTCGCCGACAAGGCCAAGGACAGCGCGAAGACCGTGGACGTCTACCTCGACTTCCAGTGCCCGTTCTGCGGGAAGTTCGAAACGGCGCAGGGGGAGAAGCTCACCGAACTGGCCAAGTCCGGTGACATCAAGCTGAACTACCACGTCAAGACGTTCCTCGACGAGAACATCCCGGGTGACAACTCGGCCCGCGCCGCCAACGCCGCGTTCTGCTCGGCCAACGCCGGCAAATTCGCCGAGTTCACGCGCGAGACGTTCGAGAACCAGCCGGAGGAGGGCAAGGGCTACACGCAGGACGACCTGCTCGAGTTCGGCAAGAACGTGGGCATCAGCGACGGTGCCGAGTCCGCCTTCGCCTCCTGCGTGAAGAACAACACGTACGGCTCCTACGTCGAGCAGACCGAGGAGCAGACGAACAAGGACGGCGTGAACTCCACCCCTGTCGTCAAGATCAACGGCAAGGACGTCGAGAACGCCGACATGGCCGGAATGATGAACATCGAGGGTTCCACCCCGACGACGATCGACAAGGTTCTGGCGAAGTCCTGATGCTCGCAACGATCCCTTCGCCCACCGAGGGCGTCCTGTGGCTGGGGCCGATCCCGCTGCGCGGTTACGCCCTGTGCATCCTCGCGGGCGTCGTTGTGGCCACGATCATCGCCGGTCGTCGCCTCGAGGCCCGCGGGTACGCGCGTGACGCCGCCGTAGGCGTCGTGCTGTGGATCGTTCCGTTCGGCATCGTCGGCGGCAGGCTGTATCACGTCATCACGACACCGCAGCCGTACTTCGGCGAGAACGGCAACCCCGTAGACGCACTCAAGGTGTGGCAGGGCGGCCTCGGTATTTGGGGCGCGGTCGCCCTCGGTGCTTTGGGCGCGTGGATCGGCGCACGCCGTGAGGGCGTGCCCTTCGCCGTTCTGGCCGATGCCATCGCCCCCGGCCTGCCGCTCGCCCAGGCCATCGGCCGCGTCGGCAACTACTTTAACAACGAGCTCTACGGCCGCCGCACCGACGTGCCGTGGGCCCTGGAGATCCACCAGTGGGACAGTGGAGCCGGCAAGGCCGTCGTCGACTCCACGGGTCAGCCGGTCGTGCTCGGCACGTTCCACCCGACGTTCCTCTACGAGGCGCTGTGGTGCCTGCTCATCGCGTTCGTCATCTGGCGTATCTCGGACAGCGGACGTCTGCGTCGCGGACAGGCCTTCGGCCTCTACGTCATGCTCTACCCGATGGGCCGCATCATCGTGGAGCTCATGCGAAGCGACTTCGCCAACCGCATCCTCGGGCTGCGGGTGAACGTCTGGGTCTCGATCCTCGTCTTCATCCTGGGCCTGGGAGTCTTCCTGGCGCGCAGGAAGGCCGATCCGGATGTGCGGCTGGCACGGGCTGACGACGACAGCGACCGGGGCGCCGACGACGGCGTGTCCACTGCGTCGTCGGACACGTCCGAGACCGCCACCTCCGACGAGGCGACCTCCACGACGAAGGACTCCACGGACTGAGACGCCGTTCGCACGATGACGCCCTCATTTCATTCAGTGAGATGAGGGTGTCCGCTTTCTGAGCGAAAACGCCCGACAGGCGATAGTCTTCTCGGGCCCGCAGGCCAACGCCGTCCCGCGGTTTGTTCCGAACACTGCTCGACGCACGTGCCGTCTCACGACGATGCGTGCGTCCCGACGACGAACAGGACGGTGAGCCATGTCAGCGCATGCTTTCTCCGCCCAACCATCCGCCCAGGGGCTGTACGACCCCACCTTCGAGCACGACGCCTGCGGTGTCGCTCTCGTCGCGACGATGCGCGGCCACGGCGGCCACGACATCGTCGATGCAGCCCTTCTGGCCCTGACGAACCTCGACCACCGCGGCGCCACCGGCGCCGACCCGCTCGTCGGTGACGGCGCCGGCATCCTCACCCAGATTCCCGACGAGTTCCTGCGCGCCGTCGTCGACTTCGACCTGCCGGCCAAGGGCGAGTACGCCGTCGGTATCGCGTTCCTGCCGCAGGATGCGGACGGTCAGTGGGCCGTCGGCGAGAAGTTCGACGCCATCGCCGAGGAGGAGGGCCTCACGGTTCTCGGCTGGCGCGACGTTCCGGTCGACCCGAGCGTCGTCGGTGAGTCGGCCCGCGAGACGATGCCCGTCTTCCGCCAGGTCTTCCTCGCGGCTGCCGACGGGAGCGTCAGCGGCCTCGAACTCGATCGTCGTGCCTTCTGCGCCCGCAAGCGTGCCGAGCACGACCTCGACGTGTACTTCGCGTCCCTGTCGGCGCGCACCATGGTCTACAAGGGCATGCTCACCACCGCGCAGCTGGAGCAGTTCTACCCGGACCTGTCCGACGAGCGTTTCGCGACGGCCCTCGCCCTCGTGCACAGCCGCTTCTCGACGAACACATTCCCGAGCTGGCCGCTGGCGCACCCGTTCCGCTTCATCGCGCACAACGGTGAGATCAACACCGTCCGCGGTAACCGCAACTGGATGAGCGCGCGTGAGTCGCAGCTCGAGAGCGACGTCCTGCCGGGCGACATCTCGCGTCTGCTGCCGATCTGCACGCCGGACGCCTCCGACTCGGCCACGTTCGACGAGACGCTCGAACTGCTCCACCTGTCGGGCCGCAGCCTGCCGCACGCCGTGCTCATGATGATCCCCGAGGCGTGGGAGAACCACGCCGAGATGGACGCCGCTCGCCGCGCGTTCTACGAGTACCACGCAGCGTTCATGGAGCCGTGGGACGGCCCTGCGTGCGTCACGTTCACCGACGGCAGCCTCATCGGTGCCGTTCTCGACCGCAACGGCCTTCGCCCCGGCCGCTACTCGGTGACCAAGGACGGCCTCGTCGTCCTCGCCTCCGAGGCCGGCGTGCTCGACCTGCCGCCCGAGGACGTCGTCGAACGCGGCCGCTTGCAGCCGGGCCGCATGTTCCTCATCGACACCGAGGCCGGGCGCATCGTTCCCGACGACGAGATCAAGTCCCAGCTCGCCGCGGAGCGCCCGTACCAGCAGTGGCTCGACGAGGGCATCGTCAAGGTCGGCGACCTGCCGGATCGTGAGCACATCACCCACTCGCTCAGCTCGGTCACGCGCCGTCAGCAGACGTTCGGCTACACGAACGAGGAGCTGAAGATCCTGCTGACGCCGATGGCATCGACGGGCGCCGAGGCGCTCGGTTCGATGGGCACCGACACACCCGTCGCCGTCCTCAGCTCGCGCCCGCGCCTGCTGTTCGACTACTTCACGCAGCTGTTCGCGCAGGTGACGAACCCGCCGCTCGACGCGATCCGCGAGGAGCTCGTCACGAGCCTCGGCACGACGATGGGTCCGGAGGGCAACCTGCTCACCGACGGCCCCGAGCACGTCAAGCAGGTCGAGTTCGGCTTCCCCGTCATCGACAACGACGAGCTCGCCAAGATCGTCCACATCAACGCCGACGGCGACCGCGCCGGCTTCGCGGCGTACGTCATCCGCGGCACGTACCGCGTCGACGGTGGTGCGAGCGCGCTCAAGGCACGCCTGCAGGGCATCTTCGCCGAGGTCGACCAGGCGATCGCCGACGGTCACCGCTTCGTCGTCCTGTCCGATCGTGACTCGAACGCCGAGTTCGCGCCGATCCCGTCGCTGCTGCTGACGGCGGCGGTGCACCACCACCTCATCCGTCAGAAGACGCGTCTGCAGGTCGGGCTCGTCGTCGAGGCCGGCGACGTGCGCGAGGTCCACCACGTCGCGCTGCTCGTCGGCTACGGTGCGGCGCTCGTCAACCCGTACCTCGCGATGGAGTCCGTCGAGCAGCTCGCCCACGAGGGTGCGCTCGGTGACACGACGCCCGAGCAGGCCGTCAAGAACCTCATCAAGGCGCTCGGCAAGGGCCTGCTCAAGGTCATGTCGAAGATGGGCATCTCGACCGTCGCCTCCTACCGCGGCGCCCAGGTGTTCGAGGCGCTCGGCCTCAGCCAGGAGGTCATCGACGAGTACTTCACCGCGACGACGTCGCGTCTCGGCGGCATCGGTCTCGACGTCATCGCGGCTGAGGTCGCGGCGCGTCACGCGAAGGCCTACCCGAGCGACGGCCAGGGCCCCGCGCACCGCGAGCTCGAGGTCGGTGGCGAGTACAAGTGGCGCCGCGAGGGAGCACCGCACCTGTTCAACCCGACGACGGTGTTCCGCCTGCAGCACTCGACGCGCGCACGTCGTTACGACATCTTCAAGCAGTACACGCAGGCCGTCGACGACCAGTCGGCGGAGCTCATGACGCTGCGCGGGCTGTTCAAGTTCGCCTCCGACCGTCCGTCGATCTCGATAGACGAGGTGGAGCCGGCGAGCGCCATCGTCAAGCGCTTCTCGACGGGTGCGATGTCGTACGGCTCGATCTCGAAGGAGGCGCACGAGACGCTCGCGATCGCGATGAACCGTCTCGGCGCGAAGTCGAACACCGGAGAGGGCGGCGAGGACGTCGATCGCCTGCTCGACCCGAAGCGTCGTTCGGCGATCAAGCAGGTCGCCTCGGGTCGCTTCGGCGTGACGTCGCTGTACCTCACGGAGGCCGACGACATCCAGATCAAGATGGCGCAGGGCGCGAAGCCCGGCGAGGGCGGTCAGCTGCCCGGGCCGAAGGTGTACCCGTGGGTGGCGCGAACGCGTCATGCGACGCCCGGCGTGGGTCTCATCTCGCCGCCGCCGCACCACGACATCTACTCGATCGAGGATCTCGCGCAGCTCATCCACGACCTGAAGAACGCGAACCCGAGCGCGCGCATCCACGTCAAACTCGTCTCCGAGGTCGGCGTCGGCACCGTCGCCGCCGGTGTCTCGAAGGCCCACGCGGACGTCGTGCTCATCTCCGGCCACGACGGCGGCACGGGTGCCTCACCCCTGACGTCGCTCAAGCACGCCGGTGGGCCGTGGGAGCTCGGCCTCGCCGAAGCGCAGCAGACGCTGCTGCTCAACGGCCTGCGCGACCGCATCGTCGTGCAGACCGACGGCCAGCTCAAGACGGGCCGTGACGTCGTCATCGCCGCGCTGCTCGGCGCGGAGGAGTTCGGTTTCGCAACCGCGCCCCTCGTCGTCAGCGGCTGCATCATGATGCGCGTGTGTCACCTCGACACCTGCCCGGTCGGCATCGCGACGCAGAACCCGGAGCTGCGCGAGCGTTTCAGCGGCAAGCCGGAGTTCGTCGAGACGTTCTTCGAGTACATCGCCGAGGAGGTGCGCGAGATCCTCGCCGAGCTCGGTTTCCGTTCGATCGAGGAGGCCGTCGGGCACGTCGAGGCGCTCGACACCGACGAGGCCGTGGAGCACTGGAAGGCCAGTGGTCTCGACCTCGCGCCGATCTTCGCGAAGGCGGAGATGCCGTTCGGCGGTGAGCTGTTCAACACCCAGGGTCAGGATCACCACCTCGACGCTGCGCTCGACAACGAACTCATCGCGAAGGCGAAGGACGCCATCGAGCACAAGACGCCGGTCGCGTTCGAGACGAAGGTGTCGAACGTCAACCGCACCGTCGGCACGATGCTCGGCCACGAGTTGACCAAGCGCTACCTCGATGAATTGCTCCACGACGACTTCGTCGACATCACGCTGCGCGGTGCGGGCGGGCAGAGCTTCGGCGCCTTCATCCCGAAGGGCCTGACGCTGCGGCTCGTCGGCGAGGGCAACGACTACGTGGGCAAGGGCCTGTCGGGTGGGCGCATCATCATCCGTCCCGATACCGAGACGGCCCTCCTCGCCGAGGAGAACGCCATCGCGGGCAACGTCATCGGTTATGGCGCGACCAGCGGTGAGATCTTCCTGCGCGGCAAGGTCGGCGAACGCTTCTGCGTCCGCAACTCGGGAGCGACGGCCGTCGTCGAGGGCGTGGGCGACCACGGCTGCGAGTACATGACCGGTGGTCGCGTGCTCATCCTCGGCGCGACTGGACGAAACTTCGCGGCCGGCATGTCGGGCGGTGAGGCGTACGTCCTCGATCTCGACGCCGACCTCGTCAACCGCGAGCTCGTCGAGGTCACCGGTCTGCGCGCCGAGGACGAGGACGTCGTCAAGGAGCTGCTGACGAAGCACGCCGCCGAGACGGGTTCGTCCGTCGCCGAGTCGTTGCTGAACGACTGGCCTGCGAGCCTCGTCCGTTTCTCGCTCGTCACGCCGCGTGAGTACCAGCGCGTGCTGAGCATCCGCAAGGACGCCGAAGGCATGGGCGTCGACCCCGACAGCGCCCAGGTGTGGGACAAGATCATGGAGGTGAGTTGACGTGGCTGACCCCCGCGGATTCCTCAAGACCCGGGAGCGCGAGCTGCCCGAACGTCGCCCCGTTCCCGTTCGCATCCGCGACTGGAAGGAGGTGTACGAGGAGCAGCAGCTCGGCACCCTGCAGCGTCAGGCCGGCCGATGCATGGACTGCGGCATCCCGTTCTGTCACTCGGGCTGCCCCCTCGGCAACCTCATCCCCGAGTGGAACGACCTGTCGTGGAAGGGTGAGTGGGAGGAGGCCATCGAGCGCCTCCACGCCACGAACAACTTCCCCGAGTTCACCGGACGCCTGTGCCCCGCGCCGTGCGAGACGGCGTGCGTGCTCGGCATCAGCCAGCCCGCCGTCACGATCAAGCAGGTCGAGAAGACGGTCGTCGAGGAGGGCTTCGAGCGTGGTTACGTCACGCCGCAGGTGCCGACTCGCCTGACGGGCAAGACGGTCGCCGTCGTCGGTTCGGGGCCCGCGGGCCTCGCCGCCGCGCAGCAGCTGACGCGCGCCGGGCACACCGTCGCCGTGTTCGAGCGCGACGACGCCCCCGGTGGCCTGATGCGCTACGGCATCCCCGAGTTCAAGATGGAGAAGGGCATACTTGATCGTCGCATCGAGCAGATGAAGGCCGAGGGCACCCGTTTCCGCTGCAACACCGAGATCGGCGTGACGCTGACGGCGGAGCAGCTGCGCTCGCGCTACGACGCCGTCGTCCTCGCGATGGGCGCGACGGTGCGTCGCGACCTGCCGGTGCCGGGGCGTGAGCACACGGGCACGTACCAGGCGATGGAGTACCTGCCCCAGGCCAACCGCGTCGCACTCGGCGGCGAGGTCGAGGGTCAGATCCTCGCGACCGGCAAGGACGTCGTCGTCATCGGTGGTGGCGACACCGGAGCCGACTGCATCGGTACGGCGCTGCGTCAGGGCGCGAAGTCGGTGACGAGCCTCGAGATCATGCCGCAGCCCGGCGAGGAGCGTCCGGCCAACCAGCCGTGGCCGACCTACCCGATGATCTTCCGTGTCGCCTCGGCGCACGAGGAGGGCGGCGAGCGTGTCTACTCGGCGTCGACGAAGGAGATCATGGGCGACGCCGACGGCAACGTCACAGGCCTCAAAATCGTCGAGGTGACGTTCGAGAACGGAAAGTTCAACGAGGTCGAGGGCAGCGAGCGGGTCATCCCTGCGCAGCTGGTACTCCTCGCCATGGGCTTCCTCGGCCCGCAGGGCGAAGGTCTGCTCGAGCAGCTCGGCGTCGAGAAGGACGAGCGCAGCAACGTCAGCCGTGACGCGAACTTCATGTCGAGCGTGCCCGGCGTGTTCGTTGCAGGTGACTGCGGCCGAGGTCAGTCGCTCATTGTGTGGGCCATCGCCGAGGGCCGTTCGGCGGCCCACGGCGTGGACACCTGGCTCATGGGCGACTCGACGCTCCCGGCGCCGATCGCGCCCACGGATCGTCCGCTGACGGTCTGATCGCAGCCTCGAAGGCCCTCGTTCGCAGCACGCGGACGGGGGCCTTCGGCGTCCCCGAGCAGGTACTCACCAGTAGGGCAATTCCGGGGTCTCAGCGCGCGATACCGCGTGATGTGTGCCTTCGACGGGGGCTAGGGTTGAGGCATGCGTCGCGCAAAGATCGTAGGAACTCTAGGTCCCGCATCCGAAACCCCCGAACGTATCCGTGAACTCGTCGAGGCCGGCCTCGACGTGGCCCGCTTCAACCTTTCGCACGGCTCGTACGACGAGCACCAGACGCGACTCGACAACGTCCGCGCTGCCGCCGAGGCAACCGGTCGCGCTGTCGGCGTCCTGGCCGACCTGCAGGGCCCGAAGATCCGCACGGCTCGTTTCTCGGGTGGCCCGGTCGAACTCGCCAAGGGCGACCGCTTCACCATCACGATCGAGGACGTCGACGGCAACGCCGAGCGCGTCGGTACGACGTACAAGGGCCTGCCGGGTGACGTGAAGGTCGGCGACGACCTGCTCGTCGACGACGGCAAGGTCGCACTGCGTGCCGTCGAGGTGACCGACACCGACGTCATCACCGAGGTCGTCGTGCCAGGCACGGTGTCGAACAACAAGGGCATCAACCTGCCCGGCGTTGCAGTCAGCGTGCCGGCCCTGTCCGAGAAGGACGAGGCCGACCTGCGCTGGGCGCTCAAGGCCGGTGCGGACCTCATCGCCCTGTCGTTCGTTCGTGACGCCGCCGACATCGTGCGTTGCCACGAGATCATGGACGAGGAGGGCATTCGTCGTCCCGTCATCGCCAAGGTCGAGAAGCCGCAGGCCGTCGACAACCTCGAGGAGATCGTCGAGGCGTTCGACGGCATCATGGTGGCCCGCGGTGACCTCGGTGTGGAGCTCCCGCTCGAAGACGTCCCGCTCGTGCAGAAGCGGGCCGTCGAGCTCGCCCGTCGTGCGGCGAAACCCGTCATCGTCGCCACGCAGGTGCTCGAGTCGATGATCGAGAACCCGCGCCCGACGCGCGCCGAGGCCTCCGACTGCGCCAACGCGGTGCTCGACGGCGCCGACGCCGTCATGCTCTCCGGGGAGACCTCGGTCGGCGCGTGGCCGGTCGAGACGGTCCGCACGATGGCGCGCATCATCGCCTCCACCGAGGATCACGGTCTCGACCGCGTTCCGGTGCTCGGCACGAAGCCGAACACCAAGGGCGGCGTCGTGACGAAGGCAGCCGTCGTCGTGGCCACCGAGCTCGACTGCAAGTACCTCATCAACTTCACGACCACCGGTGACTCCGCGCAGCGCATGTCGCGTCTGCGCCCGAGCACGCCGATCGTCGCGTTCACGCCCGACCCGGTCGTGCGCGCCCAGTTGGCGCTCGTGTGGGGCATCGAGACGATCTGCCGCCCGAAGGTGCGTCACACCGACGAGATGGCGCAGCAGGTCGACGAGATCTTCCTCGGCGACGGTCGCGTGTCCGAGGGCGACCTCGTCGTCATCGTGGCCGGCTCTCCGCCCGGAATCCCCGGCTCGACGAATGCACTCCGCGTCCACAAGATGGGTGACGCGAAGAACCGGGTGGCTCCTGCGTACAACGCGGTGGGCACCGAGGCCTGATCGGCCGACCGGTCTCGAAACACCCCTGACAAGCCCACGTTTCCGTGCGCTGTCGGGGGTGTTTCGCGTCTGTGGCCATGGGCTGTCCCGATGACGGCGACGGGCCCGGCGTCGGCTAGCATGTCCGGGTCACGCGCCGACGTGGTGGAACGGCAGACACGGAGCACTCAAAATGCTTTGCCTTCGGGCGTGGGGGTTCGAATCCCCCCGTCGGCACACAGGAGGTCCGTCAGGAATGGCGGGCCCGCAAGGCCCTCGTCCGGCACCGGACGAGGGCCTTCGTCCTCTCACTGGAGAAATGAATGACCGAACTCGACTCGCACCTCGGTTTCCAGGACGTACCGCGCGAGTTGGAGGCGATCGCGTTCGCTCTCGGCTCCTCCGGGTGGACGGACTGCTCCCTCACGGCGAGCGACGGTTTCACGCTGACGGTTCGGGCGAGCTACGTCTCGGACGTGCTGGCCGACTTCCTCGATGCTGCCTGGACCCTGGCGACGGAGTCGTCGCGCGCTGCGAGCTTCGTTCTTCACCGCGAACCTGACGCGACGATCGTCGGATGCCTCGCTACCGAGAACCACATCCTGCTGTTGATCACCTCGAGCGACGACCGTCGTGCGTATCGCTTCACGTCGACGTCCGAGCTTGGCGCGGTTGATCTATGACGGCGTCGCAGCCGTCGATCGGGGCGCGTACCTTGACACCTGGTCGACGCATCCGTTCCCCGAAGAGCGGCTCAGCAACCTCGGTGAGCTCTTGGGCGCTCAGCAGGGTGTGTCGCCCAGTGGGCCGCGTACCCGTAGAGCGCCGGGGTGAAGCCCTCGCGGCGCCTCAGTAGGGTTGAGCCATGCTCTCGAAGGACACTCAGCTGTGCATCTCGATGTCGGGCAACCCGAGCAACATCGGCACGCGCTTCCACAACCGCCTCTACGACGAACTCGGGCTCGACTACGTCTACAAGGCGTTCTCGCCCACTGACCTCGAGCAGGCCGTGGCGGGCATCAGGGGCCTTCCGATCCGTGGCGCCGCGGTGAGCATGCCGTTCAAGGAGCAGGTCATCCCGATGCTCGACCGCCTCGACGAGTCGGCGAAGGCCATCGATTCGGTCAACACGATCGTCAACGACGTCGGAGTCCTCACCGGGTACAACACCGACTACTCGGCCGTCGCCTCACTCCTGGCGAGCCACGGCGTGCCGACCGACCTGACGATCGCCGTGCGGGGGAGCGGCGGCATGGGCAAGGCCGTCGTCGCAGCCTGTCGGGACACGGGATTCACCCACGGAACCGTCGTCGCGCGCAACGCGGACACGGGCCGTGCCCTCGCCGAACAGTACGGCTGGGAGCACTCGCGCGAGGTGCCGGAGGGAACTCGCGTCCTCGTCAACGTCACGCCGCTCGGCATGGCCGGGGGCGAAGGGGAGGGCCAACTCAGCTTCACCGAAGAGGAGATCGACGCTGCGGACTGGATCGTCGACGTCGTCGCCAAGCCGAGCGAGACCCCACTCATCGCGGCGGCGCGTGAGCGCGGCAAGAGCGTCATCACCGGGGCAGAGGTCATCGCACTCCAAGCCGCCGAGCAGTTCGTCCTCTACACGGGCGTGCGTCCCACCGACGAGCAGATTCGCGCGGCGTCGGAGTTCTCCCGCTCCAAAGCATGATTGGCTGCGTGATCGAGTCGTGTTCGACGCGGGCTTAGGATGCTCCGGGTGACGACGAACAGCCCTGAACCGACGAACACCCTTCCCCGCGTCGTGGTGGCCGAGGACGAGGCCCTCATCCGCCTCGACCTCGTCGAGATGCTAGAGGCGGGCGGCTACGACGTCGTCGCGGCGGTTTCCGACGGCGAGGCAGCACTCGCCGCCGTTCGCGAGCATCGCCCCGACCTGGCCGTGTTCGACGTCAAGATGCCGGCCAAGGACGGCATCAGCGCCGCAGAGGAGATCGGCCGCGAGCACCTCGCGCCCGTCGTGCTGCTCACCGCGTTCAGCGACAAGCACCTCGTCGACCGTGCCGGCGACGCGGGCGTCATGGGCTACGTCGTCAAGCCGTTCACCTGGAACGACCTCGGCCCGGCGCTCACCGTCGCGCTGCGTCGCTGGAGAGACACCCGGTCGCTCAGCGACGAACTCGAGGAGATGAAGACGCGCTTCGAGGCGCGCAAGTCGCTCGACCGTGCCAAGGGGCTGCTCACGACGAAGCTCGGCCTCGACGAGCAGGCCGCCTTCCGGTGGATCCAGAAGACGGCCATGGATCGGCGCCTGTCGATGCAGCAGGTCTGCGACGGTGTCATCGCCGAGTTCGGCGACTGACTCTGCGCTCAGTTCACTGGTCGCGCAGCATGCACGTGATGCGTGCCGTGCAGGTGCGTCGCCCTTGGTCGTCGGTGATGACGACGTCGTAGGCCGCGAGCGTGCGACCGAGCGACAAGGCGGTCGCCGTCGCCGTCACGATGCCCGAACGCGCCGAGCGGTGGTGCGTGGCGTTGATGTCGAGGCCGACCGCGTAGCGGCCCGGGCCCGCGGCTATTGCCGCACCGATCGAACCCACGCTTTCGGCGATGACGACGTTCGCGCCGCCGTGGAGGAGACCGTAGGGCTGGGTGTTTCCCTCCACCGGCATCGTCGCGACGACGCGCTCGGCGCTGGCCTCGACGATCTCGATGCCCATGCGCTCGTCGAGCGTTCCCCTGCTCATCTCGCGCAGCATCGCGAGTTCCTCGTCGGTGGCGGGGCGGTTCTCCGCGGCGGAGGAGGGGCGGGAAGCGTCGGTCATGTCGGTCGCCTTTCGGGTTGTCAGTGTCGGGACATAGGCTGCCATGTGTGAAGCGCTTGTTGTTGCTGGACGGTCATTCCCTCGCCTACCGGGCGTTCTTCGCGCTGCCCGCGGAGAACTTCTCCACCTCCACGGGGCAGCACACGAACGCCGTGTACGGCTTCACCTCGATGCTCATCAACGTCCTGCGCGACACCGAACCCACCCACCTCGGTGTGGCCTTCGACGTGTCGCGTCAGACGTTCCGCACCGAGGAGTACGCCGAGTACAAGGCGGGGCGCGCCACGACGCCGAACGAGTTCAAGGGGCAGGTCAGCCTCGTCAAGGAGGTGCTCGACGCCATGGGCGTCGCGCACATCGAACTCGACGGCTACGAGGCCGACGACATCCTCGCCACCCTGACCACGCAGGCCGTCGATCAGGGCTTCGACGAGGTGCTCCTGTGCTCCGGTGACCGAGACGCCCTGCAGCTCGTGGGGGACAAGGTCACCGTCCTGTACCCGGTCAAGGGCGTCTCCGAGCTCACGCGCATGACGCCGGCCGCCGTCGAGGAGAAGTACGGCGTTCCGCCCGAGCGCTACAGCGACCTCGCGGCCCTCGTCGGTGAGAAGTCCGACAACCTGCCCGGCGTGCCCGGCGTCGGCCCGAAGACGGCCGCCAAGTGGCTCACGACCTACGGCGACCTCACCGGTCTCGTCGCCTCCATCGACCAGATCAAGGGCAAGGCCGGCGAGTCCGTGCGTGCCCATCTCGACGGTGTGCTGCGCAACCGCCGCCTCAACCAGCTGCTCACCGACGTCCCGCTCGAGCTCGGACCGGACGACCTCGTGCGAGCGGACTGGAACCGTGACGAGGTGCACCGCGTCTTCGACGGTCTCGAGTTCAAGGTGCTGCGCGACCGCCTCTTCGCCACGCTCGGTACGAGCGAGCCGGAGGCCGAGGGCAACGTCGACGTCGACGGCGAGGTCGTTGCCGAGGGCGGCGCCGAGAAGGCCCTGGCCTCACTCACCGGACGCACCGGCGTCCACGTCCTCGGCACCTGGGCTCGCGGCACCGGTGACGCTGCCGGCATCGGTCTCGCAGGTGACGACGGTCGCGCGCTCTACATCGACCTCACCGCGCTCACACCGGACGACGAGAAGGCCCTCGCCGCCTGGCTCGCCGACGAGTCCAAGCCGAAGGCGCTGCACGACGCCAAGGGCCCGATGCACGCCCTCGACGCGCGCGGCCTCACGCTGCGCGGCCTGACGAGCGACACCGCGATCGCCGCCTACATCGTGCGACCCGACCAGCGCTCGTACGGCTTCGACGACCTCCTGTTGCGCTACTGCCACATCGAGCTCCCGCAGGCGGGTGACGCTGCCACCGGTCAGGGCATGCTCGACCTCGGCGGCACCGACACGGCCGAGACCGACGACGTCATGGCACGCGCAGCGGCCGTCGCCAAGCTCGCCACGGCGCTCGACGAGGCCGTCGCCGAGGTCGGGGGCACCGAGCTCATGGCCGACCTCGAAATGCCCGTCGTCGACGTCCTCGCCGGCATGGAGAAGGCGGGTATCGCCGTCGACCTCGACAAGCTGCAGAACCTCGAGAGCGACTACGACGCTCTCGTCGTCCAGGCTCAGCACGACGCGTGGGACGCGATCGGCGGCGAGCAGGTCAACCTCGGTTCGCCCAAGCAGCTGCAGACAGTGCTCTTCGAGACGCTCGGTATGCCGAAGACGAAGAAGACGAAGACCGGCTACACGACGGATGCCGAGGCTCTCGCCGACCTCTACGAGAAGGAGCCGCACCCCTTCCTCGAGGCGCTCCTGCGCCACCGCGACTCCTCGAAGCTGCGTTCGACCGTGGCCGGTCTCATCAAGTCGGTCGCCGACGACGGCCGGATCCACACCACGTACCAGCAGACGATCGCGGCCACGGGCCGCCTGAGCTCCACCGACCCGAACCTGCAGAACATCCCGATCCGCACCGAGTCGGGCCGCCGCATCCGACGCGTGTTTGTCGTGGGTGAGGGCTACGAGTGCCTCATGTCGGCCGACTACTCGCAGATCGAGATGCGCGTCATGGCGCACCTGTCCGGCGACGAGGGCCTCATCCACGCGTTCAACGAGGGCGAAGACCTGCACCGCTTCGTCGGCTCCCGCGTTTTCGGCGTCGAGCCCGACGGCGTCACGCCCGAGATGCGCGCCAAGGTCAAGGCCATGTCGTACGGCCTGGCCTACGGCCTGTCGGCCTTCGGCCTGAGCAAGCAGCTACGCATCTCCACCGCCGAGGCCCAGCGCCTCATGGACGGCTACTTCGAGCGCTTCGGCGGGGTGCGTGACTACCTGCGTCATGTCGTCGACGACGCGCGCGCCGTCGGTTACACCGAGACGATGATGGGCCGCCGCCGTTACCTGCCCGACCTCGCGAGCGACAACCGTCAGCGCCGCGACATGGCCGAGCGCATGGCGCTCAACGCGCCCATCCAGGGCAGCGCGGCCGACATCATGAAGAAGGCGATGCTCGGCGTCGACGAGGCATTGCGCGACGGCGAGTACGCCTCGCGCGTCCTGCTCCAGGTGCACGACGAACTCATCCTCGAGATCGCCGAGGGTGAACGCGAGGCCGTCGAGAAGCTCGTGCGTGAACAGATGGGATCGGCCGCCGATCTCGACGTTCCGCTCGACGTCAACGTCGGCACCGGCGCGAGCTGGCAGGACGCCGAGCACTGATATCGGGTCGCCCGGCTGAGTGAGACTCGTTCAGCGGCGCTCGTCGACCTCCAGTACGGCGTCGGCGAGTCGCAGCCCGGGGCTCACCCGAGCCCCGTCGCCCAGAACACAACCCTCGAGGCGCGTGCCGTCACCGATGACGCAGCCCGGCCCGAGCACGCTGTCGGTGAGCACCGCATCGGCGCCGATCTGGGCACCCGGCATGACGAGGCAGCGCTCGACGCGAGCCGTGGGGGCGACCTGGGCGCCGAGCAGAACACTCGTGGCGTTCGGGCGGTCGCTCGGGACGTGATCCCGGGCCCACGCCAGGTTTGCCGCGAGCAGCGCGGCGGGTGTTCCGATGTCGGCGAAGCGCGCGTCTTCGCGGTAGACCCGCACACCCTCGTCGAGCGCCACGGCTCGGGGGAACACGTCCCGCTCGAGCGAGACCACCTCGCCGGCCGGGATGAGATCGAGCAATGACGGGCTGACGACGTACGTGCCGGCGTTGACGAAACCGGCAGGTGCGCCGGCGGGCTTCTCTTCGAACCGGGTGATGCGGTCACCGTCGAGATGGAGCAGGCCGAAGGCACTCGCGTCATCGACCGGTCGCGCGTGGATCGTCGCCAGGGGTGCGCCGGCGTGGACATGCGCGCGCACGTGCGCGGCGAGGTCGTGGTCGCTCACGAGGTCGCCGTTGATGACGACGAGCGCGTCGTCCGGGTGAAGCGTGAGCCCGGCGCACGCGTGTTTCAGCGCGCCACCGGTGCCCCGCGGCTCGGGCTCACGGGTGTAGCGCAGGTGGAGCCCGAAGCGCTCACCGTGGCCGAGCGCCGGCAGGAAGGCCTCGGCGTGGTGGGCGGTCGCCAACGTCACGGAGTCCACTCCCGCGGCGGCGAGGCGACGAAGCTGGTGAGCGATGACGGGCTCGTCACCGATCGGGAGAAGATGCTTCGGCGTGCGTGTCGTCAGCGGCATCATCCGTGAGCCGTAGCCGCCCGCGAGGATGACGGCGTGAAGGCTCACTTCGCGGTGTCCTTGCGGATCTGCGGTGCGATCCACGACCACATGATGGGTCCTGAGACGGATGTGTAGTGCAGGGCGTCCTCGTAGAGCTCCTGGCCGTTGAGTTTGCCGTGGTACGTGCCGCCGGGGCACAGCCGGTCGAACTGCGACAGGAACTGCACCTTGTTCTGCGCAGCCCAATGCTTGGCGACCCCGTTGAGGTGACGCACCTTCGCGGTGTCGTTGAGGGACGGCGGATTCTGGCCGAACGTCGGCATCTCGTGGCAGGCGAGGTCGAGCAGCACCGGGCGCTTCACCCGGGATTCCTTGGACTTGGCGAGCATCGAGTCGAGCGAGGAACGGATGAAGGCGTCGTGCTCGGCGCTGCCCGCCTTCAGCCGTCGGCCGTCGACCTCGTAGTCGTCGAGCAGGTTCTGCGGCAGGAAGTACAGCATCGTGTCTGCCTCGAAGAGCCCGAGGTGCCAGTTGTTCCAGAACGTGCGGCAGGCCGCGGGGATGGGGGCAGGTTTGCCGTTGAGGATCTGCTGACCGGGGAAGGTGGTGCAGCCGAAGCTCGTCGACTCCGAGACGTCGAGGTCGGTGAACCGTGTGGACGGGAAGTTCACCATGAGGCTGTGCGGAATGGAGTTACCCACGACGACGACGCGCTGCGAGGCGCCCGGCTGGTACGACGGCACCGCGTACGTGAGTTCGCCGCCTCCCGCACCGGTCTCCTCGGTCGGGATACCGCTGGTGACCCTCGGGAGCGCAACCGTACCCACGGCGACGGCAGCACAGGCCGTCACCGCGACCAGGCGGGAGATCCTGGGCGAGCGGGGCACCAGACCGCGCAGTCCACCCGCCCGGATCGGCGCCTCGAGGTAGCGGTAGGTCAGCGTCGCGAAGACGATCGACAGCACGGCCTGCACGAGCGCGGCGGCAGCGGTGCTCATGCCCAGACGCTCAGGCGAGAGGAAGACGTGTACGGGCCAGTGCCACAGGTACAACGCGTAACTGATGAGGCCGATCTGCCGCAGCGGCTCGAACGAGAACGCCCGCTGAAAGGCGTTCGCGTGCGGTGACGCCGCGGCGAGGATCGCGGGCAGCGTCAGAAGACAGACGACGACGAGGCCGCCGCGGAAGACGAGCGGCGAATCCTCGGAGAGGGCGACGAACGCAACGAGCAGCGCCGCGAGGCTCGGCCAGGCGAGCTTCGAGATGGTCTCGACCCAGCGCGACGGGCGTTCGTGCCCCCATTGGCTCGGACCGACCCACGCGCCGATCGCAGCGCCGATGAGCAGTTCGAAGGCGCGGGTGTCGGTGCCGTAGTAGACGCGCGTCGGGTCGACGTCCGGCACGTAGAGGTAGGCCATCCAGGCAGCACTGGCGGCGGCAGCGACGGCGAAGACGAGCGCGAGCGTCCAGCGGCGGTGGACATACCGCGCGAGGAAGAGGAACAGCAGCGGGAAGAGGAGGTAGTACTGCTCCTCGATGGCCAGCGACCAGGCGTGGCGCAGCGGAGAGGGAACGCCGTTGGCGTCGAAGTAGGCCTCGTTGCTCGCGAGGAGGCGCCAGTTCTGGACGTAGAAGAGCGTCGCGAGAGTGTCGAGCGCCACCGAGCTGCGTCGTCCCGGGGGTGTCCAGAAAGCTGCCGCCGCCAGCACCGCGATGAGCACGGTGATGAGGCTGGGCAGCAGGCGTCGGGCGCGGGCAGTCCAGAAGCGGCGCAGGTCGACGCGGCCCGAACGGGCGTACTCGCGCACGAGCAGACTCGTGATGAGGTAACCCGACAGGACGAAGAAGAGGTCGACACCGAGCCAGCCGCCCTGAACCCCCGCCGGCCAGAGGTGAAAAACGAGAACGGCGAGGACGGCGACGCCACGAAGTCCGTCGAGCGCCGGGCGGTAACCCGACGAAGTGGGTGCGCGACGTGGCACGGGGTGGGCCTCTCGACGGGAACAGGACAACGGGCGCGAGTCTATTTGCCCAATGGCCGGGCCGCAGGCGGTTCCACTTCGCTAGCATGCGGGCATGTCGAACCAGTCAGACACTCGTACAGTGACGTCGCTGCGCCCCGGAACGAAGGTCGCGCTCATCGTCGCCACCGGATTCCTCGCGGTGGCCGCGTACTTCTTCCTCACGCCGACCAGCTTCATGGGCAAGGACGGCGGCCTCTTCCGTTGCGGTAGCCCGATGTCACCGAACACGAACGGTCTGGCCAAGGGCCAGTGCGGCATCATCGAGGACGTCGCACGCAACCAGAGCCTCCTCTTCCTCGCCCTCGCCATCATCACCGCCGCCCTCGGCTTCCTCCTCTTCGGCTCGGAGTCGGCAGCGCAGACGCGCGGCGCCCGCACCCGCCTCGAGGACGAGGCCGTGGAGGACGACGACGTCGACGACGCCGATCGCCGCCCGGGCCTCCTCGCCGGTCGCACGGAGCGCCAGAGCGAGCGCACCACGGAGCCGCGCCGTCGTTCCCGTTTGGGTGACGAGGACGACGCCCCTCGCAAGGTCCGCCGCACGCGCCTGGTCGACGACGAGGACGACGACGATGTGCGTCCGGCCCGCCGTCGCACGCGCTTCGACGACGACGAGCCCGACACGGTTCGCGACTGACTGCCGCTGACGGCAACGGGCTCACCCGCTCCGATTCGTCGGTGGGTGAGCCCGTCGCCGTGAGCGGAAGCTCGCACGCGTTTGATCGGAGAGGAACTCATGGCCGCACGGCTCTTCGCCCACCGTCCTGGCCTGGACGGCATCCGCGGCTACGGCATGGTCGTCTTCATGCTGTGGCACGTGGGGGCACTCACGGTTCTGCCGGGGCTGTGGGTGTTCATGAACGTCTTCTTCATCCTCTCCGCCTTCCTCATCACGCGTCTGCTCCTCGCCGAGCGGCGTAGCTACGGCGACATCAGCGTTCGCGATTTCTACGTCCGACGGGTGCGGCGCCTCGGCCCGGCACTGCTCGTCATGCTCGGCGCGGTGACGCTCGATGGGCTGTTCTTGGCACCCGATGAGGAGAAGGCGTACCTCAAGGGCGACATCCTCGCCACCCTCACCTACGTCATGAACTGGCGTCTCGTGGCCCGTGACGATCAGTACTTCGAGGCTTTCAGCCACCCGAGCATCACGCGGCACGCGTGGAGTCTGTCAGTCGAGGAGCAGTTCTATCTCGTCGTGCCGTGGCTCGTCGTGGCCGTACTGGCCCTGGGGCGTACGCGCCTGGCGAGGACCCTTCCGTTCGTGCTGCTCGCCGGACTCAGTGCCCTGTGGGCCACGCGGTTGGACCTCGTCGGGCTGGGTGGTCAGTCACACGCCTACTACGGCACGGACATCCGCGTTCAGGCCTTGGCGCTCGGCGTCGCGGCGGGCGTGTGGAGTGGGCACCGGTGGAGCGGCGGGGCGCTGCTCAAACCTCGCGACCCGCGTGATCCCCTCGACGGCGGCCGCCCGTGGATCGAGATCGTCGGGTGGCTCGGGCTGGCGGCCACGCTCGTCGCGTTCGTCACGATCGAGCCGCTCGCACCGTGGATGTTCTCGCGCGGCGGGATGCTGCTGACCTCCATCGCGGCGACGGCGTGGATCATCGGCTGTGCGCAGAGGCGCGCCACACCCCTCGTTCGCGTGTTCTCCCTGCCACCCGCGGTCTATACGGGCAAGATCTCGTACGGCCTCTACCTGTACCACTGGCCGATCTTCATCTGGCTCTCGCGCTACCTCACCGGCGTCAACGTCTGGGTTCTCGCGGTGCTGACGCTCGCCCTGTCCTACGCGGCGGCCGCCGTGAGCTACCGCTTCCTCGAACAGCCGATCATGAAGCACGGACTCGGCGCGTTCGGTCGCCGTCGGACGGGGGCCGCAGGCTTCGCAGGGCTGGCCGCGGTCGTCGTCGGCGCGCTCTTCGTCTCGGGAGGTACGGCGCAGGCCACCGCACCCGTGCGCGACGAGAGCGTCCCGCAGAAGGTGGCGAACATCCCCCAGCTCGTCGAGGGGCAGCCGACGTTCACGGCGCCGAAGCCGCCGACGAAGGTCGCGCTGTTCGGTGACTCGGTGCCGTTCCACCTCGTCTCCCGTTTCCCCAGCGGCAACTTCCCGGGCCTTGAGGTCGTCAACCTCGGCACACCCGGTTGCGACATCGTCGACGCCCCTGTGCAGTGGACACCGACGGTGGCGCTCGGCGCCGACGCCGCGTGCCGGCAGAACAAGGCGACCTACGAGGAGAAGGTGCGTACCTCGGGCGCCGAGACGTTCGTCATCATGCCCAGTCTCCAGCTCGCGCTGCGCCACCAACTCAGAGGGCGCACGGTGTGGCTCGACGACCCGGCGTACGTTGCTGCCGTGCGCTCGAAGCTCTCCGAACTCACGACGAAAGCCGAGGCGGCCGGGGCTCGTTCGGTGCAGATCACCACCGTTCCGTGCCGACGGATGAGCGAACTCAACCTTCCGCCCCAGTACCGTACGGAGCTGAGCCGCTCCCCCGAACTCGTGGCCGAGGCCCAGAACCCCAAGCGCCTCAACGCCCTCATCAGTACCTGGGCGAAGGAGGAGAACGTGCCTGTCGTCGACCTCGCCTCCGCCGTGTGCGGTGACGGTTACCAGCCGACGCTGCACGGCAAGAAGGTCTACGAGGACGGCATTCACTTCTCGCCCGAGGCAACCCCGATGATATGGGGCTGGCTCGCCCCGCAGGTTCTGAGCAAGGCAGGTGGACGTCCGTGACGGGCAGCACGCGCGCACAGCGACGCAACGGCAAGGGCGTGCGCACGCCGTCGCGCTATGCGGCGCTCGACGGTTACCGCGGCCTGTTCGTCGTTCTCGTCATCGCCTACCACTTCGGCGTGACGGCGCTCGTCGGCGGCTGGGTCGGCATCAACCACTTCTTCGTCTTCTCCGGCTTCCTCATCACGCGTCTGCTCCTCAAGGAGCGCCAGAAGACGGGGCGCATCGACGTCCGCCGCTTCTACGTCCGCCGGGCCCGCCGCGTTCTCCCCGCGATGTTCGTGCTCGTCGCCGCGGTGCTCGTTCACACGGCCTTCTTCGCCGACGCGGAGCAGCGCAAGGAGTACGCCGGCGACGCTTTCGCGACGCTCGGGTTCTTCCTCAACTGGCGCCTCATCAGCCGTGGCGACGCCTACTTCGACCAGTTCGTCGACCCGTCGCCGCTGCGTCACGCGTGGACGCTCTCGGTCGAGGAACAGTTCTACGTCATCGTCCCGTTCCTCGTGCTCGCCCTCGTCGCCCTCGCCCGTCGCCGGGGCGCGAAGGCCGGCATCGCTCTCGCTCTTGCGGCGGTGAGCGCCTGCTGGACGGCGCAGCTCGGCTTCGAGACGCCGCAGGACCAGACGCGCCTCTACTACGGCACCGACACCCGCGTGCAGGCTCTGCTCGTCGGTGTCGCGCTGGGCTGTCTGCTTGGACTCGGCAACGACAAACGGGGCCCGGTGCTCCCTCCACGCGCCGTGACGCAGGCGCTCGGCGTCATCGGCTTCGGCGTCTCGGTCTCGGCGGTCTTCCTCCTCGACCCGAGCACCACGTGGGTCTACGACCGCGGTGGCATCCTGCTCTTCGCCGTCGGCGCCGCCCTCATGGGGTGGTCGAGCGTCGACCCGCGCAACCTGCTCATCAACCGCATCTTCGGGTGGGAGCCCCTGGCGTTCCTGGGCCGCATCTCGTACGGGCTCTACCTCTACCACTGGCCCATCAACCTGTGGGTCGACGTGCCGGGCCTCCCCGACATCGCCGAGGCCGTGCTCAAGGGTGCGCTCACGTTCGCCGCTGCGTACCTCAGCTTCCGCTACATCGAAGTGCCCGTCCTGCAGAACGGCGTCAAGGGTCTGCTGCCGAAATCCACTTCCGGCACGCGGCAGTTCGTCGCCGTCGGTTCGGCACTGGCCCTCGTCCTCGGTTCAGGCCTCATGTGGACGATGACCCGAGTCAGCGGCCCGCCGCAGTACGTGGCGAACGTTGCCGACCTCGTGCCGGGGCAGAAGGCCTACCCCATGACCTCGAGCCGGACCACGGTGGCCATGGTGGGCGACTCGGTGCCCCTCAAGCTCGTCGAGAACTACCCGTCGCTCAACTTCCCGGGGCTCCACCCCGTGGCCCTGGCTGTGCCGGGCTGCGACATGCTCGACATCCCGATCGTCGATTCCAAGAGCAAGATCGTGCCCAACCCGAAGGACTGTGCCTCCCTCAAGCGCGACCTGACGTCGAAGGTTCGCGGCTCGGGTGCGGAGGCCGCCGTCCTCATGCCCGGCGTGCACCTCGCCTCGCGGCACATGCTCGACGGCCGAAAGGTGTGGATCGACGACGCCGCCTACCGCGACCTCGCGAAGAAGCGTCTCACCGAGACCGTCGGGAAGATCCGCGCCGGGGGAGCGCAGCGTGTCTACGTGACGACGGTGCCGTGCCGTCAGGCCGATCTGTCCGTCCTCCCGCCCGAGGACGCCGCCGCGATGCGCGCCGACGGCCCTGCGCTCGCCGAGTCGCAGCGACCCGACCAGGTCAACGCCCTGATCCGGGAGTGGGCGTCCGAGGAGCACGTGCCGCTGCTCGACCTCGCGAAGACGGTGTGCAGCAATCCCTTCCAGCCCGAGGTGAGCGGTAAGCGGCTGTACACCGACAGCGTCCACTTCTCCGAGGAGGCCACACCGATGATCTGGAAGTGGCTCGCGCCCCAGGTTCTGGCGACTGCCCAGCGCTGAGGCGCATGAGGTGGCATTCTTGTGCCGCCCGAGTTCGCCGACACCGTCCGTGGTCCGCCGTGTGCGTTCGGGCCTCACCCACGTAAGGAACCCATGAAAACGTCTGCCTTCTTCGAAGCCCTTCCGGCGCTGTTCACCCCCGACGTCCACAGCGGCGACCCGGTCGACGGTGCATGGAAGGACCTCACCGCCCAGGTGGCCGGCTACACGGCGGTCAACGAACTCGCGGTGCTCAACGAGGCCGCGCGTCACCTGCCCGAGGGCGAGGCCTACCTCGAGGTCGGCACGTTCAAGGGCCGCTCGATCTGCGCTGCGGTGCGGGGCAACGCCGGCAAGAAGTTCGTCGTCATGGAGAACTTCATGGAGTTCGGCATGGCCGGCGAGATGGCGCGCAAGGAGCTCATGACGAACCTCGCCGAGCACGCGAGTGACGCCGACGTCGAACTGCTCGAGGGCGACTGCTTCAAGCTCATGGTCGAGCCAGGCGCGCTCGATCGGCCGGTCGGCGTCTACTTCTACGACGGCGAGCACACGCTGCTGTCGCACTACCTCGCCCTGGCTGTCGTCGAGCCGTTGCTCGCGGACGAGGCGCTCGTGCTCATCGACGACGCGTCGTGGCCGGTCGTGCAGAAGGCCCACAAGCTCTTCCTCCAGCGGCACAAGGGCTGGGAGATCGTCGAGACGTGGGACGCGGCGCACGCCGACGACCCGCGCTGGGCCAACGGCCTGCACGCCCTCACATTCCGCCGTGTGCCCGGTACAGCCCGCAAACTCTCGGGCACGGACGAGGCCCTGCGCCGCTACCAGGTGACGGTGCAGGACCGCGTCAACGCCGTGATGTGGAAGGCCGTGGGCATCGTGCCCGGCCCGATCACCGCCGTGGCGAAGGTGCTGCTCGGACGCTCGCGCAAGATCGGTGACGACGACAGCGCGAAGTGACCCCCCGTTGCCTCGGGCCGAGCTGACCACGTGTGTCGGCTCGGCCCGATGCGTGTCACGTGCGGTCGGTGACGAGGAGGTCCTCCTCGGACTCGAGCTGCGTCACGGCGTGACGGCGGGTGCGAACCACGCCGACGAGGACGACGAGCGCCGCGCAGCCGGCGGCGAGTCCGATGACATGCTCGGCACTGTCGTGCCACCACAGCCACCCGACAACAAGTTCGACGGTGACGGCCACCCAGGCCACCTTGCCGAGAGTCGTGTCGTCGTCGGCCATCTGGGAGAAGAGCCACAGCTGCGCCAGGGCCCACAGCGTGCCGAGCGCGATGCAGGCCAGGACGAGCGTTCCGAAACCGTCGAAGGCCGTGCCGCCGATGAGCCGCACGAGGGCGTCGGCGTCAATCGCGACAACCGCGGCCGCGATCGCGCCGATTCCGACGACGAGCGCCGCCGCCCGCCAGATCATCGACGACCCCTGACGCGACAGGCGCGGCACGACGAGCAGCGCGATGAACTGGGTGCCCCAGCACATCGCCCGCCCGAAGGTCGACGCGAGCCCGTAGCCGCCGGAGGTGTGTTCGTCGAGGAAGTGGCGCACGAGGAGCACGTCGACGTTCGTCAGGGCGGTGAAGGCCGCGAGCGTCGAGTTGGATCGCGCCATCTCGGCCAGGAGCGAGGGGGAGTGGCGCCGCGTGGTGGCGGCCAGATCGCGACAGGCCCACCAGCCGTACGCCGCGGTGAGCCAGGCCACGATCGCCATGGCGACGAAGACCTGCGTGACGTTCGCATCGATCGCGAGGCACACGAACGCGCCGAGCAGACGGGTGGCCGCGGTGAGGACGTAGAGCGTCGACAGGCGCCCGAGGCGTTCGGCCCCCAGCAACATGCCCTGAAACGCGCCCGTGAGCGTCATCGGAAGGAGCATGAGCGACATCGCGACGGTGGCGGCCACACCGTCGAGGTGGAAGATATCGCCGATCGGTGCGGCGAGCAGGCACGTGAGCCCGGTGAGAGCGATGCCCGTCCCGGCCGCGGCGACGAGCCCGGACGTGCGTGCTTCCTCGTCCGCCCAGCGCCGCGCGATGATGACCTGGAAGGCGCCGGCCGGGATGACGAGCACGATGCCGAGCGTGATGAGCGCCGAGTAGGCGCCGAACCCCGCGGTACCGAGGGCGCGCGTCAGCACGAGGACGAAGACGTAGCTCAGGGCGTTGCCGACGCCCATGGCGACTCCGAGGAGGGCGCCCGAACCGATGCCCGCCGTGCGCTCGGTCCGGTTGCCAGGAGCCTCGGACGGTTCGTCGGCGGAGTCAGTGGAGACGTCGGTGCGTCCAGCGTTCAACGTCTCCACCTTCTCGGGTTGGTCCTCTTGTTGGTCCTCTTGGGGGTTACTTCCCAGTTATATTAGGCAGTCACCGCCGGGGCGCCGACGGGAAGCGCGCTCGGCGCGCGGTGCAGTGACGAAGTCGACGATCCGGAGGCCAACGACGTGAGACGCTTCGCCGCGCGGGTCAGCCCGTACGCGCTCACGACCGGCGGGCTCGTTCTCTTCCTCGCGATCATCGTCTTCGGCAACTCGCTCGGTCACTTCCACACCGACATCAAGCCAGAGGTCTACCTCGCGCCGTGGACGATGGTCGAGCGCTACCTCTCGTCGTGGACGAGCTCTCCCTACCTCGGGTCGGCCAACTTCAACGTCGGCCTCGTCCCCGTGCTGCTCCTGCTGTCGGCGCTGCGCGGGCTCGGTCTGTCACCGGAGTGGACCTTCAAGGTCTTCCACTTCGCTCTCTGGCTCGTCGCTGCGTGGGGAGCGAACCGTCTCGTGCGGGCAGCCACCGTCCGCGCGACGAAGTGGGTCGGCCTGTTCGCGGGCGTCTTCTACCTCGCCAACCCCTACACGATCGCCGCCGGAAACACGCTCGCAATCGCCCTGCCGATGGCGTTGTTGCCCTGGATGCTCCTGGCCTACTTGAGGGGTCTGCAGCAGCCGCGCAGCTGGGCCTGGCCGGCCGCGTTCGGCCTTGCGTTCTTCGCGATGAGCGGCATGAACGTGGCCGTCGTGCCGCTGTACCAGCTGCTCGCGCTCGTGCCGATCGCCGCCGTCGCGCTGTGGCACCGCCGCGCTACGTGGCGTCAGGTGCTCGCCGTGACAGCCAAGTGCGGCCTCTTCGTCGTCGCCGTCTCGGTCTACTGGCTCGTGCCCGCCATCGCAGCGCTTGGCACAGGCGCGCAGATCGTCGACATGTCCGAGACGCTCACCGGTATTCACAAGGTGTCGTCCTTCACCGAGGTGCTGCGCGGCCTCGGTCTGTGGCCGCTCTACGGCCACAGTGACACGGGTCCGTGGGTGCCTCAGAACGCCACCTACATCACGAGCCCGGTCGTCATCGTCCTCACCGCGCTGTGGCCGACGCTTGCGCTCAGCTCCCTCGCTTTTGCGCGAACTGCTCTTCGCCGCACTCTCGTGTTGCTCGCCGCCCTGGCTGCCGTCGTCATGGTCGGGCTGTTCCCGGGCGAGGGACGCGCCCAGAGCCCCGTCGGGTGGGTGCTGGAGAAGGTGCTCGGCCTCGGCCCGCTCGCCGCGTTCCGCACGACGAACAAGATCGGAGCGCTTCTCGCGCTGGCCTTCGCGCTGGCGCTGGCTTTCGGCGCGGTGCAACTCGTGCGCCTCGTCCAACGACGCAGCGCGCTCGCCCCCGTGGCCGGTTCGTTGGCCACGGTTCTCGTGGCCGGTTGGATCCTGCCGGCCCTGTCCAACGGGCTCTACATCTCCGAGATGGACGTGCCGAACTACTGGCGCGAGGCGGCCAAGACGGCCGACGGGGGAGACCCGAACGCGCGTACCCTCATGCTTCCCGGCCAGACCAGGCCGACCTATCGCTGGACCGTTCAACGGCCGGACGACCTCACGAACTCGCTTCTCAAGCGCGAGGCCGTGCTGCCCGAGACGACGCCGAACGCGAGTGCACCCGGCGCCAACCTCCTCGCGGCCATGGACGACACGGTGCAGTCGGATCGCTCGAACGGCGACATCGCCTCGACGTTCGCGCGTTACCTCGGGGCCGACAACGTGCTCGTGCGTCACGACACCGTCTGGGAGAACGACGGCGGTGCGCGGCCAGCGGCCATGTCGCGCCTCATCGACGGCGACAGCGGTCTGTACGGCGTCGCGAACTTCGGACGTCCCGGTCAGAACGTCCTGTCGCCCACGAACCAGCCCGAGAGCATGGACGAGGCCCTGCTCACGCCGGTTCAGCTCTACGGGGTCAAGGACTCCCGACGTGCGGTCCGGGCCCAGAGCCTCGCGGGTCAGATGATCGTCGCCGGCGACGGCTGGGCGTTCCCCCAGCTCGCCTCCGCCGGCCTGCTTCGCTCGAGCCCCACCGTGCGCTACGCGCAGGACCTCGACGAGACGAGCCTCAAGGCCGCGCTCAAGGACGGCGCACGCCTCGCGCAAACCGACACGAACGCCCGCCGCAACACCATCCCTCAGCGCCTCACCGCCGGCCAGGGCTCGCTCCTTGCCGCGAACGAGGCGCTGAAGAACAGCCGCACACTGGGCACCGATCCGAAGAACCAGACCGTCCTGGAGCGTTCCGGGGCGCACGTCACCGCGAGCTCGGCCGGTGGAACGTTCTTCGACCTGCCCTTCGCCGCCGCCGAGAACGCTTTCGACGGTGACGATGCGACGTCGTGGCGGTTCGGTGACTTCCAGCGAGCCGCAGGCCAGAGCCTGAACGTGAAGCTCGACAAGCCCGCCCGCCTCGGTGACGTGTCGGTCGCTCAGGCCGATCTCGGTCCCGTCAAGATCGATCGCGCCACCCTCATCGCAGGCGGCAAGTCTGTCTCCGTGCGCGTGCCAGACACCGGCCGTGCCACGTTCCGCATGGGCGGCGTGAACGCCGAGTCCGTCCGCCTGCGGATCGACTCGACCCGCGGCGACGGCTACAACCTCGTCGGTGTTTCCGAAGTGGGGCTACCCGGGGCGAAGGCAGAGCGTGCGGCGCGCACGCCGTCGACTCTGAAGGATTTGTACGACAGCCTCGACGCCGAGGGCCGCACGGCCTTCGAGAAGGCACCGCTCGACATCCTCTTCCAGCGCGTGCAGAACTCGTCCTCCCCGAACGACGACTCCGAGACCTCGCTCAACCGCATCTTCACGATGCCCGACGCCCGTCGCTACGACGCCTCCGCCACGGTGCGCCTCGCGAAGGCCGACCAGGAGCGCTTCTACGACCGCAGCGCGGGCTACAGCGATGCCGTCACGGCGTCGTCGTCGGAGTTCTGGTTCAACCGCCCCGAGTACCGTGCGTCCCAGGCGGCCGACGACAACGACAAGACGGCCTGGGTTCCCGGTGGCGCAAGCCCGAAGGGTGCCTGGTGGCAGATGCGCGGGCCCGAGCGCGAGATCAGCTCTGTCTCCGTCACCCAGGCCCCCGGTGAGGGCGGTGCATCACGCACCCAATGGGCGACGCGGGCCACGGTCAGCGTCGACGGCCGCGTCGTCGGCTCCGGAGCTCTCAAGCCGAACGGCACGGCGTCGATCGACATCACGGCGACGCGGGGCAAGGTCGTGCGGGTGCAGCTCGACGCCTCGAGCGGCCCGCGTAACGGCGCCCCGGCGAAGTTCACGTCGATCGACACGAAACAAGCGCTGCGCAAGGCTCCTCTCGGTGCGTTCGACGAGCCTGGTAAGAACCGGTGCTTCGCCGTCTCGACGATCAACGGTACGGCGCTGCCGATGCGTCTGTCGGGCGACCGTGTGGCCGGGCCCAAGGACGCCGGCACCCGCTGGACGGCGTGCAACCCGGTTGTCCTCAAGGCCCGCGAACAGCACGTCGAGCCGGTGCGCGACTTCGTCGTCGACTCGCTCGTGCTGCGCGACACCGTGTCGGAGAAGGCGGGGGCCGGCGTCTCGCCTGCCCCGGTCGACTTCGCCGTGACGAAGAACTCGCCGAGCGTGAAGTCCGTGCGCGTGGCGAAGAGCTCCACGCCGAAGGCCGTCGTGCTGGGTCAGAGCTATGACGAGCGCTGGAGCGCCACGCTGGGCGACAAGGATCTGGGACGCCCCGTCCTGCTCGACGGCTACTCCTCCGGGTGGGTTCTGCCGGCCGGCGCCGAGGGCACCGTCGAGATGCGCTTCACGCCTCAGCGTTACGCCAACTGGGCCATCCTCTTCTCGCTTGCGGCACTGTTGCTCGCGGCAGCGCTCGTGGTGCGTGCGTGGCTGACGGGTGCGCTTGTCGGTGGTCGAGACGAGAGCGCCGACGAGGACCTGCCGGCTCATCGCGCGCACCGGTCCGCGACACAGGAGCGGATGACCGGTGGCGGCGGGTCCCCGGGTCGCTCGGGTCGTCAGGTCCTGCTCCAAGCCGGCTTCGTCGTGGCCGCCGCGCTCGCTGTGGGGCTTGCGGGACTCGTGGCGGGTCTCGCCGTCGTGGCGGGCCTGCGCTGGGGACGCGTGACATCACGGGCACTCGTCGTCACCGGCGCTGCCCTGGTGTTCGTGGCGATTCTCCTGTTCCTCGTCCTCAGCCCCGACCTCGGCGAGGTGAGCGCGGATGCGATCTCGGCGAGCCTGTGGCCGCATCGCGTTGCCGGCGCCGGTTTCGTCGTCGCCATCGCAGGCCTCCTGCGCCGTGAAGGCCTGGCCGGGGGATCCCGCGGTGCCGCAACGGCCGAGCCGGCCGCTGACGCCACCGACTCCGCCGACCGCACCGAGGACGAGGGACGCACGCGCGACAGCGACAGCGACGGAGGATCCGAGGATGAGTGACAGCCACGTGAGCGCAGGGACGCCTGCCGGGCGCGATGTGGAGGGCGGTGTTGCGCGCGCGGTGAGCGTCATCGTGCCGACGCGCAACAACGAGCGCACGATCGAGGCGACGCTCGCGTCCGTCGTTGCGCAGACCGAGCCGAACGTGACGCTCATCGTCGTCGACAACGCGAGTAACGACGCGACGCCCGAGATCGCCCAGCGGTACGCCGACGTCTACCTCGAGGCGGGCCCCGAGCGTTCCGCCCAGCGCAACCGCGGCATCCAGGCTGCCGAGACGCCGTGGATCGTGTGGCTCGACAGCGACATGATCCTGCCGCCGCGTGCTCTCGAAGTCGCCCTCGACACGGCCGAGCAAACAGGCGCGGCCGGCGTCGCCCTGCCCGAGCGCACGATCGGCACGGGGTTCTGGACAGCCTGCCGGGCCCTCGAGCGTGAGTGCTACCTCGACCAGCCGTGGCTGCACAACCCACGCCTGCTGCGCCGCGAGTTCATGGTCGGCGACGGCGAGTTCCACCTCGCGATGTCCGGACCGGAGGACGCCGACCTTCGCATGAAAATGCGCCGTGCGGGACACCGCATCGAACTCGCTCCCATCGTCATCGACCACGACGAGGGTCACCTCACCCTGCGCGACGTCTTCGACAAGCGGCGCTACTACGGCCGAAGCATCCCGGCCCTCGAAGCCGAGCACGACGGCGCCGTCAGCGACCAAGGGCGTGCGGTGCTCGGCGCGTACTGGAGCCACCGCGGCGACCTGGCCCGACGCCCCGTGCACGCCGCCGGCATGGTCGCGATGCGTGCCATAGAGGCGGTCGGCTACGGCTACGGCGCCTGGAGCGCGCGCCGTGAGGCGGCCTCCGGAGGAAAAACGCCGTGACCCACGGTGACGCGTCGCGCCGGCGTGAGCTCCTGTGGCTCTCCCTGCCCGATCAGCGTCCCCGCCGTGAGCTCTACTGGATGTCGCGCATGCCCGACACCCACGTCACAGCGCTGGCCGCCGACGAGCCGGTGGGGGAGATGAGCTGGGTCCCGACGACCTACCGCCGCCCGGTGAAGCGCTTCATCGAGGCCGGCGCTTTCGCTTGGGCCGAGAACCTCGACGACGAACTCGCGCGCGTTCGCCCCGACTGGGCGGTCAGCCTCGAGCTGTGTTCGCTCGTCACCGGGCAACTTTCCCGGCGCCGCCGATCCGGAGGCTTCAAGCAGGCCGTCGTGACGTGGGAGAACATGCCGCGTCAGCCCCTGTACGCCCTGCCGCCGTACCGCCAGGCCGTCGAATCCGCACGCAGCGCCGACCTCGTGCTCTGCATGGTCGACGCCGCCCTCGATCACCTCGACCTCAACGGCTTCGACCTCGAGCGGGCGCGCGTCGTCAAGCCCGGTGTCGACACGGAACTGTTCTCCCCGGCAGCCGAACTCACCGACCGCCCGCGCGTTGTCTTCACTTCGCCGCTGGCACCGAACAAGGGCATTGACACCGTGCTCGACGCGATGGCTCACGTGCGCCGACACCTGCCGGAGGCGCAGCTCGTCGTGGCCGGACGCGGCCCGTGGCTTCCGCTCGTCGAGGAAGCCGCCCGTCGCATGCCGGATTCGGTCGTCCTCGCGGGCTCGCTCGATGCGTCGGGGGTGGCCGACCTCCTGCGCTCGGCTCGGGTGTTCACGACGGCACCCCGCCCGACGTGGAAGTGGACCGAGCAACTCGGTCTTGCCTACCTCGAGGCGCAGGCGTGCGGCCTTCCCGTCGTCACGACAGCCTGTGGTACGAACGACGAGGCGGTGCGGCCGCCGAACCTCGTCGTCGAGGATGACGCCGCAGCACTGGCCGACGGGCTCCTGCACTTTCTCGAGAACGACGCGGCAGCCCGCGAGACGGGCCGAGCCAACCGCGAACGGATGGTCGCGGAGCACGACATCGTCACGCAGACCCGTCGCCTCGGCGAGGCGTTCGCCGAGTTCGAGTGAGGCCCGCGTGAGCGTCAGGGGCGAGGGGGAGCGGTCGAGCGCTGTCTCATGGCCCACACGGCATGCAGGCCTGTTGACGGCGACTGCCGTCGCGCTCGTCGTGCTGTCCCCGGCGCTGTGGCGTCCCGGCTTCCTGCTCCACTACGACATGGTGTTCGTGCCCGACCTCCCGCTTTCGGCGGGCACGCTCGGGATGGACGGCGGGGTTCCCCGCGCCGTGCCGAACGACACCGTCGTCGCACTGCTCGACCTCGTGCTGCCCGGCTGGATCACGCAACGGCTCGTCCTCGTCGGGGCGTTCTTCGCCATCGGCGCCGGTCTCGACCGCTGGCGACGCGGCGTCGTCACCACCGTTGTTGCAACCGTCGCCGCGACGTGGAGCCCGTGGATGGCCGAGCGTCTCGCCATCGGTCACTGGGGCTACCTCTGGGGGTACGCAGCGCTCGTGTGGGCCGTCGTCGGTGCACTCGAACTGCGCGCAGCGCGGAGCGACGGCGATGACACGCGCCATCACCGGGCCGTGACGAGCACCGCGGTGGGCCTGGGCATGAGCGCCCTGTCGGGCTCGACGGGCGCCGTGCTCGTCGCCATCGCGTTGGTCGTCATCCTCCTTGCGCCCGGCGCGGGTCGGCCCCGCGCGGGAAGCATCGCCTTCGGAGCAGCCGCGTGGCTCCTGCTCAACGCCGCGTGGTGGTTCCCCTTCCTCACGAGCTCGTCATCGTCCGCGGCCGACGCCACCGGCGTTCGGGCCTTTGCCGCCGGAGCCGACACGCCGCTGGGCGTTCTCGGGTCACTCGTCGGGGGCGGCGGAATCTGGCACGAGCCGTCGTGGTTCCCCGAGCGCCACGCCGTGGTCTTCGCTCTTCTCGCCGCTGCGCTCGTCGTCGTCGGCTTCGTGACGCTCCTGAGGCACCTGCCGGCGCTGCGCTGGGGGATCGGGGCGCTCGGAATCCTCGCGCTCGTCCTGTCGAGCCTCGGAAGCTTCGCCGTCACGGCGCCACTGCTTGTGTGGTTCGTCGAGACCGTTCCCGGCGGCGGGCTGCTGCGCGACGGACAGAAGTTCGTCGCGTTGCTCGTCGTGCCCGCAGCGCTCGGGTGGGGCGTGCTCGCGGCACGTGTCGTGTCACGCGCTCGAGGAACCGCGCTCGCCCCGGTCGCGCTCGTCGCGGCCGCCGTGCTGCCGGTCGTTCTTCTGCCGGGGCTTGCGTTCGCCCGCGGTGGCCAATGGATCTCGTCGAGCTATCCGAACGAGTACGGAGCCGTCGCGCAGCGGTTGTCTGCGTCGTCGGACGCGGCCGCCGTCCTGCCGTGGCGCCTGTACCGGCAGTACGGCTGGAACGGCGACATCACCGTGCTCGACCCGTGGCAGCGCCTGTCGTCCTCTCCGGTGCTCGTCAACGACGACCTGCCACTGCGTGACAGCACGGTACGAGGTGAGAGTGCGGCCGCCGACCGGGTGTCGAGGGCCCTCGCGAGCGGGGACGCGGCGCAGGTCAAGGCTGCGCTGAGCAGGGCCGGCGTGCGCTACGTCGTCGTCGAGAAGTCCCAACCCGGGGCCGACGACGACATTCGGACGCTCACCCCGATCGGCTCCGTCGTGCACTCGGGACGAGACCTGACGCTCTACGACATCGGCCGTCCCAGCGGCCACGACGGCCCGCAGAGCCTGGGGAACGCGCCCTGGTGGGGCGCGACGGGCCTGGCTCTCGCGGGGGTCACCCTGGCTGCGGGTACGGCGTGGCTCGTGCGGCGCAGGCAGTTCGAACGCGGCGCGGAAGGACACGCTTCGGGTACCAGTCAGTAGTTCGCCTGCGCAGAACGTCACATTCGGGCTACACTCGATGAAAATGCGTCGTACGGGCGACGCGTCTCACCCGCGAAGTGAGAGCTGGACACAGCGAAAGGCGGTTCACCATGAGCGCGTCCACGAACAAGGCGGCGTACAACGTCGGCGGTGCCATCGTCGGCATCCTTCTCGCCCTTCTGGCGATCTTCGGTCTCATCCAGACCCAGGGCAACCAGGAGCAGTCGCAGAAGTACCAGTCCAAGATCAGCTACGACGGCTGATCCGTTCGGCCGCACGGCCGAACATGCGCGAGGGCGAGGCATCGAAATGCCTCGCCCTCGCGCTGTTGTGTGTGGCCCGCACCGGCTGCCGTCGACGACCGGGGCACCGTGTGCCTGAGATCAGGAGACGCTGACGACGTGCGGCCGCTCGTCCGAAGCGAACGCGTCGCGCTCGACGAGGGCACGCAGGCGCTCGACGTGCAGGGGAGTGTCCGGCGGCTGGGGCGCACGCGGCGCGCGCCCCAGGACGTTCTCGAGCGTGTGGTGCAAGTTCCGGCCGGCGCTGCTCCAGCTGAACGAGCGGGCGTAGCGGCGCGCATTGCGTCCGAGTTCCTCCCGGACATCCGCTCGTTCGAGGAGGACGCGCACGTCGTCGATGAGTTCGTCGGTCGTCGAGGCCAGAGCGCCGGTGCTCGCGTGCTGGATGGACTCACTGGGGCCACCGGCCTGGATGAACGCCAGCGAGGGGGTGCCGTGCAGCCCGGCCTCCACGATCGTCAAGCCCCAGCCCTCCTTGTACGAGGGCATCATGACGAGCCACGACGAGGCGAGCAGCGTGTGCTTGGTCTCCTCGTCGACGAATCCGTGGAAACGGACGGCGTCCTCTACTCCGAGATCGCGGGCGTGCTGGGCGATGTTCTCCTGCCAGTACCCGGAACCGACGACGTTGAGCACGAGCCCGGGGAACTGGGGGCGCAGTCGTGCCACGGTGTCCACAGCGATCTCCACCTGTTTGTGCGGCACGAGGCGGCCCAGCACGGTGATGGACGGCTCGGACGTGCGAGGCACGTCCGCGTAGGAGTCGAGATCGCGCGGGTGGTCGTTGCCGCTGTAGACGAGGTCGATGCGTTCGGCGTCGACGCCGAGTTCCACGAGTTCGGCCCGCGTTGCCTTCGAGACGGTGACGTAGCGGCTCTTGCGGTAGACGAACGGCGCGGCCTTCGACTCGAGGAACCAGCCGAACCTCGCGAGGCGCTCACCGAAGATGCTCGACCACTGGTCGCGGTGCACGTGGTGGACGACGGCGACGACGGGGACGCGGGAGACGATGGGTGACCAGAACGGCACACCGTTCTGCACGTCGATGACGACGTCGTAATCGCGGGAGTGGCGCAGCAGGTGCCACAGCCCCGCCGCGTAGCAGGTGAAGCGGTTGCCGGCGCGCAGGACGCGGACATCACCGTGCATCGTGCGTCGGGCTGCGCCCGGGAAGCGGGCGGTGTGGACCGTCACCTCGTCCCCGAGAGCGCTCATCACCTCGCTCGTGCGCTCGACGAACACCTCGGAGCCGCCGGCTTCGGGGTTCTCGCGGTCGCGCCACGACAGGTACAGCACCCGCATCGGGGCACCTGCGTGCTCGCCGTTCATCCCTGCTCGTCTCCTCGTGCCATTCGTCCGCGACCGTTTCGGGTCGCCCGTTAGAGTAACCGGGAGCCGAACAGGAGGTGTCCCGATTCCCAGGTCTCGATGCGAGGCGTGCGGCCATGCCGTGCAGCCTTGGACGCTCGGCTCATCCGTGCTCGGGCGGTGCACTCGCTGCGGGCACCTCGTGCGCTCCCTCCACGACGCGCCCGCGCGTCACCGTGAGCACGCTTACGGCGGTGACCCGACGCTCGACTCGGCGCGTCTCGCCCTGACCTACCGCACGCTCGTCGCGGACGGCGTACCCGAGTCGGTGTTCGAGATCGGCTTCGGCACCGGTGCTCTGCTGCGTCGCTTCCTCGACGGCGGAGCCAGTGTCGCGGGAGCCGATCCCGACCAGCTCGAACTCGCCGTCGATGACCGTGTGGCCCGCGAGGGATCGCTGCACGCCTGCGGCATCGAGGACGTCACGCCCGACGCCCTGCCCGCCGGCGCCGTCGACATGGCCTACGGCATCCACGTGCTCGAGCACGTCGTCGATCCAGCCCTGACGTTGCAACGCACCCGCGACCTGTTGCGCCCCGGCGGCAGCGCGCACTTCCTCACGCCGGCCGGTGACTGGGCGGGTCTCGGCCTCGTCAAGGACGGCTGGTGGATGCTCGAGGATCCGACACACATCCGCTTCTTCACGGCGAAGTCTCTGAGCACGATGGCGCGGGACGCCGGCTTCGACTCGGTGGAGATCCGCCGCCCCGTCCTCGACTCGCTCGTCCACGGCGCCGCGAGCACGGTTCGCGTGGTGCGCCCGACCGATCGCCCGCGTGGCGTGCTCGCGCAACGCTCGACGATGGCGCTGGCCGCACTCGGTCTGCCCGGGACACTTGCAGCGCGCGCCGCTGTGCCGCGCCTGCGTCCCACGCTCCACCTCGTCGCCAGGGTTGCCTCATGAGCCGCGACCTTCGCCGCAGCGTTCACCTGTTCCGCGCCTTCCTCGTGGAACAGAGCGACCCGGCGCACTTCTACGGTGAGCTGGCTCGAGACTCCGTCGCAGGCATCGCCGAGCACCTCGACCTGGACGGCGCTCACGTCCTCGACGTCGGCGCCGGACCGGCCGAGTTCGCCGAGGCCTTCCGCGAGTCCGGTGCCACTTACGTTCCCCTCGACGCCGACCCCGACGTCGACTCGGTTCGCCACGGTGGCGTCGTCGGGGACGCTGGGCACCTGCCGTTCGCGGACGGCTCGTTCGACGTCGTCTTCAGCTCGAACCTGTGGGAACACGTGCGCACACCGGAGGCCGTCGCCGACGAGATGCTGCGCGTCGTCGCACCCGGCGGGTTGCTCTACATCGCATACACGAACTGGCTCAGCCCGTGGGGAGGCCACGAGACGTCGCCCTGGCACTGGCTCGGCGGAGAGCGTGCCGCTCGGCGGTACGAGCGCAAGCACGGACACCGGCCGAAGAACCTCATCGACGACAGCCTGTTCCGGGTGAGCGTCCGGCAGGGACTCGACTGGGCCGAGGCCGCCCGTGAATCCCGCCGGGCCGATGTTCTCGCCCTGCGTCCGCGCTACTGGCCCGATTGGGCCCGCCCGATCCTGCGGGTGCCGGGCCTTCGGGAGATCGTGACGTGGAACCTGCTCGTCCTCGTGCGCAAGCGGTGAGCGACTCCGCCGTCACGCCCGCCCAGGGAGGACGCCTGCGCCGTTTCCTCGCCGACCCGCTGACGAGCGTCATCGCGGCACTCGGAGTGTTGCCGTGGTTGGTGCAGCCCGGCGTCATCCAACCGGACACGAAGATCGACCTCGTTGCCGCACCGGCCCGCTACCTCGCCCGCTCGCTCGACGCCTGGTCCGGGCATTCGGGGTTCGGCGAACTCCAGAACCAGGCGTACGGCTACCTGTTTCCCATGGGGGCGTTCTTCGCCCTCGCGGACGCGGTGAGCCTGCCCGGGTGGGCTGCGCAACGAGCCTGGTGGACGCTCATGCTCATCGTCGGTGCCTCCGGGGCCGCCCTCTTCGCGCGTCGCGTGCTGGGTGTCGGGACGGCGGCTGCGGCGCTCGCGGGAGTGCTGTACGCGCTGAGTCCGCGGGTACTCAGTCTGCTCGCTCAACTGTCCGTCGAGACGTGGCCCGGGATGGTGATGCCTTGGCTGCTGCTTGCCGTTCACGCCCGCCGTCGTTCCGGCGGACTCTCGTGGCGCCTCTACGTCGGTGTCGTCGGCATGCTGTCCGCCGCCCTCGGCGGGGTCAACGCGACGGCGTCGCTCGTCGCCGTGCTCGGTGCGTTCGTGCTCGCCCTGGTCGTCGGTGGGGAGCGGTTGCGTGAGGATCGGAGCGTCGGTCGTCGCGATCTCGTCGGCGGACTCGCCCTGGGCGCCTTTCTCGGCTGCGCCTGGTGGCTCGGCCCGCTCGTCGTGCTCGGCCGCTACGCCTACCCGTTCCTCGATTACATCGAGACCTCTCGCATCACGACGGCCGTGACGTCCGTGCCGGGCATCCTGCGCGGCGCTTCGGACTGGGTGGCCTACATCATCGACGCCGAAGGCCACCCGGTCTGGCAGAGCGGCTGGGTCGTGGCGCAGGGCACCGCGTCGATCGTCGCGGGCTGCCTGCTCGCCGGGGTCGGCCTTGCAGGGTTGCTCACCGCACGCACCGGAGCGGGTACTCACCGACCGGTCGTGCCCCGAGGTCTCGGTGCCATGGTGCTCGTCGGTGTCGTCGGCATGGGGGTTGCCTACGTCGGCGCCGTGCACGGCCCGTTCGCGTCCACGGCGCGCGACCTCCTCGACGGTCCACTCGCCGCTGCACGCAACGTGCACAAGCTCGACCCTCTCGTGCGACTGCCGCTCGTCATGGGCATCGCCGTCGTGGCCGAGCGGCTGCTCGCGCGCCTGCGGGACCGGGGGGCCTCCGTCACCGACGGTGTCGGGGGAGCCGCGCTGCCGACGCCCGCGGTTCGTTGGGGCGCCACAGCCCTCGCGGTGGCCGTGCTCGCCTCGATGGCACCGTTCTGGCAGGGACGTCTCGGGCACGAACCCGGCGTCACGGCATGGCCGGCCTCGCTGCGCGCCGCGGCGAAGGACATCGACGCCGCGGCCGCGCGCGACGGCGGGTCGACGCTCGTCCTGCCGAGCGCGCGCGCCGCGACCTACGCGTGGGGCACGAGTTCCGACGAACCGCTCGTCGCATTCGCTCAGAGCCCGGTGGCTGTGCGTGCCTCCGCACCGCTCGTTCACCCCGGTGCCCAACGGCTCATGGACGCCGTCGATGCTCGTGTGGCGTCGGGCGACACGGCCGGCGTCGCGAAGGCCCTGCGGCGTGCTGGCGTTGCGCGGATCGTCGTGCGCCACGGCGTCACGCCGGCGCAGCAAACAACCTCGGCGGCCCGATACGTCACGGCCCTGCAGGGATCGCCGGACTTCACCGGCCACCGGGTTCACGGATCGGGGGAAACTCGCTTCGATGTGTTCGACATCGACGCGTCAACCTCGAGCGAGCGGGGCACAAAGGCCATCTCCGTCCTCGGTGGCCCCGAGTCGACTCTCTCGTTGGCCGCCGCGGGTGTCCTGCCCTCGTCGCCGCTCGTGACGGGACGCGGGGGTGGGTGGATCACCGACGACGTCCGCAAGCGCGTTTACAACAACGGTCGCCCGCCGGCGCTCGCCTTCGGGCCGACGTTGACGGCCGGCTCGACCAGAGACGCGCGTCTCGGCAGCAGAGACCTCGACTTCGAGGGGCGAACGGCTTCCCTCATGACGTTGGCTCTCGACGGCGTCACCGCCGTCGAGTCCGAAGATGACGCCTCCGACCCGTTCGGCGACGTGTACCTCGGCCCGGGCACAGGGCCCGCATCAGCACTCGATGCCTCGGACGCCACGGCATGGCTCACGCCCGCCCACGAGGCGACACCGCTCGTTCTGCGGTGGGCGCGCGGCACCTCCGGTGGCACCGTCACCGTGCACGGCACGAGTACCGGCAAGGCCACACTGCGCGGCTTCGAGGTCGTTGCGAACGGCCGCGCCGTCGAAGCCCGGGCGGCGGGCGAACGGGCCTGGAACGTGCCCGTGCCGCGCGGCACGACACAACTCGAACTGCGCCCGAAGGCGTCGGCGCGCGACGAGTCATCGGCCGTCGGCATCAGTTCGATCGATTCCGGAGGAGCAGGGTGGCGGGCCGTCCAGGCTCTGCCGGGACAGGTCGACACGGAGCGCAACGGCGTCCTTCTCACACGTACCCAGCCCTTCGCCGAAGGCAGAGCTCTGCGCTCCGAAGATGACGGCCAGTGGACCCGTCGGCTCACCGTGGCACGTGCTGGAACCATGGGGGTCAACCTGACCTTGAGTGATGGCGGCCATCGCGACGCCGGGAACGTCCTCTCCGTGCGTCAGCGCGACGGCAGTTGGAAGGCCGCCTCGCTCAACGGTTCGTCGGGCTCATTAGCCCTGCCGAAGGGGAAGGTCGACCTCAAGCTTTCACCTGACGTCGAGAGTTTGCGCCTGACGCCCACCGGCGGCGACGCGCGCGCGGCGCTCGGGCTGAGGGACACCGGCGGCAGCAGCACGACTCCGCCTGCGACGACGCACGAGTCCTCCGTGGTGACTCTCGCCTCGACCCAGGGCGCGAACGCGGGATGGAGCTGCGTGGGCGAGGGGACGAGCCCCCTGACCCTCGACGGCTGGCGTCAGGGGTGTGCGGTGTCGTCGACGCCGTCCGCTGCGCAGGCGCCCGAGCTCGCGTTCGCCCCTCAGATGTGGCACCGTGGTGCCCTCCTCGTCGGGGGTTTGGGTGTCCTGATTGCGGCCGTGCTCGCCGGCTGGCCGCGCCGCAACCGTCCCGCTCCTGAGAACACCGAACCGGACGCCGTTGCGATGACCACCGCGGCGGCAGGCCGTACCCGCCTCGGCGTTGCGGCCGGTTGTCTCGTCGTCGGAGCGCTCGCCGTGGCTCTCGCGGGTTGGTGGGCCGTGCCCGCTCTCCTTCTGGCCTTCGGTCTGCCCCGCAGGTGGCGGCCGACAACCGTCGTCGTCGCGCTCGCGTTGACAGGGCCGGTCATGGCGACCCTCGGCGTCGTCGACCGCGCGTCGTCCGGAGCACTCGTCGGTCAGGTGCTCGGTGTGACAGCGCTCAGCGTGTTCGCCGCGGAGCTCCTCGGTGCCCCCAGCGGATGGCGGGCCGTTCGACGAAGCGGCGACTCGCGTCAGCAAGGAACCACGTGACGACGAGCGTCACCGTGAGAACGAGGACGAACGGGGCGTGGAAGATCCGCAGGCCCAGCGAGGCGAAGAGCACCTGGAGCACGACGAGGTGCCAGAGGAAGACGCCGTAGCTCGTCTCGCCGGACGCGAGTGCGAGGCCGGTTGACGAGCGGCGCTGCACCTCGCGAGGCGCGTTCGTCGCCGCCACGAGCCAGGCGCCGGCGACAATCCCGTACAGAATCTCCTTGGCCGCAGCCGCGAAAACCGTCGGTGTCTCCAGACCGATCGGCCCACCGAGCGGGGTGGCGGCCAACAAGTATGCCAGCACGGCGACGAGCAGCGCGTGGCCTGCGGTGAGGCGCGAGGCAATCCCTGGTCGCTGTTCGAGCATCCAAGCCCACCCGATGCCGACGCAGAACCACGCAGCGTGGCCGAGGGCGCTCGTGCCGAGCCACCCCCACGTCGGCGAGCCCTGCGAACTGGCGAACGCCTGGACGAGAACCCCGAAGGCCGCCAAGAGCACCAACACGACCGGGACGGTGCGCCCTGCAGCGCGACGAGGCAGGAGCCACGCGCCGATCACCGGAACGAGGACATAGAAGGTCACCTCGGTCGTCAGGCTCCACGTCTGGGTGAACGCCCGGTAGCTTTCATGGGTGAAACCCTGCAGCAGGAACACGTGCGTGAGCACCTGACGAAGCGAGCCGACCGTGCCGTCGATGACGACGGCAGCGCCGAGAACGGCCACCAGGGCGAGCCAGTACGCGGGCACGATGCGCGCGACGCGGCGCCGGGCGTAGTCCGGGGGAGTCGCACGTCCGGCGCAGTAACCGCGGGTGAGCAGGAAGGCGGAGATCGCGAAGAACACGGCGACGCCGCTGTCGCCTCGCGCCAGCAGGCGCCCAGCACCGTCCACGTTCGCCGCGCCGGTCCAGAAGGCGACGTGGGAGAGCAGGACGAGCAGCGCCGCGACGGCCCGCAGTGGGCCGATGGCGGGAATGCGGCGCATGTCGATCTCCCTCGCACTTACCATCGGGTAACGTGCGGCGCGCACGCATCGGTCGAATGGAGGCTAGCCGCAGATGAAGGCTCATGAGGGGGCAACCCCCACAGGCGACGCCGCACCGGCCGGTCGTGACTGTCTCGATTACCGCAAACCCGTTCTGCGGGCGCGTGCTCCGCTGCGGGTGAGTTTCGCCGGCGGCGGCACGGACGTCGCGCCGTTCCCCGAGCGTGAGGGCGGCTGCGTCCTGTCGGGCACCATCAGCCAGTTCGCCTATTCGACGCTGCGCCCGCGCACCGACGGCCGGATCACTGTCCAGTCGCTCGACTTCGGGTACTCGATCGGATTCGGCGTCGACGACCCCGTGGAGTACAACGGTCAGCTCGACCTGCCCAAGGCCGCCATCGCGCGCATCCGGACGATTCCGGGCGCCCACGCCGTCACGGGCTTCGACCTGTTCCTCCACACCGCAGCGCCGCCCGGGTCGGGTCTCGGCAGCTCGAGCGCCGTCATGGTCTCCGTCATCGGTCTCGTCGCGCAGCACTGCGGCCTCGACCTCACCGAGTACGAGATCGCCGAACTCGCCTACCGCCTCGAGCGTGAGGACCTCGGCATCCCCGGTGGTTCGCAGGACCAGTACGCCGCAGCGTTCGGCGGCTTCAACTTCATCGAGTTCGCCGGCGACCAGGTCGTCGTCAATCCGTTGCGCGTGCGCGAATCGACGGTGCACGAGCTCGAGCACAACATGCTGCTCGCCTTCACAGGTCAGACGCGCGTGAGCGACCACATCATCGAGGACCAGCGCAGCCGGTACGAGACGGGCAACGCGACCGCGCTCGAAGGCCTGCGGGCTCAGAAGGAACTCGCGGCGCAGATGAAGATCGCGCTCGTGCGCGGTGAGGTCGACACGATCGGCCACCTCCTCGGCGAAGCGTGGCGTGAGAAGCAGAAGATGTCGGAGCGCATCACGACGCCGCTCATCGACGAGGCGATGAAGCGTGCCCTCGCGAGCGGTGCCCTCGGAGGCAAGGTCACCGGCGCCGGCGGAGGCGGCCACATGGTCTTCGTCTGCGAGTTCGAGCGTCGCCACCTCGTCGCCCAGGAACTCATCGACCTCGGCCTCACCGTCTCCGAGCCGATCTTCAGCCGCGACGGCGTCACGACCTGGAGAGGAGAGAACTGATGGCTCACCCGATCGAGGACGTCGCGCCCGACGCCATTGGCGCCGCGACGACCGCGCAGCTCGACGCCGGCATCGACGCCTGGCTGCACCTCGCCGAGGCGCTGCGGGAGCCCGAACTCTCGGCCCAAGTTCGCGCCGCCGGCGAGGCCCTCGTCAGTTCGCTCGCCGCAGGCGGCAAAGTGCTCGTCGCCGGCAACGGAGGGTCTGCAGCGATCGCGTCCCACGTCGCGGCCGAGTTCATCGGCAAGTGCATCCACGACCGGGCGCCGCTTCCTGCGGTCAACCTGGCCGAGAGCCTGTCGTCGATCACTGCCATCGGCAACGACTACGGCTACGAGCACGTCTTCGACCGCGGTGTTCGCGCGCTCGCGCGCCCCGGTGACGTCTACCTCGCGATGTCGACGAGCGGTCGCAGCGCCAACATCGTGCAGTCCGTCGCGACGGCGCGGGAGATGGGCGTGACGACGATCGCGATGACCGGGGTGGGCGGTGAGCACCTGCGGGACGCCGTCGACCACCTCCTCGTCGTGCCGAGCGTGGAGACGCCCCGCATCCAGGAGGTCCACATGCTGTGGGCCCACGCCTGGTGCGAGGCTGTCGACGTCCTCAGCCAGCGCTCCTGACCGTGACGCCGACGCGGGAGTGGCTCTGCGGCCTCGCCCACGAGCCGTTGCCTCCACCACCCGTCACCGGGGGTCTCGACGCCGTGCTGCTCGACCGTGACGGCACGCTCAACGTTCTGGGGCCCGGCTATCGCACACTCGGCGACTTCGAGTTGCTCCCCGGCGCTGCCGAGTCCGTGGCACGGCTCAACACCCTCGGGGTGCCGGTGGTCCTCGTGACGAACCAGCGCGGGATCTCGACAGGCGCGCTCACCTGGGACGCACTGACAACCGTCCACGCGCACCTCGTCGAGCAGTTGGCAGCCGAGGGCGCGCACCTCGACGACATCCGCCTGTGCCCGCATGCCTCGGGGGAGTGCACCTGCCGTAAGCCGTCGCCCGGCCTCATCGACGCCGTGGTGGCCGAGAACCGCTGGATCGGGCGGAAGCGAACCCTCTTCATCGGCGATGCGGAGTCCGACGAAGAGGCTGCGAAAGCCGCCGGTGTCCACTTTCTCGGCGTGGCGAGTGACGTGGGTCTCATCGACGTGGTGGACTCTGTTCTGACGCTGTGGGAACGTCCGAGGTCATCTACTTCGTGAATCGGGTCACACGAGGGGCTCCGAAGGTGTTACCGTCGCGTAAGTTTTTTCGTTCCCCTAGGAGGATCCAGTGCGCAAGGCTGCTGTGATGATCGGATTCGGGGCGTTCTTCCTCACGATGGCGCTCCTCATGCGGTTCTACGCCTACCCCAAACTCGCGGTCGTTCCGCTCAACCAGAACACACAGCAGACCGTGGCTGACGACAACGCGAAGTACTTCGACGCCGACAAGGTGAAGGCCGGCAGCGGCAAGATCGTCACCAAGGCAACCGTCGTGGCAGACAAGGCCGCGAGCGAGAAGGTCTCGAAGGAGCTCGGTCGCGACGTCGTCGTCATCGACCAGTGGCAGTCCACCGACAACTTCGACGACAAGGGCCAGATGAAGGCCCCGCCGATGAGTGCCACGACGCAGCGGGTCGCCATCGACCGCTCCACGGGCGAAGCCGTCAAGTGGGACGGTAACGAGCTCAACGGCAAGCCGGTCGACATCAAGGGCCAGACGATCAAGTTCCCCTTCCAGGTCGACAAGGACGCCAAGTACGAGTACTGGGACACGACGCTTGCCAAGGCCATCCCCGTGAAGTTCGCGGGCGAGGACAAGATCAACGGCATGAAGACGTACAAGTTCACGCAGTCGGTCCCGAAGACGACGTTCACCAAGATGGACGTCCCCGGCGAGATCTTCGGTCTCGAAAAGGGCAAGCAGGCGGCCGACCGTACGTACGCCAACGAGCGCACCCTCTGGGTCGACCCGGTGACCGGCGTCATGATGAAGCTTCAGGAGAAGCAGAAGCAGACGCTCGAGCTGGAGGGCCAGGAGCCCGTCAACGCGATGGACACGACCTCCACGATGACGCCGGAGACGGTGGCCAAGAACGTCGACGAGTACAAGTCGAAGGGCAGCCAGCTCAACATTCTGCGTAACTGGGCGCCGCTCGTGCTCGGCCTGCTGGGTCTGCTCGCGCTGGTCCTGGGTCTCATCGTGTCGATGCGTTCGCGCCGCTCGGTCGGTGCCCACGCCGAGGAGCGTCGCGACGACTACCGTGACGGCAACGGGAACGACAACGCCAACATGGTGTTCGGTGACCGCCGCGACGACGGGGTTCAGTACTGACCATGCGCGTCGTCATCACCGGCGGGGCAGGGTTTCTCGGCTCACACCTGGGCGAGACCCTGCTCCGCCGGGGTCATTCAGTGGTGGCCGTCGACAACTTCGTCACCGGCCGCGCCACCAACGTCGCCCACCTCGTGGGTGATCGCTTCACTCTTGTCGAGCACGACGTGACGGAACCGTTCGACATCGACGGCGACGTCGACGGCGTCCTGCACTTCGCCTCGCCCGCCTCTCCGGTCGACTATCTCAAGATGCCGATCGAGACGCTGCGCGTCGGGTCGATGGGTACGCAGAACGCGCTCGAGCTGGCTCAACGCAAGGGCGCGAGGCTCGTTCTCGCGTCGACGTCCGAGGTCTACGGTGACCCGCAGGTTCACCCGCAGCCCGAGACGTACTGGGGGCACGTCAACCCGGTGGGTCCGCGCGGCGTCTACGACGAGGCCAAGCGGTACGCCGAGGCTCTCGTTCTCGCTTACCGCGACAACCGTGGGGTCGATGCGTCGATCGTTCGCATCTTCAACACGTTCGGTCCGCGCATGCGCCCCAACGACGGTCGAGCCATCCCGAACTTCGTGCGTCAGGCGCTGGCCGGTGAACCGGTGACGGTGAGCGGCGACGGTAGCCAGACCCGTTCGATCTGCTACGTGGACGACCTCGTCGACGGCATCCTTGCGATGCTGCTCGAGACGCACGACCCGGGCCCGGTCAACATCGGCAACCCGCACGAGATCTCGATGCGTGACCTCGCGCAGTGGATCATCGACCTCACGGGTACCTCGTCCGAGATTCAGTACATCGCCCGCCCGACGGACGACCCGACGGTGCGCCGTCCGGACACGACGAAGGCGCAGGCGCTCCTCGGCTGGTCGCCGAAGGTGAGCGTCGAGACGGGCCTGGAGCGCACCATCGCCTGGTTCCGCGAGCACCCCGAGGCCGACGAAGGGCACGTCCTCACGGCGGGGGAGACCGAGCACATCCTCAACCGCTGAGAACACGAACGAGAGGGCCGATCACGTGAGCACGTGGTCGGCCCTCTCGTTATCCGTCGGCCTTGCGGACGTCTCCAGGGGCCTGTGGCCGCCCTTGTTCGAGGCGAGCATCTTCAGGTGCGGGGCTTTCGCCCGGTGAGGACGAGCGTGCCGGGCACGAGATTTCCTCGGAGGGGGCTCCAGCCGCCCCACGTCTGGTTGTTCGCCTCCTTCCACGGCAACTCGCGCAGCTGTTCGAGGACGAGCCCGGCGCCGAGCAGCTCCGCCACGCGGGCTTCGAGGGTGCGGTGGTGCTCGGCGTACAGCACTCGCTCGCCGCGCGCCTCGGCGTAGGGCGTCGTGTCGAAGTAGGAGTACGTGACGAGAAGGCCGCTCTCGTCGGGCACGTCGGGAAGCGTCCAGCGGAGAGGGTGCGTCGTGGAAAAGGCGACGAGGCCGCCGGGCTTCGTCACGCGGGCGAGTTCGCGCATGAGGGCAGCCGTGTCGGCGATGAACGGAACGGCGCCGAAGGCGGAGAACACGACGTCGAACGCGTCGTCGGCGAAGGGCAGGCACGACGCGTCACACTGCGCGAGAGCCGGCCCGGTGTGGTTCGGCACGGACGCCGCTCGCCGGGTGTCATCGATGTGTGCGCCCTGGCGCAGCATGCCCAGGGACAGGTCGGTGGCGACGACCCGCGCTCCCTGGCCGGCGCACCAACGTCCGGCCTGTGCTGCTCCCGAGCCGAACTCGAGCACGTCACGTCCGTCGAGGCAGCCCTCCGGGCCCAGAATGCGCAGCTCCGCCTCGGTCCACCCCTCCGGACCCCAGACGAGCTCGGCGTCACCGAGGAAAGCGCCGTGCTCGGCCAGGTACTCGTCGGCCTCGCCGTCCCACCAGGCGCGATTGGCCCGGGTGCTCTCTTGCCCCGATACGGTGAAGCGACCGGCGCGGTCGGGCGTCTCGTTCATGGTCCCGACGCTACCGGGAGGGGCACCCCGTCCGTCGTCACGGCCCCGCGGAATGACGCGGCGATGAGCATCCAGCGCGTTCCCAGGCCCGGTTTGGGTGACGGTGCGCCGTTCGATAGGATGGAGGCGCGTATCGCTGTGGTTTCGTGCCCGATCACGTTGGATCCGACCCGATCTGCGCTCACAAGGCTGTCACAGGCCGAAGGACCGCGCAGTGGGAACGACCAGGCGACCGAAGGCGAGACGCTCGAGAATCACAACGCGCGGATGCTTCCTACGGCCGTGCACCGTGAGTTTCGAGTGCGATACCTAGCTTGTCCTGTCCGCTCAGGGCGTGCGCCTTCCGGCTGTGCGTCCTCCCGAATTGCCCACCGAAAGTTACTTCTTACACATGACTTCCACTACGACCTCCCAGATCGCTGTCAACGACATCGGTTCGGAGGAAGAGCTGCTCGCCGCCATCGACGCGACGATCAAGCACTTCAACGACGGTGACATCGTCGAAGGTGTCATCGTCAAGGTTGACCGCGACGAGGTTCTCCTCGACATCGGTTACAAGACCGAGGGTGTCATCCCCTCGCGCGAGCTCTCGATCAAGCACGACGTCGACCCCGGTGAGGTCGTCAACGTCGGTGACGAGGTCGAAGCCCTCGTTCTCCAGAAGGAGGACAAGGAAGGCCGCCTCATCCTGTCCAAGAAGCGTGCGCAGTACGAGCGCGCCTGGGGCACGATCGAGAAGATCAAGGAAGACGACGGCGTCGTCACCGGTACGGTCATCGAGGTCGTCAAGGGTGGTCTCATCCTCGACATCGGCCTGCGCGGCTTCCTCCCGGCTTCGCTCGTGGAGATGCGTCGCGTCCGCGACCTCCAGCCGTACGTCGGCAAGGAGATCGAGGCCAAGATCATCGAGCTCGACAAGAACCGCAACAACGTCGTTCTGTCGCGTCGCGCGTGGCTCGAGCAGACCCAGTCCGAGGTCCGCACCACGTTCCTCAAGGAGCTGCAGAAGGGCCAGGTGCGCTCCGGCGTCGTCTCGTCCATCGTCAACTTCGGTGCGTTCGTCGACCTCGGTGGCGTCGACGGTCTCGTTCACGTCTCCGAGCTGTCCTGGAAGCACATCGACCACCCGTCCGAGGTCGTCGAGGTCGGCCAGGAAGTCACCGTCGAGGTTCTCGACGTCGACATGGACCGCGAGCGCGTCTCCCTCTCGCTCAAGGCGACGCAGGAAGACCCGTGGCAGCACTTCGCTCGCACGCACGCCATCGGCCAGGTCGTGCCGGGCAAGGTCACGAAGCTCGTTCCGTTCGGTGCGTTCGTTCGCGTCGAGGACGGCATCGAGGGCCTCGTCCACATCTCCGAGCTCGCTGAGCGTCACGTGGAGCTGCCGGAGCAGGTCGTCACGGTCGGTTCCGACATCTTCGTCAAGGTGATCGACATCGACCTCGAGCGTCGTCGCATCTCGCTGTCCCTCAAGCAGGCCAACGAGGACGGCGCGGCGGCTGCCGAGTTCGACCCGACGCTGTACGGCATGGCTGCCGAGTACGACGAGCAGGGTAACTACAAGTACCCCGAGGGCTTCGACCCGGAGACCAACGAGTGGCTCGAGGGCTACGAGGCTCAGCGCGAGAAGTGGGAGAAGCAGTACGCGGACGCCCACGCTCGCTGGGAGGCTCACCAGGCTCAGATCGAGCAGGCGCGCAAGGACGACGCCGAGGCTGCTGCCTCCGGTGAGACGGCCCCGACGTCCTACAGCTCGAGCGCTTCCTCCTCGTCCTCGACGTCTTCGTCGTCCTCCTCGTCCAGCTCGTCCTCGAGCTCGACGCCGGCCGAGGGCACACTGGCTTCCGACGAGGCTCTCGCCGCTCTGCGCGAGAAGCTCACGGGCAACTGATCCCACCGGTGACGCGCAGTCGCGTCACCACGGATCATCCGAGAAGGCCCCGTTCGACCTCACGGTCGGGCGGGGCCTTCCGCATGCCCGCGGGGTCGTAGGGTTGCGGGGTGAACGAACCGAAGGTGCTCGTGCTCGGGGGCACGGCCGAAGCGCGCGACCTGGCTTCCTCGCTCACCGGGGCTGGTGTGGGCGTGCTCTCCTCGCTGGCTGGCCGCGTGTCACGGCCACGGTTGCCCGTGGGCCCGGTGCGGATCGGCGGTTTCGGTGGAGCTGACGGGCTGGCGGCGTACCTGCATGACGGCGGTTTCACCCACCTGGTCGTGGCCACACATCCGTTCGCAACACGGTTGGCGGAGAACGCTCGCGAGGCTGCCGCTTCGGTCGCGGTGCCCGTTGTCAGGCTCGCCCGACCGGGGTGGGAGGGGCACCCTGATGCCGGAACGTGGACGTGGGCGGACGGCTACGACGCCGCCCGCACCGCAGCAGAAGGCCTGGGCGAACGCCCGTTCCTTACAACGGGGCGTCAGACGCTCACTCACTTCGTGCCATGGGCGAATCGCGACGTCCTCGTGCGGGTTGTCGAACCGCTCGAGGCGCCCCCGAGTCGGTGGACGGTCGTGCTCGACCGTGGTCCGTACGACGTCGAGGGCGAACGCGTGCTCATGCGCGAGCACGGCATCGACGTCCTGCTGACGAAGGATTCGGGCGGCCGGTACACCGAGGCCAAGCTCACGGCCGCGCGGGAGCTGGGCGTTCGGGTCGTCGTCGTCAGGCGACCCGCATCACCGGCCGGGATGCGCGAACTCGACGACGCAGCAGCGGTCGTGCGGTGGGTGAACGACTAGGGCTAGCTTGCTCGTGCCCGAGGTTCTACCGGCGTCGAAGCCGTCCACCCATGGCGGTCGCGGTCACTGCGGCCCCGAGGACGACGAGGCCGACCTGTCGCGTCAGCGTTGCCGCGCGCCGGATGTCACGGACGGACACGGGACGACCGTCGCCCAGCTGACCGCGGTCTTCCACGCGGTCGCCATAGGTGGTGAGCCCCCCGAGCTGCACACCGAGGGCGTACGCCGCAGCCGCTTCCACGGGGCCGGCGTTGGGGCTGGGGTGCCGCGCGCCGTCGCGGGACGCGCCGGTGAGCACGCGCCGCGCGGCACTCGTCCCGTCGGTTGCACCTACGACGGCAGCCGTCGCGAGCAAGCTGACCCGCGCCGGCAGCCAGTTGAGGACGTCGTCGAGGCGGGCGGCGGCCCAGCCGAAGTCCGCGTAGCGCTCGGACCGGTGTCCGACCATGGCGTCGAGCGTGTTGACGCAGCGGTGGAGCACGATTCCGGGAGCGCCCGCGAGAGCACCCCAGACGAGCGTGGCTGCCACGGCGTCCGACTGGTTCTCGGCAAGCGATTCGACGACGGCGCGGGCGAGGTCGGGGGCCTCCAGCGCACTCGTGTCCCGGCCCACGAGTGACCGGATCCGCTGGCGGGCGCCTTCGAGTTCGCCTTCGAAGAGCAACTCGTGCACGGCGAGCGCCTCGCGTTCGAGACTGCGGCCTCCGAGGGCGGCCCATGTGAACCCGGCGGTGACGAGCGTGCGCGAGGCGGGCAGGTGGGTCGCGAGCACCGCCAGCCCCACCCACGGGGCCGTCGTCACGACGACGAAGCAGGTGCCGCGCGTCCGGCTGGGTGCGTAGAGCTGCCGCTCACACGCCAGAGCCCACGTCCCGAAGCCCGCCACAGGGTGGCCACGCTGTGGGTCGCCGAGCAGGCGGTCGGCACCGTAACCGAGGAGAAGTCCGAGCGCGCGTGCGTTCATCGGTGTGCGTCCTTGATGACGAGGGGGCAGCCCGCGACCACGAGGACGACCTCGTCACAGGCAGTGGCGATGCGTTGGTTGAGCCGGCCGAGTTCGTCGGCGAACAGTCGGCCGGAGGCGTACGGAGAGACGAGGCCGAAGCCGACTTCGTTCGTCACGATGACGAGATCGTCCTCGTAGTTCGCGATGGCGTCGACGAGAGACTCACTCGCGCCGCGGTACGCCGTCTGCCATCCGCGCCGCGGTGTCTCGTCGTTCCAGGCGTCGAGGGCGTCGAGCGTGCGCGAGAGCCAGTTGCCGACGTCATCGAGCAGGATCGGGCCGGTTGTCGCGACGAGGGCCGACGGAACATCAAGAGTTTCGAGCGTCCGCCACGAAGCCGGTCGTCGCTCCTGGTGGAGCCGTACCCGCTCCTGCCAGTCGGCGTCGTCGCGGGGTGCGCCGGTGGCCAGGTACGTTGCGTCGGCGAGGAGGCCCTCGGCGTAGGTCGACTTGCCCGAGCGAACGCCTCCCGTGATGAGCGTCTTCATCGCCACGCTCCGGAGGCGAGCACGACGAGGAGGGCCGCGGTGGCGAGTTCGACGGCCGCGCCGAACACGTCGCCGGTGATACCGCCGAAACTGCGACGACACAGAATGACCAGAGCGTTCACCACGACGACGGCAACGGCGGCTGCGACGCACGCTCCGATCGGCTGCAGGCCGGAGAGAGCCGCGACCCCGGCCAGCGCGAGAGCGACGAGCGCGACGGCGAGGGCAGCGACGGCGGGGGAAACGGTGCGCGTCATGAGGGCGCCCATTCCTCCGGTTGTCGCGGGCGACGGGCCCGCGGCGAGGGCCGTACACGCGGCCCTCCCGGCGCACCACGCGGCGCCGATGACAACGGGATGATCGACGAGCGCCGCCACACTGGCGGCCTCCAGACCCAGCACCACGACGAGGGCGACCGCGCCCATGGGGCCCACGTCGCCTCGCTTCATGACGGCGAGCGCCCGCTCGCGATCCCATCCGGCGCCGAGACCGTCGGCAGTGTCGGCGAGTCCGTCGAGGTGCATGCAGCGGGTGAGCAAAGCGGAGACAGCCACAGCGAGGAACCCGACGACGAGCGGACTGAGTTGCGCGAGATCGGCGGCCCACACCGTGAGGCCGACGCCCACCGCCACCGGGAGAGCCGCCACCGGTGCGAGCGTCATGGCGACGCGTGCCGTGGGACGGGAGATGTCGACCTCTCCGACGGGAACGACGCTCAGGGTGCCCATGGCCAGTCGCAAACCCGCGAGGAGGTTAGCCATCAGCGCCTCCCAAAGCCGTGACGACATCGCCGATCACCGTGATGGCCGGCGGCTCGAGCCCGCCTCGCGCCACGGCGTCGGCAAGATCGGCGAGCGGTGTGACGACGTGTCGTTGCGTCGGTGTCGCACCGTCGGCGATGCAGGCCGCCGGCGTGGTTGGTGCCAGGCCGTGGCGTTGGAGCTCGCCGGCGATCGCCCGCAGGTTGGCCACGCCCATGAGCACGACGATCGTCAGCCCGCCGGTGGCGAGTGAGCGCCAGTCGACGGTGCAGCGCGGGTCGCCGGGCGGCACGTGGCCGCTGACGACGCTGAAGCCCTGCGTGAGGCTGCGATGGGTGAGCGGGATGCCTGCGAGCGCCGGAACCGCGACCGCGGAGGTCACGCCGGGGACGAGCATCACCGGGACGCCGGCGTCGGCGCAGGCGAGCCACTCCTCGCCGCCGCGGCCGAAGACGAAGTTGTCGCCGCCCTTGAGGCGGACGACCTGCTTGCCTTCGCGGGCGCGCTCCACGAGGAGGGCGTTGATCGTCTCCTGCGGCGTGAATTCCCCGCGCGGGATCTTGCCGACGTTGACGAGTTCGGCGTCCGGCCGGGCGTGCGCAAGTGAGGCCAAGGGCGCGAGCCGGTCGTAGACGACGACATCGGCCTGCTTGACGGCCTCGAGCCCAGCCACGGTGAGCAGCCCGGGATCGCCTGGCCCGCCCCCGACGAGGACCACCGCCCCCGTTGCGTTCCGAGCGGAACTGCCCGAACTTCGGGCGTCGGGCGCAACACCCTTCAGGTGCGCGGACGCGTCGACGACGAGGGCATACGCGAAGGGGTCCGGCTCCTCGACATGGGTGAGCTGGCCCCGCGCAGCCAGATCCTCCGTGACGGCGGACCGTTCCTGCGTGGGAACGTCGACCCGAAAGCCCCGTTCTGCGAGGTCGGCGACGACAACCCCGACGCGCTCGTCGGTGCGATGGACAAGAGCTTGCTTCATGACCTGGGCTCCCTCGGGTCCGCCTCGCCGGTTCGCTGGAGGACTCGCCCGAGGGCGGCGAGGAGGGCGTCCGTCGTCAGCGGGTCACGCACAGCGAGTCGGATCCATTCGGGCCCGAGGCCGGGAAAGGTCTCGCAACGCCGTGTGGCGAAACCCTCCTCTCGCAGTCGTGCGTGGACGCCCGTTCCCACCTCGACCGTGACGAACGGTGCGCGGGACGGCAAGGGGTCCAGACCGAGCGCGCGTAGTCCGTCGACGAGGTGTTCGCGCCACTGCTCGGTCTCGACAGCCCACTCAGCCACCTGGCGCAGGGCGCTTGGTGACGTCGTGAAGATCGCGGCCTCGGCCGCGAGCGTGTTGACCGACCAGTGCGGTTGGGCGTGAGAACACAGGGCGACGAGCTCGGTGTCGCCGACGAGGTAGCCGGCGCGCAGGCCGGCGATCGACCAGGTCTTCGTCAGCGAGCGGACGACAAGCAGGCCCTCGACGTCGTCGACGGGTCCGTTGAGGAGCGAGGCGTGCTCGCCGGGCACGAGATCCATGAACGCCTCGTCGACGACGAGGATCCGGCCCGGTCGGCGCAGGGCGAGAAGCTCGGCCCGGGAGTGAAGCGCACCCGTGGGGTTCGTCGGGTTCCCGACGACGACGAGGTCGGCGTCATCCGGAACGCTGTCGAGGCTCTCGCCGAGCCACGTTCGCACGATGTGAGGTCTCGGCCGATGGCCTGCGCGCTTCAGGGCGGCGTCGGGCTCGCTGAACTGGGGGTGAACCACGAGGGGCGTGTCGAACTCGAGACCGCGCGAGATGAGGGTGAAGGCCTCCGCCGCACCGTTCGTCAGCAGCACCTGATGCGGCGCGACCCCGTGACGCGCTGCGACGGCGTCCCGGGCGGCGTCGGCACGGGGGTACGCCGCGAGGCCGGAGAGATTGGAGGCGAGGTGCCGCGTGAGGTCGGCGGGTGGCTGCGCGGCGCGGACGTTGACGGCGAAGTCGATCAGTGCCTCGTCCAGCTCGTCGTCGCCGTGGAAGAGCGTGGGGTTGCCGACCGGCGTTTCCCCGGAGAAGAAGCTTCGTCCGTGGGCGCCGGGCGCAGACGGAGCCTGCGGGCCGGCGTGAACGGCGTCCGCGAACGTGACGGCCCGCTCCGGCGCTCCGGCCCAGTGCGTGTGGAGGTAGGACGCGTGAACGGTGGGGTGCCCGGCGCCCGCGGGGTCGAGCGCGAATCCCTCGGCAGCACCGTCGAACTCCCAGGCGGGCTGCCCGCCCGTACGGGGCTCGGTGACGGTGCGGTGGAACTCGTGGCCGCGCACGGGCGGGTTGTCCGGGAAGGCTGGGTCGATCGCCTCGCGGTAGCCGAGGGTGAGGCGCGGGCTCATCGTCGCGCGCGCCTCGATGACGTCGGCGAAGCGGTGTCCGTCGACCTCGGCGAGGAGGTAGAGCATGCCCGCGCACTCAGCGACGGTCGGTACCCCCGCGCGGACAGCCGCGGCAACGTGATTGAGCAGCGATCGGTTCTTCGCGAGCGCCGCAGCGTGTACTTCCGGGAAGCCGCCGCCGAGGTAGAGGCCACGCGTGCCCTCGGGGAGGGCCTCGTCCGTCACGGGATCGAAGACGACGGGTTCGAGGCCCTGGGCGCGCAGCAGCTCGTCGGTCTCGGCGTAGCGGAATGTGAAGGCGCGGCCGCCGGCGACGGCCACCCTGGGCCGTTCGTCACCGGGCGTGAGCTGACGCGCGGGTGGCGTCCACGGTATCGCCTCGAGCGGCGCCGCGGCGCGGGCCACCTCGAGCAGCGCATCGAGGTCGATGTGCTCTGCGGTGGCACGCGTGAGGTGGTCGAGCGTGGCGCGGGCGTCCGCGCTCTCCGCGGCGGGCACGAGTCCGAGATGGCGGGACGGAACGCTGACGCCTGCGTCGCGCGGCATGGAACCGAGCACACGGATGTCGGCCTCGGCGCAGGCCCGGCGCACTTCGTCGGCGTGCCGCGGCGACCCGGCCTTGTTGAGGATGACGCCCGCGACGTCGAGGCGCGGGTCGAACGAGCGCAGCCCGTGAACGACAGCCGCAACGCTCCGGCTCGCCGAGGAGATGTCGACGACGAGGACGACAGGCGACTGTGTGAGCCGAGCGACGTGAGCCGTCGAGGCGAAACCGTCCGTGCCGAGTCGACCGTCGAAAAGGCCCATGACACCTTCGATGACGGCAACGTCCGCAGGGTCCTGCTGGTGGGCCCCGGCGAGCAGAAGCGGCGCGATGCGTTCCTCACCCTGCATCCACGGATCGAGGTTGCGCCCGACGCGCCCCGTGGCGAGCGCGTGGTAGCCGGGGTCGATGAAGTCCGGGCCGACCTTGGCCGGCGCCACGTTCAACCCGCGCGCGGCCAGCGCGGCCATGACACCGACGCTGACCGTCGTCTTGCCCTGCCCCGACGAGGGCGCAGCGAGGACGACGCGAGGGAGCACGTGTGAGTCGCGCGCCCCTGATCCACTCACCATTCGATGCCCCGCTGGCCCTTCTGGCCGGAATCGAACGGGTGCTTCACCTTCGTCATCTCCGTCACGAGATCGGCGACCTCGATGAGCGTGGGGTGCGGGTCACGTCCGGTGATGACGACGTGCTGGTGGCCGGGGCGCGAGGACAGGGTCTCGGCCACCTCGTGCGGGTCGATCCAACCCCACTTGATGGGGTAGGTGAATTCGTCGAGGACGTAGAAGCCGTGTGTCTCGGCGGCCAGTCGTCGCTGGATCTCGCGCCACCCCTCGAGCGCATCGGCAGCGTGGTCCTCCTCGCAGCCGGCGCGGCGCGACCACGACCAGCCGGAGCCCATCTTGTGCCACTCGACTGGGCCACCCTGGCCCGTGCTCGTGTGGACTTCACCGAGCGCTTCGAGCGCGGCCTGCTCACCGATGCGCCACTTGGCGGACTTCACGAACTGGAAGACGCCGATCGACCAGCCCTGGTTCCAGGCGCGCAGCGCGAGCCCGAAGGCGGCCGTCGACTTGCCCTTGCCCGCGCCGTGGTGGACGACGACGAGGGGGCGGTTGCGGCGCTGACGGGTCGTGAGGCCGTCGTCCGGAGTGCTGGGGGTCTGTCCCTGGGGCATCAGGCTGCCTTCCCGTTCGAGGTGCGCGGCGTCGCCGCGGGAGCGATGGCGTCGATGAGGCCGGTGGCCGAAACCTGTTCCAGCGGCACGTGACGGGCGAGCATCCGCTGGGCGAGCTGCCCCGCGAGGCCGAGTCGGAAGCGTCCCGATTCGCAGTCGACGACGATCGTCTCGACGTCGAGGGAGTGCCACCTATCGGCCACGTCGAAGGCTCGCTCGAGGGCGCGCTCGCCGCTCGTCGCGCGGCCGTCGGTGACGAGCACGAGCAGGGGACGTCGGTTCGGGTCGCGCAGCCGCTCGATGCGCAGCACGTCCGCCGCTTCGAGCAGGCCCTCCTCGACAGGGGTGCGCCCGCCGTGCGGAACGTCGGCGAGCAGGGTCGCGGCTCGGTCGACGGAGGAGGTCGGCGGCAGGACGAGGCGGGCACCGTCGCCGGCGAACGTCACGAGGCCAACCTTGTCGCGACGCTCGTAGGCGTCGAGCAAGAGCGAGAGCACGGCGGTCTTGACCTCGCTCATCCGCTTGCGTGCGGCCATCGAGCCCGAGGCATCCACGCAGAAGAGGACGAGGTTGGATTCGCGACCCATGATCCGCGCATGGCGCAGGTCTGCCGGTTCGACGAGGAGCCCCGAGCCGGGCTCGGCCTTCCGTGCTGCTTGCCGCACGGCTGCCTCGCGGACCGTCGCGAGGAGGTGGACCTTGCCCTCACGATCGGGGTGTACACCGACGACGCGGCCCGTCGTCGTTTCGGCTCGGCTGCGTCGTCCGGCCTCACCTCGGCCGATGCTCGACAGTTCGAAGCGCTGTGGGCGGTAGGGGGCGCCGACCGATGCCGTCGCGACGGGTGCGGCCGCGTTCTGCGGTTCGTCCTGTGTATCGGCAGGGCTCTGATCCGCCTCTGTCTCGGCGTGCGTGTCGTGCGAGGACGTGGATGACTGCTCGTCACGCGGGCTGTCGTCCTGGGCAGGCGGCGATTGAGGAGAATCGGCGCTTGGCCCGTCAGTCGCTTCGCTCCCGTCGGCGGCCTCGGAGTTGGACGGCTCCTCGTCGTCGGGCTCGTGCGGCTCGTCGCCGGGATCGTCGGCCCCCCCCGGGCGGGGGGGGGGGGGGGCGGGGGGGGGGGGGGGGGGGGTGTGTTGGGGGGGGGGGGGGGGGGGGGGGGCCGCCCCCTGGGGGGGGTGGGGGGGGCCCGCCCCGCCCCTGGGGCCCCCCGGGGGCGCCCCCCGGGGGCCCCACCTTCGAGCCGATCAGGAGCGGGCGGCCTCGCGCAGAGCGGTGGCGCCGCCGGCGTGCTCGTCATCGACGACGGGCGCCTGGGCTTCGTCGAGCCAGCGCGTCACCTCTTCGTCGTGCTCGGCGGCGACGACCGGTCCGAAGGCCTCGGCGTGACGCGACTCGTCGACGCGCACGAGCACCACGCCGCCGACGATGAACAGTCCGCCGACGGCCTGCACGAGCGTCGGCACCTCGCCGACGATCATCCACGCGAACGCGACGGCGAACAGCACCTCGAGCAGCGAGATGAACGACGCGACCGTGGAACCGAGCACGCGCGCGGCGTAGATGCCGGTCGCGTAGGCGAGCGCCGCCGCGATGACGGCGAGGCCGAGCACCGGAACCCAGAACGGCACATGGCTGCCGGCGAAGGCGACGTCCTGCGTGCTCACCGCGGTAGGCAGTGCCTGCACGGCGCAGATTGCGAGCAGGATGAGGGCGCCGACGACCATGCCGCCACCGGCGAGCGCGATCGAGGGGAGGCTCGACTGGTCGTCACTGGCGATGATGAAGTACACGACGAGGCACAGCGCCGCGCCGAGCGCCCACGCGACGCCGACGAGGTCGACGGTGAACCCGTTGAACACGTCGAGGACGAAGAGCAATCCGACGACCGCCGCGAGCGTGCCCGCCACCGTGAGGCGACGTGGGGCGCGACCGTAGCGGGCCCACGCCCAGCCGACGAGCAGCACCGGCGCGAGGTACTCGATGAGCAGCGCCACGCCGACGCTGACGTGGGTCACGGCGTTGAAGTAGAAGAGCTGGCAGCCCGCGACGCCGAAGATGCCGTAGAGGACGATCGGCTTCCAGTTCTCCGCCACCGTTTGCCAACGACCGCGCAGGGCGAGCGCCGTCGGAACGGCGAGCACGAACGCTGCGATGGTGATGCGGGCGGCGACTGCCGTCACCGGCGTCCAGCCGGAACCGAGCAGCGCCTTGGCGAAGGAACCCGACGTTCCGAACGCCGCACACGAGACAATGGCGACGATGAGTCCCATGCTCGTATGTGACATCGCACCTTCGCGTCGGCCGAACCGCTTGCGGGTCGGAACGGGAACGGGGTGGATGTCGTGCGCGACCTGGGTGGGAGCCATGGGAACACCTCCAACTCTCGTGTAAGTGGTAAAAAGTAAGTTGAGTGGTTACGTTAAGTCGTCACAAGGTCAGGAGTCAAAATGGCGTTTGGTCATGACACGGAGGATTCGCTGCTCTCCGCGGCGGCCCTCGTCAACACGTTGACTCCGGAGGACTCGCTCGAAGACGTCGGGGATCTCGACGAATTCGTGCGCAGCTGGGCCTACACGGGTGCTCACACGCACACCCGAGCGGAGCTCGACGAGGTGCGTGCGCTGCGTCCCCGCTTCCTCGAAGCGTGGTCGATGTCACGTGACGACCTCGTCACGTTCGTCAACGACGTGCTCCTCCAGAACGAGGCCCTGCCGCAGCTCGTGCGCCACGACGGGTGGGATTATCACCTCCACGCGACGCCGTCCGACGCGCCGCTCGCGAGCCGCATCGCGGTGGAATCGGTCATGGCGTTCATCGACGTCATCCGCGCCGACGAACTCGAACGACTCAAGATGTGCGCCGGCGACTGCGGGGGAGTGCTCGTGGATCTGTCGAAGAACCGCTCACGCCGATACTGCGATCGCGGCTGCGGCAACAGGGCCAACGTCGCGGCCTACCGTGCGCGCAAGGCTGCGGCGGCCGAAACCGACTGAAGCCTGCCGAAGGTCAGCGGATCTCGCGCACCCACCAGAAGAACGCGCCCAAACCGTCGGGGCTGACGGCGGCCGCCAGCGCCGAACGTACCGCCAGCCGTTGCAGGTAGGCCGGGGGGGCGGTGTGCGCCAGATCGAGCGGCACCGGCTCGAGGGGCTCCTCGCCGAACAGATCGAGCATGACGGCGCGCTGCGTCGTCACGTGATCGGCGTCGAGGGAATCGACGGCCACGTGGGCCGTGACGTCGCACGAACCGTCCGGGATCGGAGTGCACTCGGCGCCTTCGCGGAACCCGGTGAGTGTGCCGAGCGGTGGCCGCGTCGCTCTCGTGTGGCCGTAGTCCACACCGACGAGAACGCTGCCCGGCGTGGCGTGGCGTGACACGTTCTCGATCAGGTACGACCACGCGCGGTCACGGGTGAGGCCGACCTCGACGCGCTCGCCGGGAAGGTGGGTCTCGGCAGCGTCGGGGCCGGGAGACGACGTGGCGTCCGAAGTATCGTGCTGCGGCCGCCACCAGCGTCGGACCCAGTCGAGCTCGGGCTCGGTGAGCGGCTCGCCGACTGACTCAGTGCCGTCGTGTGCGACGAGAACGCTGCGCAGGACGCCGTCGTCGTCTGCTTCGGCGACCGTGCACGGCACGACGTCGAGCCACTCGTGAGCGACGACGAGCGCGCGGCGTCCGTCGAGGAAATCGAAGTCGGGAACGGCGGCCGCACCCGGTGACTGCACCCACGCGATGCGGTCGCTCACGGCGTCCGGCCGAGCGACGACATCGACGCCGACGAGCTCGAGCGACGGGTCAGCGAACCGTGCGAGAGCCTCGAGGAGTTCACCGCGCCCGCATGCGAAGTCCACGACGACCTCGGCGTCGCAGCGCTCGGCGTAGGCGAGCACCGCCTGAGCCAGCACATCGGCGACGCCGGGAATGCCCTGCGCCGAGGTGGCGAAGTGGCCCGCCGGCCCCTCGTCGCGTCGATAGAAACCGGCTTCGCCGTAGAGCGCATCGTGCCAGGCGTCGAACCAGGGTCGGGGGTGGGTGCTCACGCTCCCATTGTCGCGATGTTTCCTCAAGAACGCGGCACCCGTGCCGCGGCGCCCGCTCATCATCGGGAGAATGGGCGGATGCCGATCATCGATGTTGACGAGTTCGTGAGCCGCACATCGCGCGAACCGGCCCGCCGCGTTCTCGTCGCGGGCACTTCCGGCTCCGGGAAGACAACCCTCGCCGCCCGCATCGGCGACGCGCTCGGCATCGAACACGTCGAGATCGACGCTCTCTTCCACGGCCCGAACTGGACCCCGCGCGCCACCTTCCTCGACGACGTCGAGCGCTTCAGCGCAGGCGCGGCCTGGGTCACCGAATGGCAGTACAGCCAGGTGCGCCCGCTCCTCGCGCAGCGCGCCGACCTCATCGTCTGGCTCGACCTGCCGCGCCACGGCGTCATGCGACAGGTCGTCGCGCGCACGGTGCGACGGCGTCGGCACCGCGAGGAGCTGTGGAACGGCAACGTCGAAGGCCCCCTGCATGAGGTTTTCACCGACCCCGAGCACATCGTCCGGTGGGCCTGGGCGACGTACGACCGCAACCGCAGCCTCGTCCAGGAGATGGCGAGAGCGCGCCCCGGCCTCCCGATCGTCAGGGTGCAGAACCGCACGGACGCCGCCCGCCTCGTCGACGCGTTGTGATGTTGCCTGCGTAACGAGGCGCCGGTGCCGCGGCGCCCGGTCAACATCGGGGATGCGGATCGCAGGTAGCGTGGGGCGAGTGAGTGAAATGGGGCCGCCGAGCCTTCGCGTCGGCGTCATCGGTGCCGGACGCGTCGGTGCCGTCCTCGCTGCCGCGTTGCGCAAGGCCGGGCACGAGGTCGTCGCGGCGTCCGGCGTCAGCGACGCGAGCCGTGAGCGCGCCGAGGCGCTGCTGCCCGGCGTGCCGCTCCTCCAGCCACAGGAGGTCGCCCAGCGTGCCGACCTGCTCCTGCTCACCGTCCCCGACGACGAACTGGCACCGCTCGTCGCGGGACTCGACTTCCCGGGCGCCCTCGGCGCCCGCATCGTCGTTCACACGAGCGGTGCGCAGGGCCTGGCCGTGCTCTCCCCGGTCGTCGAGGCCGGCGGCGTGCCCCTCGCCATCCACCCGGCGATGACGTTCAGCGGCACCGACGCCGACCTGCCGCGCCTCTCCGGATGCCCCTTCGCCGTCACGGCGATGCCCGACCACCGCATGGTCGCGGACGCCCTCGTCCTCGACATCGGCGGGGAGCCGTTCACCCTCGACGAGGCCGACCGCACGCAGTACCACGCAGCGCTCGCACACGGCTCGAACCACCTCGTCACCCTCGTCGCGCAGGCCGCCGAACTGTTGCGCCGCATCGACGTCGACGACCCCGGACGCCTCCTGCGGCCGCTACTCGAAGCCGCCCTCGACAACGCCCTCGAGCGTGGCGACAAGGCCCTCACCGGCCCCGTCGCCCGTGGCGATGCGGGCACGCTGACGCGTCACCTCGCGATGCTCGATGCCCTCGCAGCCGACGGTGTCGCCGGCGACATCCCGCCCACCTACCGCGCCCTCGCGCTCGCCACGGCCCGCCGTGCGGGATCGCGCGGGGCGCTCACCCCGATCCAGATCGACGCCGTCCTCGGCGTCCTCGACCCGCCCGGTGTCGCGGGCCCCTCCGACACCACCGAACCGCCAGCACCAGGAGAACCCCGATGAGCGCACCCGTCGTCGCCCACACCCGAGCCGAGTTCACCGACGCCCGAGCGAAGCTCGACGGCAGCGTCGCCGTCGTCATGACGATGGGCGCCCTCCACGAGGGCCACGCCACCCTCATCCGTGAAGCACGCGCCGCCAACGACAACGTCATCGTGACGATCTTCCTCAACCCGCTGCAGTTCGCCGCTGGTGAGGACCTGTCTCGTTACCCGCGCACGCTCACGAGCGACCTCGAGATCTGCGAGCGAGAGGGCGCTGACCTCGTGTTCGCCCCCAGCCCCGACGTCGTCTACCCCGACGGCGAGCCCGGCGTCCGCATCTCCGCCGGCCCGCTCGGCACCGTTCTTGAGGGCGCATCGCGCCCCGGTCACTTCGACGGCATGCTCACCGTCGTCAACAAGTTGCTCAACATCGTCGGCCCGACCCGCGCCTACTACGGGCAGAAGGACGCGCAGCAGCTCCTGCTCATCAAGCGCATGGCGCGCGACCTCGACATGCCCGTCGAGATCGTCGGCGTCCCGACGGTGCGCGAGCACGACGGCCTCGCCCTCTCCAGCCGCAACGTCTACCTCAGTGAGCACGACCGCGAGGTGGCCCTGTGCCTGTCGAAGGCACTCAAGGCCGGGGAAGCTGCACGCAACTCCGGCCCGGCCGCCGTTCGGCGTGCGGCCCGTGAGGTGCTCGTGCATGAGCCGCTCGCGCTCGTCGACTATCTCGTGCTCGTCGACCCGGTGACGCTCGAACAGGTGCCCGAGTACTTCCGCGGAGAGGCACTGCTCGCCGTGGCCGCGAAGGTGGGGACGACGCGCCTCATCGACAACATCCCGCTGGTCATCGGCGGCGATCGCTGACGTGGGCGCCCGCCTCGGAGCGGGCATCCGTAGAATGAAGGCTCCGAGCGCCGCGCTCGGATTCGACGAAAGGACGTGAAGTCGTGGACACCCTGTGGCCGGCCATTCAGACGCTCGTGCCGTCCATCGGCATCCTCGGTCTCTTCTACGTCATCATGCGCCACATCATGGAGGGCGACCGCCGCGAGCGCATCGCCCAGCAGCAGTGGGAACGTGATCACGACCTTGCCAAGGGCACCGTCGCGCCGAAGGAAGCAGACGCAGTTCTGCAGAATGCGCACCTTCCCAAGTCGGCACCTGGAACGATGGATAGCCGAATTGATCGCTCGGTCGATCGTGATAATTAGATTTTCGTTTTTCTTAACCCTTTCGTTAGGCTTGCCTTGTTGAAGTGACCGAGCGCAGTGCTCGGCTCAATGAAATGGCCTGAAGGGGTGCACAACATGGCGCAGCGTGTACACGTGACGCTTGAGGACGACATCGACGGTTCAGAGGCCGCGGAGACCATTCAATTCGGTCTCGACGGCGTCAGCTACGAGATCGACCTCTCTGACGCGAACGCCGCGCAGTTGCGCGACTCGCTCTCGAAGTGGGTCGGGCACGCGCGTCGTGTCGGTGGCCGCAAGCAGCAGGCTCGCACGACGTCAGCTCGTAACGATCTGAACGAGATTCGCGAGTGGGGTCGTGCGAACGGTTACAAGGTCAGCGACCGTGGTCGCGTTTCGGCCGACGTTCTCAAGGCGTTCGACGCCGCCAAGGGCTGAACTGAACTCGGTGAACAAACCAAAGGGCTCGTCATTTCATCCAATGACGGACCATTTGGTTTGTTTTATCCTCTTTTCAGGATGTTCATAGGATCTTCCGAGTGCATTCTGTGATCGAGCACCTCGTCGAGATCGATCTGTTCCAGAGTTCCGGGGCTGTCCGCCGCGTTGCTGATCTCGTCCCACGTGCGCGGCAGCGCAACGAAGGGCCGGTTCCTTCCGCGCAGTGACCACGGCGTGATGGTCGTCTTCGCCGCCACGTTCTGCGACCAATCGATGAATACCTTTCCCGGGCGTAGGGATTTGGTCATCTTGGCCGTCACGAGATCAGGTTCGAGCTCGGTGAGTTTCTCCGCGACGACGCGGGCGAACTCGCGGGCCTCGTCGCTCGAGCGTTTCCCGTCGAGGGCCGCGTAGACCTGCATCCCCTTGCTGCCCGAGGTGACGGGTACGCAGGCCCACCCGAGGGAATCGAGCAGGTCCTTCATGACGAGGGCCACGCGCGCGCACTCGTCGAGGCCCGCGGGTGCGCCGGGGTCGAGGTCGAGCACGAGGCGATCGGGAGCCCGGCGCTCGCCGTTCTCCCAGCGCCACTGCGGCGTGTGGAACTCGAGCGACGCGAGATTGGCGAAGTAGGTGAGCGCCGCCGTCGAGTCGACGAAGGGGTAGCGCACGCCGTCGATGTCGTGCGCCGTCAGCCACGAGGGCGCTCCGCCGGGCACGTTCTTCTCGAAGAAGTTGAGGTCGCCCACGCCGTGGGGGAAGCGGACGCGCGTCACGGGGCGCCCGGCCATCTGCGGCAACAGGCGCGGTGCGACAGCCGCGTAGTAGTGGAGCACCTCGCCCTTCGTCGTCTCGGTGGCGGGGTAGAGGAGCTTGTCGAGATTCGTCAGCTTCAGGCGCCGCCCGTCGACCTCGGCGACGGTGACCGTCGGTTCGTCAGCCACGCGCACCCCCGATGTCGAGGCGCAGACCCTTGTAGGACGGCTGACGCAGGCGCCCGCCGGCGCTGCGGCCGAGGTGGGTGACGTCGACCGTGATCTCCGGGCGCACCCAGTGCGTGCCCTCGAGGTCCTCGGGCGGCAGGTCGTCGGCGGTGAAGGGGCACTGTGGCATCGGCGTGAGCCACTCGAGCAACGCCCGACCGCTGGAGGCGGAGAAGCCGGTCCCCACGCGGCCGCGGTAGCGCAGGCCGTTGTCGGTCACCTCGCCGACGAGGATCGCACCCACCTGCGCGAGCGAACCCGCGACCGGCCGCCAGCCTCCGACGACGAAGGTGTCCGCCTGGCGATGGACGCTCTTGAGCCACTCCTCGCTGCGCACGCCGGGTCGGTACGGAGCGTCGACGCGCTTGCTCACGATGCCTTCCACGCCCTGTTCGAGCGTCGCGGCGAAAAGGGCCGCGCCGTCCTCGTACGCCTCCGGCACCTCGACGGCGACGCCGTCAGCCACGCCCGCCCCCTCGAGCAGGGCGCGCCGGGCGCTCCACGGCATCGTGACGACGTCGTGGCCGGCGGCGCGCAGGACGTCGAAGGCCATGAACCGCACGGGGGTTCGGGCCATGCGCCGGGCGTCCTCGGGCGAGGTTGCCGACATTCGCGAGCGGCTTCCTCCGGGAGCGAGCCGGTGCATCACCGTGCGGAAGTCGGGTGCTCCGTCGACGAGGGCGACGATCTCGCCGTCGAGCACGATGTCGTCGAAGTCGGCGAGGTGCGAGCCGGTGATCTCGGGGAAGCGAGCCGTGGCGTCGGCGCCGGACCGGGTGGCGGTGCTCACCTCGCCGCCGCTCACCGTGACGATGGCGCGAATGCCGTCCCACTTCACCTCGTGGCGCCACGACGGCCCCGTCGGCGGCGCTGCTGCGGGTGAGGCGAGCATGGGGCGCATAGGCTCACCCTAGACGCGGTGTGCGGGCCACACGCAGCCCGCGAGGAAAGGACGCCATGCGAGCCATCTGGAAGGGCGCGGTCAGCTTCGGCCTCGTCAACGTGCCGGTGCGGTTGTACTCCGCCACCGAGAACCACGACGTTCCGTTCCGTCAGGTCCACGCCGAGGACGGCGGGCGCATCAAGTACCAGCGGGTGTGCAGTCTCGACGGCGAGAAGGTGGCCTACAGCGACATCGCGAAGGGCTACGAGACCGACGAGGGTCAGATGGTCGTGCTCACCGACGCCGACCTCGCCGAGCTGCCCCTGTCGACGAGCAAGGAGATCGCAGTCGACCGCTTCGTGCCGGCCGAGCAGATCAGCCCGCTCGTGCTCGACAAGGTCTACTACCTCGAACCCGACAAGGCCGCGATCAAGCCGTACGCCCTTCTGCGCAGCGCGCTCGAGGAGAGCGGTCGCGTCGCCGTCGTGACGGTGGCCATCCGCACGCGCGTGACCGTGGCGGTGTTGCGCGTTCACGAGGACACCCTCGTGCTGCAGACGCTGTTGTGGCCCGACGAGGTGCGCGAGCCCGACTTCGCGGTGCTCGCCGAGAAGAGCGAGGTCACCGACGCCGAGCAGGCGATGGCCGCGATGCTGGTCGAATCGCTCTCGGGTGACTTCGACCCGAGCGCCTACGAGGACGAGTACGAGCAGGCCGTCAAGCAGCTCGTCGAGGCCAAGCTCGCCGGGGGAGAGGTCCACGAGCCCGAGGCCGAGAAGGAGGAGAGCGCCGAGGTCGTCGATCTTCTCGCGGCTCTGCAGGCCAGCGTCGACCGGGCGAAGAAGGCGCGCGGCGAAGCGGTCTGACGCTGCGGCTCGCCGGTCGCGACTCCGCTACTCGACCGGGCGCAACACCCCGTCGGCGAGCATCTGGACGAGGGTCTCCTGCACGAGGGCCGTGGCGTCCGGGTGGTCGCCGAGCTCCGCGACGCACTGCGCTGTGAGCTGCTCGAGGTCGCGCGGCTCGGCGCTCGCGTCCCACACGAGTGTCGCGAGCCCCGACATCCGCACCGGCGCCGCGCCGAGCAGAACGATGGCCTCCATGACCTCGTCGTCGACGAGGGCGTCGACGAAACGTGCGCGTTCGACCTCGAGGCCCTCCGCCACTCGATCGGGGTCGACGGGAAACTGCTCCGGCGGAAGGTAGGGCGAGGTGTCACCCCACGCGCCGGGCACGTGGCGCCAGAACGGCTCCAGCGGTTCGAGCGCGAGGGCCCTCCGCAGGAGGTGCTCGGTCTCGGCGATTTCCCGGTAGTGCATCTCGTGGATGCCCCCACCCCCCTGGGCGAGCCGCGCGAGGACGTCGAGCGAACCGGGAATCTCCGGCATGGCCGACGACTGAGGGAGAACCTGAGCGAGGCCGTCGAAGAGATGAGTGTGCTCCAGGCGGGCGACGTCGCCCGACGCCTCCTCGCCACGCTCGCGGACGAGAACGACGAGCGGTCCGAGCGTCAGCGGCCCGGCCGGAGGGAACGCGAGCCCCACCTCGCCAGGGTCGTGCTGTGTCTTCTCGTACGGCTTGCTGGGGTCGATGACGACCGACAGCGGCTTCGGGTAGGGCATGACCGTGCGGGCCTCGCCGATGATGAGCGACTCGTCGCTGACGTAGCCGTAGCCGCGGGAGCAGAAGTGGCGGGTGGCCGTCGTCTTACCCGTACCTGATGCGGCGACGAACCCTGCGACTCGGCCGGTCTCCGGCTCCGCGACGCCGCCGGCGTGCAGCATGACGAACTGGGCTGCGCGGCGTCCGATTGCCTCGCGGGTGATGCTCGTCGTGAGGTTGTAGTCGGCGATGTGGTCGTCCGATTCGCCGTCGGCGCCGCGCGTGACGGTGAGGGGCTCGTCGTTGAGCTCGGGCGCGCCCGGCAGCGGCGCGATGTCGCGCTGGGCAGGCGAATCGGGCAGACACCACGCCCACTGCGAACGGATCGACTCCGCTCGCTCCGCGGGCACGTCGACATCGACGTCGAGGCCGAAGACACGGAGGCGGAGCGTGACGGTTTGCACGTCGGCCAGCGTAGCGACGAGGCGAGCCGTGACCCGGTTGGTTTCACGCATCAAACCCACGCAGGACATCGGGCTCGGTTCCGCCCACGGCGAACGCGTGCCACTTCCGGCGTCGATGCGGAACAGGATGACGGATCGAGGCGTTGGCAACGTCGAAGCCCGGCGAGCCTCGAACGCGCGAAACGTGCGATCTCGGCGCTCCCGGCTAGCATCGAGTGAGATCTCGGCATCGAGGAGATGACATGTTCGAACGGTTTACCGACCGTGCCCGCCGTGTGGTGGTGCTCGCGCAGGAGGAAGCGCGCATGCTCAACCACAACTACATCGGCACGGAGCACATCCTCCTGGGCCTCATCCACGAAGGCGAAGGCGTTGCCGCCAAGGCGCTCGAGTCGCTCGGCATCTCCTTGGACGCCGTGCGTGAACAGGTTCAGGAGATCATCGGCCAGGGGCAGCAGACGCAGTCCGGCCACATTCCCTTCACGCCCCGCGCGAAGAAGGTTCTCGAGCTCTCCCTGCGTGAGGGGCTGCAGCTCGGCCACAGCTACATCGGCACCGAGCACATCCTGCTCGGCCTCATCCGCGAGGGTGAGGGCGTTGCCGCGCAGGTCCTCGTCAAGCTCGGCGCAGACCTGTCGACGGTGCGCACCACCGTCATCCAGCTCCTTTCGGGCTACCAGGGCAAGGGTGAGCCGGCCGGTGCCGGCGTCGGCGCGTCGTCGTCCGGCCCCGCCGAGGGCACGCCCGCGGGTTCGACGGTGCTCGACCAGTTCGGTCGCAACCTGACGCAGGCCGCCCGCGAGGGCAAGCTCGACCCGGTCATCGGGCGCGAGAAGGAAATCGAGCGCGTCATGCAGGTGCTGTCGCGTCGTACGAAGAACAACCCGGTGCTCATCGGTGAGCCCGGTGTCGGTAAGACGGCCGTCGTCGAGGGCCTGTCCGCCGCGATCGTCGCGGGCGACGTGCCCGAGACGCTCAAGGACAAGCACGTCTACTCGCTCGACCTCGGCTCGCTCGTCGCCGGTTCCCGCTACCGCGGTGACTTCGAGGAGCGCCTCAAGAAGGTGCTCAAGGAGATCCGCACGCGCGGCGACATCATCCTGTTCATCGACGAGATCCACTCCCTCGTCGGCGCAGGTGCCGCCGAGGGTGCGATCGACGCCGCGTCGATCCTCAAGCCGATGCTCGCCCGCGGTGAGCTTCAGACGGTCGGTGCGACGACGCTCGACGAGTACCGCAAGCACATCGAGAAGGACGCGGCGCTCGAGCGTCGTTTCCAGCCGATCCAGGTCAACGAGCCGTCGATCCCGCACGCGATCGAGATCCTCAAGGGTCTGCGTGACCGCTACGAGGCACACCACCGCGTGACGATCACCGACTCCGCGCTCGTCGGCGCCGTCAACATGGCCGACCGCTACATCACCGACCGGTACCTGCCGGACAAGGCGATCGACCTCATCGACGAAGCCGGCGCTCGCCTGCGCATCCGTCGCATGACGGCTCCGCCGGAGCTGCGCGAGTTCGACGAGAAGATCGCGCACGTGCGTCGCGAGAAGGAATCGGCCATCGACGGCCAGGACTTCGAGAAGGCCGCCTCCCTGCGTGACGACGAGCGCAAGCTCGTCGAGGAGAAGGAAGCCAAGGAGAAGGCCTGGAAGGCCGGCGACCAGGACGTCGCGGCCGTGCTCGACGAGGAGCTCGTCGCCGAGGTTCTCGCCGCGTCCACCGGCATCCCGGTGTTCAAGCTGACCGAGGAGGAGTCCTCGCGACTGCTGCGCATGGAGGACGAGCTGCACAAGCGCGTCATCGGCAACGACGACGCCATCAAGGCGCTGTCGCAGGCCATCCGTCGTACGCGTGCGGGGCTCAAGGACCCGCGTCGTCCCGGTGGTTCGTTCATCTTCGCCGGCCCGACCGGTGTGGGTAAGACCGAGCTCGCCAAGTCGCTCGCCGAGTTCCTCTTCGGTGACGAGGACGCGCTCATCACGCTCGACATGTCCGAGTACGCGGAGAAGCACACCGTCTCGCGTCTGTTCGGTTCGCCCCCCGGCTACGTCGGGTACGAAGAGGGCGGCCAGCTGACGGAGAAGGTGCGTCGCAAGCCGTTCTCGGTCGTCCTGTTCGACGAGGTGGAGAAGGCTCACGCCGACATCTTCAACTCGCTGCTGCAGATCCTGGAGGACGGTCGCCTGACCGACAGCCAGGGCCGTGTCGTGGACTTCAAGAACACCGTCATCATCATGACGACGAACCTGGGCACTCGCGACATCGCGAAGGGCGTCACGCTCGGCTTCGCAGCCGGCAACGACCAGCGCAGCAACTACGACCGGATGAAGGCGAAGGTCTCGGAGGAGCTCAAGCAGCACTTCCGCCCCGAGTTCCTCAACCGCGTGGACGACACGATCGTGTTCCCGCAGCTGTCGCAGGAGGAGATCGTGCAGATCGTCGACCTCATGGTCGCGAAGCTGGACGAGCGCCTCAAGGACCAGGACATGGCGATCGAGCTCACGCAGACCGCCAAGAACCTGCTCGCCAAGCGCGGCTACGACCCGGCTCTCGGTGCTCGTCCGCTGCGTCGCACGATCCAGCGCGAGATCGAGGACCAGCTGTCGGAGAAGATCCTCTTCGGCGAGCTGTCCAAGGGCGACCTCGTGCTCGTGGACGCCGACGGTGAGGGCAAGGACGCGAAGTTCACGTTCTCCGGCACGCCGAAGGCGCTCTCGGAGCACACGCGAGCATCCGACCAGGTCGACACCGACATGAAGGGCGCTGTCCCGTCGTCGGACGACCTGTCCGGTCCGATGGACTTCGGCGGCCCGGTCGGTGGCAACACCGGCGGCGGCGAGGGCACGGCCACGGCCTGACGCTCTCGCTGAGCTGACAACGAAGCGGGGGGGGGGGGGGCGGGGGGGG